>JAJXWW010000085.1 GCA_021781415.1 Planctomycetota bacterium
ATTATGGGTCGAGAGTAGCCTCGGCTTGGGCAGTACGTTTCACTTCACGGCACGCTTTGAAAAACAGGGCTTTACGGTGCGTCGTCCTGCCTCTCCCGAACCGAACCGATTGCACGGCCTCTCCGTCTTAGTGGTGGACGACAACGCCACCAATCGTTTTATCTTGGTCGAAACGTTGACGCAGTGGCAGATGCGTCCGCTCGCGGTAGAGAATGCCGCCGCCGCCATGTGGGCGCTGGAATCCGCGCAGCGCAACGGCGAACCGTTCGCTCTGGTCTTGCTCGACGCCCAGATGCCGGACGTGGACGGATTTATGCTCGCCGAACGCATCCACGAACATCCCGATTTGACCGGAGCAACCGTGATGATGTTGTCGTCGGCATGTCACCACATCGACGCGCGGCGATGTCAAGAGTTGGGCCTGGCGGCTTATCTGATTAAGCCAATCAAACAGAACGAATTGTATCGAGCCATCTCGACGATCCTGGGCGAACCGACGACCAAAAAGAAACCGCCGACCGCGCCGGCCCCCGTAAAACGGGGGCGTCCTCTGTGCCTGCTCCTCGTCGAGGACAACCCCGTCAATCAAAAGTTGGCCGTGCGCCTTCTGGAAAAACAAGGGCACACGCTCATCGTTGCCGGCAACGGACGCGAAGCCCTGGATGCCATCGAACGCCAAGCCTTCGATCTCGTGTTGATGGACGTGCAGATGCCGGAGATGGACGGCTTGGAGGCCACGGCTCTTCTGCGCCAACGCGAACGCGGCACGGGCCGGCATCTGCCCATTCTGGCCATGACCGCCTACGCCATGCAGGGCGACCGCGAACGATGCCTGGAAGCCGGCATGGACGGCTACGTCAGTAAACCCATTCAGCCAAGCGAGTTATGGGAGGCAATCGAGGCGATCGCGTCGCAACCCGCTTCGGCGTCGCCTTCGGATCGAGGAATCGGCACGATGGATGCCGCGATTCTCGACCGCTCGGAGTTACTCGGTCACGTTGGCGGCGACTTGGGGCTGGCGCGCGAGTTGATCGGCGTCTTTCGCGCCGAATACCCTCGATTGCGCCGCGACATCGACGTTGCCTTGTCCACTGGAGATGGGAAGCTATTACATCGCGCCGCGCACACGCTCAAAGGATCGGTAGGAACCTTCGGCGCACGCGCCGCCCGCGACGCAGCCGAACGATTGGAACGCATGGCCTCCAAGGGCGAACTCGCGCTCGCCGTGGAAGCCGTCGCCCAATTCGACGTAGAATTAGAACGGCTGCGGCCAATCCTGAACGAACTAGAACGCTCCGCGCCGACTACTTAGCAGCGCGCGTCTCGCCGCGATCGACCCGCCCGACAAAGAGTTCGATAAACAGGAGTATACGATGGCGAAGATACTTATAGTCGATGATGTGCGAACCGATCGCGTTTTGGCAAAAGGGCTTCTCGAACGTCGACCGGGACTGGAGGCACTCGAATGCCGCACCGGAATCGTTGGGATCGAGGCGGAGAGCGGCGAACAAGCCCTGGACGTTCTGCAGCGCGAGACGATCGACCTCGTACTGACCGACATGATAATGCCCGGCATGAACGGTCTGGAGTTGGTCGAGACGATTCGAGCGAGGCATCCTCTGTTGCCGGTGGTTCTGATGACGGCCCACGGAAGCGAGGACATCGCCATGCAGGCGCTTCAAAAGGGAGCCGCCAGCTATGTGCCCAAGCAAAATCTGGCGTGCGATCTGCTCGATACCGTGGAAGACGTTCTGCGTCTGAGTACGGCGGAACGCAGCCAACAGCGCTTGATGGAGTGCCTTTCGCGCGTCGAGTCGGAGTTTCATTTGGAGAACGATGCGACGCTCATACCGGCTTTGGTGGGACACATCTGCGAAAACCTACGTCGCCTTCGCTGCTGCGCCGAAAACGAACGATTGCGCGTGACCGTCGCCCTCAGCGAAGCCCTGCTCAACGCGATGTATCACGGCAATCTCGAAGTCGATTCCGAACTGCGTGAGCGCGATGAAAAAGCCTATCGCAAGCTAATCGAGGAACGTCGTCAGCTTGCTCCGTACATGGATCGCCGCGTTCACGTCCTGGCCCGCGAATCGCCGAGCGAGGCGCGGTACGTTATCCGGGACGATGGCAACGGCTTCGATCCCAATCGATTGCCCGATCCAACCGACCCCGCCAATCTCGAGCGCGTCAGCGGTCGAGGATTGCTATTGATCCGCACCTTCATGGACGAAGTACACCACAACGACAAGGGAAACGAAATCGTCATGGTGAAGCGACCGCGAAAATAGAGACACAACGGATCGTCGTGGTAGTCCGCCCGACGCTACGACCGAACGAAGCCCGTGTTCCGTGTCCAATGTTTCATTCGTCGTGGTCCACTCCTTTCCTCTTGGCGTCAGACGCTCGAACGAAACGCTTCTCCATTGCTTCCCCCAACTGCGGTTGATTGCCTTCTACCGTCAACCAATCGTCGCTGCCCTTGACCTGAATCTTGACCCGGGGGTCAAGCGACACTTATTTTTCCCGGTCGGGTCGCCTCACCGAGAGCGGATGGTTGAGGGGCTGTTTGCAAAACTCTCCTCGCCCCCTGAGTCCGGGGGAGAGGAGCATCTCGGAAACCGCATGAGTGCGGAGCGACGAGGAGGAACCGGGAGCGTTCCGAGCATCTATCGGTATTACCGTACTTAGGACGCTGCGATCGTGCGGTTCACCCCTCGAGAGGCCGCTTGAGCGTGCGCGGCGTCTCCGATAGGATGACTTTCACTGCGGCATAGTTCGCTTTGGGCGTTTACCCACCTGGTTGGAACCGACGATGAGCAGCAACGGCACGCCTCCCGATCCCGATGATTTCTTCTCCGAAACACGCATGACTTTCGGCGACCATCTGGAAGACCTCCGCCTGCATCTGTGGCGCGCCGTGGCCGGGTTTGGCGTCGCCGTCTTCTTCAGCTTCTTCATCGGTCGGGCGGCGGTCAATTTCATCACCAAGCCGGTCAAGGAACAACTGCGCGAGTTCTACCGGCACCGCGTCGAGAATACGATGAAGGAATCGGGTGAGGATCCCACGCTGCAACTGGCCAATCTGCCGTCCTCGTTCAGCAAAATCTACGCCCGACGCGATCAGTTGAAGGCCATCGTGAAAGACGAGCCGCTCGAAAAAATAAACGCGTTCAAACGTCCGGTATGGAAGCCGGACGGCGCGAACGGTAAGAAAGCCTCCTGGCTCGAGAACCTGATCGGTCATTCCGGTGGGCCTGAAAAAAAGGAGGACGAAGAAGAGATTGGCCCCAACGATGTTGTTCCCTTATGGATTTCGCACGGCGAGCCGCTTACTGAAATGGGGGCGAACCAAGAAGCGCTGCGCATCGTCGGCGATCTCGACACCATGGCGACGCTGAACGTGCAGGAAGCGTTCATGGTCTGGTTCAAGGTCTGCCTCGTGTGTGGCTTCATCCTCGGCAGTCCGTGGATTTTCTGGCAAGTCTGGATGTTCGTCGCCGCCGGTCTCTATCCAAACGAAAAACGTCTCGTCCACGTCTATCTGCCGGTCAGTCTCGGACTCTTTCTGTTGGGCGCGGCCGTCTGCGAGTTCTTAGTTATTCCGCGGGCCATCGAGGCGTTGTTGTGGTTCAACGAATGGCTCGGACTGAAGCCGGATTTGCGGTTGAACGAATGGCTCGGCTTCGCCATCTACATGCCGTTGATCTTCGGCCTCTCGTTCCAAACGCCGTTGGTCATGTTGTTCACCGCGCGGTTGGGCATTTTCGACGCCAATTCGTTCCGCAACAAACGCCGCTATGCCTGGATGGTCATGGCCCTGTTTGCCGCTCTCATCACCCCCTCGACCGACGCCATGAGCATGTTGTTTTTATGGGTTCCCATGAGCCTGTTGTTCGAACTGGGCATCGTGCTGATCCGGATGTCGCCGAACGAACCGGAGATAGGCGAGGATGTTCCAGACTCGTCGGAGATGATCGAGGTTTGAGGATTGCGACTTTTGAGGGAGGACATGGGGATGCCCGATTATGGATACGGAAAAGCATAAGGTCGATCCTATCGCTTCATCCTCGGACGAACGAACGGGCGCGGCGACGGTGGCACTCGTCGGCGCGGGGCCGGGCAATCCGGGATTGTTGACGGTGCGCGCGGTCGAGCTTTTGGGACGCGCCGATCTCGTGTTGTACGATCGTCTCGTGCCGGTTCGATTGCTCGACTTCGCCCCGGAGAATGCGAAGCGCGTCTGCGTCGATTCGCTGCACGGGACGCATCCAGAGCGTTGGCCGGAGATCTATCGGATCGCCATCGACGCGGCAAGACAAGGGTTGCGCGTGGTGAGGCTGAAGGGAGGCGATCCGTTCGTCTTCGGTCGCGGCGGGGAGGAGGCGGAGGCGCTGCGGCAGGCGGGAATCGCTTACGAGATCGTTCCCGGCGTGACGGCGGCGCTGGGCGCGGGTGCGTTCGCCGGCATTCCGCTCACGCATCGTCGCCACGTTAGCGCCGTGGCCTTTGTCACCGGACACGAGAAGCCAGATAAAACAGATAGCTTTTTAGATTGGCCGGGCCTGGCACGCTTTCCCGGCACGTTGGTCGTCTACATGGGCATGGCGCGCCTTTCCCACATCGTCGAGCAGCTGATCGCACACGGCAAAGCAGCGGACACACCGGCCGCAGCGGTCCAATGGGCGACGACGGGCCGACAGCGCACCGTCACGGCGTCGCTTCACGATCTACCGGAGGCGGTGCGGAGTGCGGAGCTAAAAGCGCCGTCGCTGGTGATTATCGGATCGGTCGTCGAATTGCGCGACGAGTTGGCGTGGTTCGAGTCGAGACCGCTGTTCGGCCAGCGTATCTTAGTGACGCGCCCGCGCCATCAAGCCGGCTCGATGGTTGCGCGCCTGGAAGAATTGGGCGCTGTCGTCTCCGTATTGCCCACAGTGGAGATCCGCGCGCCGCACGATTGGTCGCCGGTCGATTGTGCCTTGTCTCAATTGGAACGGTATCGATGGATCGTTTTTACGAGCGTCAACGGCGTTGAGGCGTTGTTAACTCGGCTGCGGCACGTTGGCCGCGATCTGCGCGCGCTGGGTTCGACGCAGCTGGCAGTCATCGGTCCCTCCACCGCCGATGCGCTCCGTCGCTTTCACCTCGAGCCAGACCTGATGCCCCCCGTCTTCGATTCCGAGAGCCTGGCCGCGACACTTCTCCCGCACGTCGCCGGGCATCGTGTCCTTCTGGCTCGGGCCGACCGAGGGCGCGATGTCCTGCGCGAGCGATTGGGGAAGGTCGCCGAGGTCGAACAAATTGCCGTCTATTCGCAGGTGGACGCGCTCGATCCGAACGCCGAAGCGATGGAAGCGCTGAGGCAAGGGGAAATCGACTTCATCACCGCGACCAGTTCCAACATCGCGCGATCGCTGTTATCTAGGCTGGATGAGACGAGCGCTCGGCGGATTCGATCCGGAGCGATTCGATTGGTGAGCATCAGTCCGATAACGAGCGCGGCGATCGTGGAGATGGGCTTTCCCGTGGCGGCGGAAGCGCGCATTTACACGGCGGAGGGCGCGATTGAGGCGCTTCTAACTCTGCGATCTCAAGGGCCTTAGCGCAGATCGCGGAAGGCATCGTATGCCAGGTACAAAACGATGCCGCAACACAGGACGATCAGGATGTCGACCGTCGAGCTTATCCCTCCGAAGGGGATACTCAGAAAGAGATCCAGCAAGAATAAGAGCAGGAGCAATCCGGCGACTCCCATGGAGCCCCAGCACAACCATTTTTCCATGAAGAGCCCTTTCACCGCCTGCATGATGCCGCCCCGGCTCCACAGGTTTACCACGAATCCGCATCGTTGCAAGATCCAAAACAGATCCGGCACTATTCCACAATCAATTGCAACATTGTAGCGGTTTCAACTCAAGTCGCCACTTCCATTCTGTTTAGAAAAAGCACCCCCTCAAGTCAGCGCAATCGGCACCATCGCTATAAACGAATCCTTCTCGCCGTCGCGGTTGAGGCGAGCCGTGGTCGCAGACGCTTCGAGGGAGGTCATCCGCAGACGGCCTCCCGCCGCTCGACGGATGGTTCCGATCGTTCTTCGACAAATCGGCTTTTCTCTGGAAGTCGCGGGTGCGCTCGTGTAAAGTAAGGAGGATACGAGATATGCAGATTTCGGTTTCTACTTCTCGAACTCCGCCATCGACGGCAATGGAGAGAGCGGCATGCAAGCGCTGTGGACTTTTATCACGCACGATTGGTACTTCTTTTGGCCGTTGTTCCTCATGTCGTTGACGGGGTTGACGCTGGTGTTCTGGCGCTTGCTCCTCAATCTGAACGGTGCCACCAACATGAGCGAGTTTCTGCCGGAGTTTCAGCAAAAGCTCGAACGAGACGGCGTGGAAGGAGCGTTGCGTTACTGCCGCACCCGCACCGACATCATCCCGCGCCGCCTGTTCGTCGCCGGGCTGGAAACCTCGAAGCAGGGCTTGTCGGCGGTGCGCCGCGCCATGGCCAACGTCATCGAATTGGAGATCATGCCCGATCTGAACTTCCTGTTGCCGACCATCTTGGCCATCGCCAAGGTCGCCACCATGGTCGGACTGCTCGGCACGGTCATCAGCATGATCGGGACGTTTAACGAGATCCAGAAGTCGAAGGGTGGCGATGTGGGTTCGCAGGCCGGAGCCATCGGCTTGGCGCTCTTCGCCACGGCCTTGGGATTGATAACGGCCATACCGTTGGTCTTCACCCACGTCTTGTTCAAAGCCTGGCTGGCGCAGTTTGAAACGCGGATGAAAAGCTCCGCGCAGAAGTTGATCCTCTTGCTTCAAGCCAAACCGGCCGGCAAAGCCGCTCTTCCGGCAGCTGCCAACGCCGCGGCGGGAGTGCAAGCCTCGCAGATGCCGCGCAGGTGATTCGTCATGGCCGAAAAACGATTTCTCGACGTGTGGATTCTCGACACGAACACCGTGTATCGAGAGGTGCCGTTCCCCGTCGTTTCCGATTGGATTCAGCAAGGGCGACTGCTCGAAAACGACATGCTGCGGCGTTCGGGAACGGCCGAATGGTTCCCCGTCGGCGGCTCTCCCGATTTCGCTCCCTATCTGCCGCGCTCCGAACCGGATCGCGTCGACGATGTGGCCGAGGCGCTGGAGCCGGTCGAAATCGACTTTCGCTGGAAGAAATCTCACGACGACGAAGACGACGATGTGGATATGATTCCGCTCATCGACGTGAGCTTGGTACTGCTCATCTTCTTCATGTTGACCGCCAGCACGGCCGGACTCGCCGCTTTCGTGCCCACGCCTCCGGCCGAATACGGTGCCCTCGCCCCCAATACCGATGAAGTGCAGCTGAACATCAACATCGAAGGAGAGGGCGACGCGCGCAAGCCCGTCTTCTCATTCTCGGTCGGCAGCAAATTCCTCGACCCCAAAGACGATGGCTTGGCGACGATGGACGAGTTGTTGAACCGATTGCGAGATTATCTGGACAAGCTTCCCAACGATGTGGATGTCACCATCAACGCGCATCCAGACGTAAAGTCTGGCTTGGTGCGCGAGTTGATCGCGCGGTTGGAGTACGATCCGTTCCGCAAGCGCATCTTACAGAAATACATTGGCGTCTCGGAGAAATAGCGATGTGGAAGGTGCGCCACGAGGGTTCTCCGTCGGCAATGGGCGATCTGACGCTGGCGCAGGTTGCGGAGGGTCTGGCCGACGGCCGCTGGGAGCCAACCGACGAGGTCATGGGGCCGAACGACACGAATTGGGTTCCCATCGAGAACCATCCCCAACTCGCCGGGATCGCCGCCGACTTGGAGCCGCCGCCGCCGCGACACTACGACGATGAAACCCGCCTAGACCTGAATGCGCTCATCGACGTTTGCTTGGTCCTACTCATATTCTTCATCCTGACCACGAGCTACGCCGTGCTGCAAAAACGCCTCGAAGCGCCAGGCGTCAGTTCGGATAAAGTTGGTCCGCCCATCATCACCAAGGCGAAGATCGAGCAACAGATGGTCTACGTCCAAGTGCGCATGGAGAACGGCAAACCAATCTTTCGAGTGGAAAAGGACATCGTGGAACCCGAACGACTGGAATACGAGTTGAGCCGCTTCATCAAGGCGACGAAGAAGACGCAGCTGATTATCGACCTCGACTACGACGCGCCCCAAAGTGCCTTGGTCGCCGTGCAGGATGCCGCCAAAGGCGCGGGCATGGAAAAAGTAAGTTTAGTGGTCCCCGACAAGGGGAAAAGATAGAATGAATTCGTTTGTTGAGCAACGAGGCACCTTGTAGAACGGATGTTCCTCAAATCTCTTGCTTTCTCGCCGAGAAAATGAGAAGATACGAACGATCCGATTCATTCGTGTGCCTCTTTTTCTAACGAATCGACAATCCAACGCCGGAATAGTTTCTCTTCAGACGGATTTCCGTCTGTATATGGAGAGGAGAGCTGCCACGGTGTTTACCTTACCTCGTAATCCAGCGACGATTGTGACTGTGGAAGACAACGCGCTCGTTCGTTCGGCACTGACGAATTCGTTGCGCGCTGCAGGGTTCCTCGTTCACGAAGCGGCTTCGGCCCGCGAATTAAAGTGCGTTACGAGGGAAAAGCCCGATCTCATTGTTCTCAACGTCCAGTTGCCCGACGGCAACGGCGTCGATGTTTGCCGCAGCATCAAGGCGGATCGGGATACGGCCTCCAGTCTCGTCTTGTTGATCTCCGGCGAATCGTTGCAGAGCAGCGACCGGATTCGCGGTTTGGAAACGGGGGCGGACGGTTTCTTGGCCAAGCCGGTGACTCCCGATGAGGTGGTCGCTCACGTCAAGGCGATGCTCCGTTTTCGTCACAACGAAAAACAGTATCATCTCCTGACCGAGAGCATTCCCCACTTCGTGTGGATGACTCGAGCCGACGGCCAAGCCGAATACGCCAATTCGCGCTGGTTCGAATACACGGGCTTGCCGTCCAGCGAATCGCATGGCCTCGGTTGGCTGCAGCAGATCCATCCTTCCGATCGCACGAAGGCGCGGAAGACTTGGGAGAACGCCGTGGCCACGGGGCTTCCCTACGAAGTCGAGTATCGTCTGCGGCGGGCCGACGGCAACTATCGTTCGCATCTCGCTAAGGGCTTACCGATCCGCGACGAGCGCGGGCAGATCGTGAAATGGATCGGCACCTGCACCGACATTCACGCCCAGAAGACGGCCGAAGCGGAGTTGCGCCTGCGCGATCGTGCCTTGCAGGCCGTTTCGGAAGGCATCCTCATCACCGATCCATGCCAGATCGATAACCCGATTATCTACGCCAGCCCTGGGTTCGAGAAGCTTACTGGCTACTCGACAGAAGAGTCAATTGGTCGCAATTGCCGTTTTTTGCAAGGAAGAGACACCAGTCCCGAAGCGATCGCCGAGCTACGCGAGGCGATTCGCTCGGCTCGACCGGCCAACGTCGAGTTGCTCAACTATCGCAAGGATGGCACGCCGATCTGGATTTCCCTCTCCATCTCTCCCATACGCAACGAAGAAGGGGAGGTGACGCATTTCGTCGGCGTGCAGTCCGATATCACCGAACGCCGACTGATGGAACAACAGCTACGACAATCGCAGAAGATGGAAGCGGTCGGACGGCTGGCCGGAGGGATCGCTCACGATTTCAACAACCTGTTGACCGTTATCAACGGCTACGGCGAAATGTTGCTGAATCGACTCGGCGTGAACGATCCTGTGCGCGAATCCGTCAGCGAAATGAACAAGGCCGGCGAACGGGCAGCTGCGTTGACCCGTCAATTGTTGGCCTTTAGCCGCAAGCAAGTCCTCGCACCGAGCATTCTCGATTTGAACTCCGTCGTCATCGATCTGGAGAAGATGTTGCGGCGCGTCATCGGCGAAGACATTCGGCTGGCAACGGACCTGCAATCGCCTCTGGACGCGGTAAAAGTCGATCGAGGCCAAATGGAACAAGTCCTCCTCAATCTCGCCGTCAATGCGCGCGACGCCATGCCGCGCGGTGGGCAGCTGTCATTGAAAACCCGCAACGTCGAGTTGGACGACGCTTACGCGCGCGACCATCCGTATACGCAGCCCGGCGCTTATGTCGCCTTGGTGGTGTCCGACACAGGCCACGGTATGACCTCGGAGGTCAAGGCGCGGATTTTTGAGCCGTTTTTCACTACCAAGGGACCGGGGATGGGCACGGGCCTGGGATTGGCCACGGTCTATGGCATCGTCAAACAGTCCGGCGGCTACATTGAGGTTTTCAGCGAGCCAGGCTCGGGCGCGACCTTCGAGATTTATCTCCCTCGGGCGGCACGGGCGATCCGCTCGAGCAAATCGCAGTCCGGCGCGATGCGTTCGCCTCCGCAGGGGAGCGAAACGATACTCCTCGTCGAGGACGACGACGCCGTGCGCTCGCTGAGCCGATTGATCTTGCGCCAGAGCGGCTACACCGTTTTAGAGGCGCGAACTGCCCAAGAGGCGCGCGACGCGGCATGCCGTCGCGCCGAGCCGATTCAACTGCTGGTGACGGACGTGGTCATGCCGGAACTCGGCGGCCGCGAGTTGACCGAGCGCCTTTTGGTCGTCCATCCGGAGATGCGGGTACTCTTCGTATCCGGCTACACCGACGACGCCGTCGTTCGCCACGGCATTTCCGAAGAGGAGGTCAATTTCCTACAAAAGCCTTTCACGCCTTTGGCTCTGGCGAGCAAGGTGCGAGAGATTCTGGACTCGGTGCCCGCGAGTTGATTTCTTCGGGGCGAAAGGATCGTTCATGTCGCGCATCATGGGCGGGGCAACCCGCATTCTTCAGGGCATCCAGCACTTTCAACAGTACGTTTTCGGCTCTAAAATGTCTCTCTTTCGGCGACTGGGAAACGGACAAGCGCCGCTGGCTCTCTTCATCACTTGTTCCGACTCGCGCATCAATCCGAACCTGTTGACACAAACCGAACCCGGCGAACTGTTCATCTTGCGCAACGCCGGCAACCTGGTGCCGACGCACGGCGGAGTGAGCGGTTCGGCGGCGACGATCGAGTACGCCTTGAAGGTGCTGCACCTCCGCGATGTGATTGTCTGCGGACACTCGAAATGCGGAGCGATGCAGGCGCTGCTTGCTCCCGAAACGCTGCGCGAGCTTCCCGCCGTATCGAGTTGGCTTACGCATGCCCGCGACATTCTTCCCGAGGTCGATGCGGCCGGCGCTTCGTTGACTCCCGCCGAAAAGCTCAACTTCGCCATCGAACGCAACGTCCTGCTGCAAATCGAACACATCCGAACGTATCCCTTCGTGGCCGAGATGTTAGCGGCGGGACAATTGCGCCTGCACGGTTGGGTCTATCATCTCGAATCGGGTCAGGTGACGGTACACATACCGGGGAAAGGACGCTTCATGCCCTTGGCCGAGGCGATGCTGCATTGGGAACGAACCTCGTCCACCGAAGGGGGAATGGGATCGGGAGCCTGGAGCGATTCGATTTGAAGGAAAAAAAGTGGCCGGCCCCATACGGGGGCCGGCCGGTGTCACGCTGTCGCCCAATCAACGTGACAGAGGTAACATAACATTTCCTTCCCCTGAATCTCAAGCGTCATTCGATTACTTTTTCGCAAGGTAGAAGCTAACGAAAAAACTTCTGGCGAGTGGTGTGCGTCAGCTCGCCGACAGTTGGAACATCGGTGGGCGTCAGCCCGCCGCTCGCTCAATGTCCGCCCACCCTTGAAACACGGTCGGACGATTCGTCCTCAGACGATTCTCGCGACATCTGCTTCCTTGACTCGACCCTTCGATCTGGAGTCTCGGCGAGAATCCTCGCCTCGTTCGTCCTCTTTGTTCGAGAGGCTACGTCCGCGACTTCGGGTTGAAGCGGTCGATCCGTATTGACCTAGCGCTCCGCGCTGCCCTAGACTAATAAACTGGCGACTTTGTTTCTCGACGGCACACAATATGCGCGGATGCGCCATGCGGAGGCATGGATCTCGATGAGCAGTCAAACGTCAATGGATGTGGGTTTTTGGGAGAAGCTGGGCGACGGATTGTCCGCCTTTTCGGACAACGTCGGAAAGTTTCTGTTGCGCCTGTTCGGGTCCAGCAACGAGCGCTACATTCGCGGACTCGGCTACGTTCGCGCATCGGCGGCGGGCGCGACGCATACCGTCATCCCCGGTTCTCTGCTGGCTCAAGTCAACGCACTGGAAGAAACGATGCGAGGACTGAGCGACGACGAACTGCGGGGGCTGACGCCGAAGTTCCGCGAACGCTTGGCCAAGGGGGAACCTCTGGACAATCTGTTGCCGGAAGCGTTTGCCGCCTGCCGCGAGGCGGGTTGGCGAACCAAGAGCATGCGCCACTTCGACACGCAGATTCTCGGCGGCATTGTGTTGCATCGAGGCAACATCGCCGAGATGGTGACGGGCGAAGGCAAGACACTCGTGGCCACGCTCCCGGCCTATCTCAACGCGCTCGAAGGCAAGGGCGTTCACATCGTCACCGTCAACGACTACTTGGCTCGACGCGACTGCGAATGGATGACGCCGATCTACAAGGCGTTGGGCGTCTCGGCGGGCTACATCCAATCGGACATGGAACCGCTCGATCGCCGCAAAGCCTACGACTGCGACATCACCTACGGAACCAACAGCGAGTTCGGTTTCGACTACCTGCGCGACAACATGAAACCGGCCCGCTGGGGCGACTCCACGTTCGATCCGCACTATCAACAGGTGCAGAAGGCCCTAAACTATGCCATCATCGACGAGGTC
Source organism: Planctomycetota bacterium (assembly GCA_021781415.1). GTDB lineage: Bacteria > Planctomycetota > Planctomycetia > Gemmatales > Gemmataceae > JAJPHU01. Next base: position 12,759 of record JAJXWW010000085.1, read on the forward strand.
GATAACATCCTCATCGACGAAGCGCGCACGCCGCTCATCATCTCCGGCCAAGCGTTCAGCGATCTCAGCCGCTATACCCGCGCCAACGATGTGGCCGGGCAATTGGGCGAACTCCAGAAGAAGGAGCCGGGCAAATACTTCGAGATTAAGGAGAAAGAGCAAACCTGTCATCTGACGGAAGACGGCATTCACAAGGCCGAAGAGTTGCTCGGCATCGAAAGCATGTATACCGCCGGCAATCTGGAATGGCCCCACCTGATCGACAACGCCTTGAAGGCGCACCACCTGTACAAGAAGGACAAACGCTACGCCGTCATGCGCCATCCCGAAAGCAACGACATGAGCATCGTCATCATCGACGAGTTCACCGGGCGTTTGATGCTCGGTCGGCAGTGGTCCGATGGGCTGCATCAGGCCGTCGAAGCCAAGCATGCGCGCGACGGCGTGAAGATCAAGGAAGAAACGCAGACCTTGGCCACCATCACGCTGCAAAACTACTTCAAACTGTACAAGAAACTGTCCGGCATGACGGGTACGGCCATGACGGAAGCCGACGAATTCTGGAAGATCTATCATCTCGAAGTCCTCGCCATTCCGACCAACAAACCGCTCATCCGCGTCAATCACCCGGATGTGATTTTCCGCACCGAAAAAGAGAAGTGGAAGGCATCCGTCGAGGAGATCGTCGAAGTCAACAAGGAAGGCCGCCCCATCCTGGTCGGCACGACGGATGTGGACAAGTCGATCAAGCTGAGCGAGTTGCTGAAGCGTCGCGGCATCAAACACGAATTGCTCAACGCTTTGCCCGAACACGCGGCGCGCGAATCCGAGATCGTGGCGCAAGCGGGACGCATCGGCGCGGTGACCATCGCCACGAACATGGCCGGTCGCGGCACCGACATCATTCTCGGCGGCAACCCCGAAACCTTGGCCTGGGCGCGACTCAAGGACAAGTATGCTTCCCGCCTCGACGTGCCCGAGGACGAATGGAAGCAGATCGTCGACGAGATCGAACGCAAAGAGAAGATGAAAGAAGAGGGGCGCAAAGTAGCCGAGATGGGCGGCATGCACATCATCGGCACCGAACGCCACGATGCCCGCCGCATCGACAATCAGTTGCGCGGACGCGCCGGACGCCAAGGCGATCCCGGTTCCAGCCGATTCTATCTGTCGCTGGAAGACGACCTCATGCGCATTTTCGCCGGCGAGTGGGTGTCGAACCTCCTCCAACGCCTGGGCATGAAGGAAGGCGAGGCCATCGAGAGCCGCATGGTGTCGCGCCGCATCACCGCCGCGCAGAAGAAGGTGGAGGAACGCCACTTCGACGCCCGGAAAAACCTCCTCGAATACGACGAGGTCATGGACCATCAACGCAAAGAGGTCTACGGAGCGAGGCAGCGCATCCTCGAAGGTGCAAACTGCAAGTTGCGCATCTGGTCGATGTTGGACAAGCAGATCGACTCGGCTTGCGAGCGCTATCTCGACGCGGATTATGGCTCGGCCAGCTTCGCCGAATTCGCCGCCAATCGCCTCGGCGTCGAATTCGATCCCACCGACTTTAACCGCTGCGATTTCACCGAGGCCGACAAGACTGCCCGCGACAAGGCCACCCGCGCCGTGGAGACACAGGTTCACGAAATGATGGAAGAGAACCTCGGCAGCGAGGATTCGCGCGAATGGAACTGGCAGGCGCTCTCCAATCAAGTGAACGCGCTGTGGAATCTGAAGGCGACGGATCGACAACTGCGGCAGATCGGCAAAGACGCCCTTTCCGAATACCTGCTCGAACAAGCCAATCGCTATGTCGCCGACATCGACTTGAACGCGGGCCGCGAGTTTCTCGAACCCAACTGGGGCGTCCGCGCTTTGTGCGACTGGGCGCGTCTCAAATTTCAAATCAAACTGTCGCCGAACGAACTGACCGGTAAGGACGAAGCCGAACTCAAGAAAATGTTGCGCGACGCGGTGGCAAATCTCTATCGCCAGCGCGAGATGGAGTTCCCGATTCGCACGGCGATGGCTCGGTTCATGGCGGATCAACCGGGAGCGTCGTCTGGCAGCCAGCGCTACAACCGCGAAGGCATCTTCTACTGGGCAACCATGCGCTTCCCGCAGGCGCGCGAACGGTTGCACGAAGACGACTTCCGCACCCAACCGCGCCCGCGTCTGTTCCAATTGCTCTTGGAGGTGAGCCGATCCGCTTATCCGTCCACGGATCACGAAGCCATCGACGCTAAAGTCGACGAACTGTTCGAGGGCAGCAATCGCCCCGCCGACGCCGACGATGTCAAGGAACTGACCGATTGGCTCAAAACGACGTGCCAACTGGATGTGCCGGAAGCCTACCTGACCGGGACAACCCGCGAGCAAGTCCGACAAGCTCTGTGGAATGCGTTCGACGAACGCTATCGGCCCGAAATGCGGCAAATGGAACGCAGTCTGTTGTTGAATCAGCTCGATTCGGCATGGAAAAATCATCTCTATCAGATGGATTATCTCCGTTCCGGCATCGGTCTTCGCGGCTGGGGACAAGAAGACCCCAAAACGCTTTACAAGCAAGAAGGCATGAAGGAATTCAAGTCCATGTGGGAGGGCGTCGAGGACAAAGTGACCGATACCGTCTTCCGCATGGAAGAGACGGAGGCGTTTCAAGAATCGTTGTGGACCATCGGGGCGACCACCCACGAATCGGCCCCGCGAGCCATTGACGAAGCCGTTCGGGCCGGTCAAACCACGAACGCCGGAACCGAGGTCAAAATCGTCGAGCCGATTCGCAATCGTGGCGACAAAGTCGGTCGCAACGATCCCTGCCCCTGCGGCAGCGGCAAGAAGTACAAGAACTGCCACATGCGGCAGGCCGTGTAGCATTCGTTTAGCCGCGATCCGAACAGGAGAGCGAGGGCCGACGCGCACCCCTTCGGATCGTGGTTGAACCTAGGCGCAATCGGGAAAGGATTCCCATGTCCTGGCTCCTCAATGTCGTCTATTTCTTCGTTCTTCTTTTCTTGTCTCCCTGGCTGATTTATCGCGCGCTGCGCACGGGTCGCTATCGGCGCGGCCTGAACGACAAGCTGATGGGTCTGCACGGAGCGTCGCCGAGCGAAGCGATATGGTTCCACGGTGTCAGCGTGGGGGAGATTCATCTCCTCCGTCAAGTGATCGCCGCCTTTCGCCGTCATCATCCCGATCTACCCTGCGTGATTTCAACGACGACGGAAACCGGATACGATGAAGCGAAGCGTTGCTTTCCCGACCTGTTCGTCTTCTTCTTTCCCTTCGATTTTTCATGGTCGGTACGGCGCACGTTGACGGCGCTCGCCCCTCGCCTGATCGTATTGGCTGAGGCGGAGCTGTGGCCGAACTTCCTCATGGCGGCCCGAAGGCAAGGCATCCCCGTCGCCGTCATCAATGGCCGCATGAGTCCGCGTAGCCTCAAACGCTATCTGTGGGTCAAACCGTTGGCCCGTTGGCTGTTCGGCCATGTCGATCATCTGCTCATGCAGACGGAAGACTACGCGCGCGCCGTGCGCATCCTTGGCATCGAGCCGCGGCGCGTGGCCGTGACGGGCAACATCAAATTCGACGGCGTTCTCGCCGAACGTCGCAACCCCCGCACACAATCGCTGCGCGACGCGCTGCGGGTGCGGGACGGCGACTTCATCTGGATCGCCGGCAGCACGCAAGCGCCGGAGGAAGAGATCGCGTTCGACGTTTGGTTAAAATTGCATAAAGAGTACCCCACATTGCGTTTATTCCTCGTCCCTCGCCACAAGGAGCGCTTCGAGGAAGTGGCCCAGCTGCTTGTGCGTTCCGGCGTGGACTTCGCTCGGCGATCCCGCGGTGCAGACCTCAATAAGTCGGTGGTGTTGGTGGACACGATCGGCGAATTGGGGCCGCTGTGGGGCTTGGCGGACGTGGCGTTCGTCGGTGGCAGCCTCGATGGTCGGAGAGGCGGACAGAACATGATCGAACCGGCTGCGTTCGGAGCGGCGGTTATCTTCGGACCCTACGTCTGGAACTTCGCCGAGACGGCGAGGCGACTCATCGACGCCCGCGCCGCCTGCCAAATCGCCGACGCAACCCAGCTGGAGACGGCGGTGCGTAAGCTGCTCGAAGATGGAAGCGAACGGAACCGTCTGGGCGATGCCGCTCGCGCGTTCGTCCTCAGCCAACAGGGAGCGACCGAGAAAACGATTGCCCTGTTAACCGACTCGATCGCCTCGCACCGATTCCAGGCGGCATGAACGCAAAATGGACGTTCTATCGAACGATTCTTGGCGTCAGTAAAGGAACGGTCAATAAATGCAATTCGATGTTGGCTAATATAAGGATCAGATATCGCGCCAGATGAAAGACCTGAGCCGCGCATTGCGGTTGTAGCAACACGCTATCGCCCTCGGTGTTGGTTCGATCGCTGGGAGCCGTCAAGGACACCTGCGAAACGGTCCACAAAAACGTCTTTTATACGTACCACATGCCGAGTATTCTTGGAAGTCGTCGCACAATATATCTACTTTTTTTCTCCGCGTTTCTCCTCGCTTTTGATCCGGTCCAGAGACTGCAAGGCATCCTTCGCTTTTTGTGTCAGCGCGGCGGAGGGAGCGCCATCGGCAAGCTTCTGCAACAAAGCGCGGGCTTCGGGTGTGCCAATTTGTTGTAACACCCATACGGCCCGGAATTGGCGTAACAATTCGGGGTTCTTATCTCGCCACTTTGGAAAGTCCTTGAGGATCGCTTTCAGTCTCTTTCTCACTTCGAGGGAAGGACGATTGGCCAGTGCTTTCTCTAATACCGCTTCGGCCACGATGCCACGAGATAGCTCGCGCGAAGCCGTTTCACGACGTTCAAAACTATCGCTGTCCAGATCGGCGACAAGTTGATCGAGATGTTTTTGTGTGTCCGCGAGTGTGGGGCGAACACGATGGTTGAGAAAGGCGACAGTCTCGGACCCGAAAGACGATAGATTACGGACGACTTGTTGGACTTCTCTCGACTCCGTACTAGTCAAGACCTTCCACCCATTCTGATTTTTTTTCGCCCGCGTCACTGGTTGTTTGGCGTCGTCTAGCCGCTTCTGCAATTCGTCACGGCACTTTTGCACATGCTGTCGAAGATAGTTATTGTTGCGGTGGCTGACGCCGCGAAGCCACACGTTTATTGCTAATACCTCGTTCGAGCTCCCGATAGCGGCAAGAGTCTTATTACCTCGGCATGTAAGATTCTCACTAATTCATATTAGCAGCATATTGGACGGATAGATGTTCAAAGTAACTCATTACGCGCTCTGGAAGATGCTGCAACTTTCGCATGAAATTCTGTATCCGCGAACGCGCCTCGACCTTGCTGTGAGGCAAACCGGCCGCGTTCACCTGGCCCTTCAAGTCGTTGTTCAAATACTCGTCCGCGTTCAAAATGAAAATGGGACGCGACTTGTAGATTCGGCGGCTGCGCGGGGTAAGCGCCTGTTACACCCTTGGCTACTGCCTCTGCCTGGGGACTGGACAGAGTTCGTTGACGAGGCACCGACAGAGGCGGAGTTGGCAGGCGTAAGATGGTTCGTGAAGCCGGGGAGTTCGTATAGCGCACCGACCTAGCAGCAAGAGACGGCACGGACGATCGATTTGGAGGCCACCTTGCGTCCGCTCGGTCGGCCGAAAAAGAAAAAGTTGGCGCGACCCAAAAACAGCAGGAGTGTAGCGGACAAGCCTCTCCTATTCGAGTCGCGTCCCCTTTTTCCGTTCAACCCATTGAACCCCATGCCTTGGGGTCACTCCTGGCTACTCCCGATCACGTTTGGACAAGTGTGAATGTACCCCCAAGGGGACTCGAACCCCTGTCTTAGCCGTGAGAGGGCTATGTCCTAGGCCACTAGACGATGGGGGCAAATAATTGCCGTCTAACTCGTTGCGACGCCCAGCCAAGGGAGCCGCTTCCGATCTCATCGTTTATACTACTCCAGACGCCACCGTTGGCAAGTCCATCCAGCGCGATTCCGACCTGTCCGCCCATCAACCCATCGGCCGCGAACGCATGCGCGCCCAAACTCGATCGAATGCCCCGATTCTTCGATCCGATCGTCACCGTCGTTATAATCGGCAAGGCCATCCGGGTATCCTCCCTTCGCGGAGTGAAGAATGGCAGGAAAAAGGGTGCATTGCATCCTCTCGCGCGCGACAATGAGAGGAAGCAACGCCCCCGACGCAGAAGGGAGGACACTCGTGAACCAGTTCGACGATTCCGTTCTCATCTTCGATGCGATCCAACGGATTCATGCCGTCGCCGATCTACCCTGGCCGATCCCAGCGCGGCGCATCGTCGAGCCGATGCCGTTGCATCGACTTCTCGCCGCGTGCCGTTTGGCACATGAGGAAGTTACAGGTTTGAACCGCGCCGCCATCGGATCTTACCTGGAGCGCTGGGGCGTGCAACGACCGGACTGGCTGGAAGATCCCACGCCGTCGATTGGCTTCCTGTTCGCTCGGGCGAACGACGGCACGATTTTGGTCAATGGCGATGTATCGTTGAACCGGCGGCGCTTCGTGGTGGCTCACACCTTGGGCCATTATCTGCTGCATTATCGAGCGCGCTTGCAAGCGGCGGAAGACGGCACGACATTCGCGGTTCACGAAGACAAAGGCGACTCGGTGCGCGAAGCGGAAGGGGCGGGGTCCGACAAAGGGAAGTCGCTGTCCGAGACGGAGAGGCAAGCCAATCGCTTCGCCATCGAGTTATTGATGCCGGAGACGGTCTGTCGCTTGGCGTGTCAACAGTATGCCGCATCGTTCGCCGTCTCACCGCGATTTTTAGAGCATCAACTCGCCGGCGATTTGTTGGTGGACCGCGAGGCCATGCGTCGGCGATTGCGAAGTTTGTCCTTGACGTGAGCAACGAGGCGACGACCATGAGTCTCGATCTGTTTCGTCATTACGGCGCTCGCCGCATGCGGTCCTATGTGGATCAACCGCCGTTGGTTGGGCCGGTCGATGCCGACACCGAAGACGACAAGCCCGCGGTCGCCCTCGATTTCGAGACACCGGCGCACGCCTGGCAGCCGAGTTCGGTCGCGTCGGATTCCGTCGATCCGTCCGCGCTGCCGAGTCGATTCATCGACGGTTGCCATCGCGGTGAAACGGTGGCTTGGCTGCGCGACGCGGCTTCTCACCCATTTCCCATCCGGTTAGCGGAAATTGGCGGAGTGTGCATGCGCATCGAAGGACGGACTTTGGTGCGCGAGTTCGTTCGGGTCGAGCGCGTCGTGTCGCTGATTGTCGATCCCTTCCCTTGGGACGCGGTCGAGCGGTTTGCCGCGCGGCTGCGGGAAATGGAAATGCGTCTATTGCCCGCCGCGCTGCCGAGACTCGACGACGAAAGGCGTGGGCCGACCCACGATTTTGAGAAAATGCGCGAGCAAACGCGCGTCCGCTCTCAATATGAGATGGAGACGCTGGAAGAGTTGGCATTGTGTCAAAACCTCGACGCTTTGAGTTTGGTCGACGGCCGTCTCGGTCGGATGCGGTCTCACGAGTTGGATCGCTTGAACGCGGTCGGCGTCATCAAGCAGCATCTCGAAAACTATCTGCATCCGCGTGGCTGGGAAGTGTTGTACGGCCTGGAACCGGGCCAGCGCACGCCGGCGTTCCGCGTGCCGAGCAAGGATCTGCCGGTGGTGTCGTGGTATCTCAAACTCGACGGCGCGCACGGGGCGATGCCGAACTGGGGCGTGGTTCGCGTGGAGATCAGTTGCGCGCATTTCGAGCGCCACCGCTGCAATTTCAGTTATCTCGACCGCCTCTCGAATGCTCTGCTGCACTTGCGCTGTCGGCAGGGAACCTATGCCCGCGCGGCCGTGTCGTTGGAGCCGATTGTGCGCGCCGAAGACAGCCTGAAGTCGCTGCTGACCGCACCGGCCACCTTGGCGCAGCGGTTTTATCGTCTGACGGGTTTGTGAGTTCGTTATTTCATCGCTCGGTGGGTCTCGCTTTGCTCGACCCACCCTGCACAGGAGGGGGTGGCACGGTGAACGAACATCTTTCGGCAGCGACGCAAACACCCAGCGGGGCCATCGGCAAGGTCGCCTCGCCTCCGTTTCACGAATCGAGCAGCGAAGAGTTTTCCTTCTGGGTCGCGCCCCAGATACTCGTCGAGAAATCGCAAATCGTCCGCACCGAAAGCGAGGTTGGCGGACAGAAACTCATCTTCTACGGATTAATCCGCGAAGTCTATCGCCAAAGTCGTCAAAGTAATCTCGGCGAGGAGTTCGACCGCCACGACGGCAACATCACCTATCAACCGCCCTTCGATTCGCCCGGCTTCACCTACGCGGTGGTGACGATTTTACGCACCAATCCCGGCGTCCTTGCTCCGCCGTTGGAAGGCAGCGATGTGTTTCTCGGCGGCGAAGTCGACACGCGCATGGCGTACGCCTTCGACGAGATCGAGAATCCGCTGACGGTGGGCCGCGTCCGCAACGGCGGCAGTCGCTTCGCCGGCGCGGGCCTTATCGACCTCGATTATCTGCTCGGAGCCAACGGCGGACACCTCAACGTCAATGGCGTGGCCGGACGTGGGACCAAATCGAGTTTGCTGCTGCACTTCAATTATCTGCTGCTGCGCGAAGCTCGGCGACAACAGCGCGAACGGCCCGGCGACCGCGAGCGTCTGCGGATCGTGCCGATTATCCTCAACGTCAAGAACTTCGATCTCTTCCACATCGACCGCCGGAGCAAGCGCTACGATCCGGCCAAGCATCTCGCCGATTGGCAGGCGCTGGGCATCGACGATCCGACCCCGTTCACCCATGTAACCTTTTATGCGCCGCAAATGCCGGGGCAAGAAAATCCCATCAATACTGGCAGACCAAAAGCCGATGTCAAAGCCTATAGCTGGAGCCTGCGCGATGTCGTCGAACGCGGTCTGCTGAGTTATCTGTTCGCGGACGACGATGTGCGCGATCCCAATTTCGGCGCGCTGGTATTGGACATCGAGAATTATCTGACCAACGAGAAACTCGAACGCGACAACACGCGCAAACGCACGCTCGTCGCCGGCGCGGGCAGACCGGCGACGTTTCAAGGGCTGCTCGATTGGATCGGCGAGATGGCTACCGGAGACGACGGAGCCAGTCCCTTCCGCGCCAAACATCACTCGGCGACCATGCGGAAACTCTATCGGCGTCTTTTGCGATTGGTCTATGAGGGAAATGGCGTATTGCGGCGCGAGGGCCAACAGGGCAAGCCGCTCGAAGTGTGTTCCCGCGATTCGCGCGATCCGGTCGTAGTCGATCTCAACGGTTTGTCGGCGGTACCGGCGCTGCAGCGCTTCGTCGTCGCCACGGTGTTTCGACAACTCGTGGAGGAACGCACCGGCTCGCACGCCCAGCGCGGTTTGATCTATCTCGTCACCCTCGACGAATTGAATCGCTTCGCGCCGCGCGGCTCGCACGATCCGATCACCGAGTTGATCGAGCGCGTGGCGGCGGAGATGCGATCGCAGGGGATCATTCTGTTGGGGGCGCAACAACAGGCGTCGTTGGTGTCGCCTCGCGTCATCGAGAACGCCGGCATTCGGGCGCTGGGAAAGAGCGGCTCTCTGGAATTAGGCGATCCGGTATGGCGCTTTCTGAGCGAAGCCTCGCGCAAGAAGGCGTCGATGTTGCTGCCGGAGGAGAAACTGCTCATCCAGGATAGCTTCCGCGAGCCGCTATTGGTGAAGATCCCTTTCCCGCCGTGGGCCTTGCGCGGCGCGGACGCTATCGAAGATATGGCCGCCGGTTCCTTCGATGACACGTTGGAGGATCTGTAGCGGCGTGGAGAACCGGCAGAGTAAGCCGCTGGGTTGGGGCAAGTCGCATGGCAACCTCCGCCGTCGGCTCGCTTCGTAAACTCTGTCGGGTGTACGTCTCGGAGCAAAATTTGTTAGAATGAAGAATGAGGAATGTGAACCGTGCATCAAATGGGAAGAAGACGAGATAACCACAACCATGACTGAGCCGGAAGAAACCGATCGTTGGAGCGCTCTCGCCGAGGAGTTGGGCCTGCCGCCGCAATCGGAGGAGCGATCCGTTTCACCCTCTCTTTCGCCGCGCGATGTGAGTCCTGTTGTCGAGACGGCATCGGTACCGCCGTCCGAGGTCGAACGGGAAGCGCCGCCGCGCGCTCGACGGAGGCGCGTCGCCGCGACCGAAACGGCGGAACCGCGGGTGGTGCAGACCGCCGAACCCGTCGTGGTAGAGTCGCCGGAGGCCGAAGAAACTCCTTCCGGTGAGGAACGACCGCGACGACGTCGACGACGAGGACGCGGCAGCAAGAAAAGCGCGACCGGTGAGACCGTTGCCGCAAGCCAAGGGGCCTCAACCGGCGAACCGACGGCCACCGAAGCGGAAGACGCCGAGGAAAAGGAACGCCCCCGACGCATGCGACGGCGCGGCAGAAAACCCAAAGCCGAGGTCAAGGGAGAGCCTGTCGCCGCGCGCGAACATTTCGAGACGGAGGAAGAGGAAGTCGTCGAGGAGACCCCGGCGAAGGAAGTGGAAGACCTCGGCGATGAAGAGGATGAAGAGAACGAGGATTTCTCGAACTGGACCGTACCCTCATGGACCGAGATCATCGCCGGATTGTATCGTCCCGAAAGGTGAGGCGGCATTCGGCTTTCGTCCAAATACGATGGTTGGCCGAATGGCGACAGCCGAAAATGAGGTGATCCAGACATGGCCGATGCAATCGTCGATATTGTTGGGCCGGAGGATGTGGGAGAAATCGTCGCACTCTTCAATCAGATCTTTCGCCCCGGGCGGGACGCGGAGTTTTTCCATCGCCGTTATCTCGGACGCCACAATGTGCTGCAAATGGTGGCGCGCATCGACGAGAAGCCGGTTGGATTCTTTTTGGGTTTCGAGTTGAAGCCGCGCGTGTTCTTCGCCTGGTTCTACGGCATTCTGAGCGAATACCGCCGTCAGGGCATCGCGTCGCAGCTGATGGAGGCGGTTCACGAGTGGGCGCGCGAGAACGACTACGAAGCCATCCGCTTCGAGTGCCACAATCAGCATCGGTCGATGTTGCACCTCGGCATCGCGCAGGGATACGACATCCTCGGCATTCGCTGGGATCCGGATCGCGGTGCCAACCTGGTGCTGTTCCAAAAAGCACTCCTATAATTCGGGCTTTCCCGCTCGACTCATGGCAAGTCCCCTCGTTGGTGAGGGTCGATCGTGGCGTATCAAACCACCATTCGCGGCGAGCAGTTCACCTTCGCCGACCTGCGCGAAGTGATGGCCCGCGCCAATGAGGAGAAGTCCGGCGACAATCTCGCTGGAGTGGCCGCGCGCTCTGAGCGAGAGCGCGTGGCCGCCAAGCTCGTCCTAGCCGACGTTCCCCTCCGCGAGTTCCTCGATCAACCCCTGCTCGATCCCGATGCCGACGAGGTCAGTCGATTCCTCTTGGACGCGCTCGACCGCGAGGCCGTCGCTCCTCTACGCGGCCTGACGGTCGGCGAGTTCCGCGAGTACCTGCTCGACGATGCCATCGACGAGGAAGCGATTCGCGCCCTTCAGCGCGGCATTCATCCCGACATGGCCGCCGCCGTGGCTAAGTTGATGGGCAACAAGGATCTGATCGCGGCGGCGAGTAAGATTCGCAACGTCACGCGCTGCCGAAATACCATGGGTCAGCGAGGTGTGCTGGGCGTCCGCGTTCAGCCCAACCATCCCGCCGACGATCTGGGCGGCATCGTGCTGGCTGCGGTCGATGGCTTGTTGTTCGGCTGTGGCGACGCAGTGATCGGCGTCAATCCGGCCACGGAATCGGTGGACACGGTTCACGCCATCCTCGATGTCCTCGCGCGCCTGATCGACGGATTGGCGATTCCGACCCAGGCCTGCTGTCTGGCTCACATCACCACGCAGCTCGCTTGTTTGGAGCGCGGCGCGCCAGTCGATTTGCTGTTTCAATCGATCGCTGGAACCCAAACGGCCAATGCCAGTTTCGGAGTCAGTCTGTCGCTGTTGCGCGAGGGGCGCGAGCGCGTCTTGGAAAGCCATCGTCGGCGTGAGGTTGCCTGGGTCGGCGACAACGTGATGTACTTCGAGACCGGGCAAGGCAGCGCTTTATCCGCCGACGCGCACCACGGCATCGATCAACTGACGCTCGAAGCCCGAGCTTATGGCGTGGCCCGCGCCTTCGACCCGTTCTTGGTCAACAGCGTCGTCGGCTTCATCGGCCCTGAGTATCTGTACGACGAACGGCAGATCGTCCGCGCCGGCTTGGAAGATCACTTCATGGGCAAGTTGCTCGGTCTGCCGATGGGCGTCGATGTCTGTTACACCAATCATGCGGCGGCGGATCAGAACTCGGCGGACAATCTTCTGTTGTTATTGTCGCTGGCCGGCTGCAACTATTTCATGGGCGTGCCGTGCGCCGACGACGTGATGCTGAACTATCAGTCCACGAGCTACCACGACGCCGCCGGAGCGAGGCAACTACTCGGCCTGCAACCGGCTCCGGAGTTTTTGGCCTGGCTCGAACAACGTGGCATCTTCCAAAACGGCCGATTGACCGTCGGCGAGGAACGAGGACGCCATTCTCTCTTGCAAGGGGTGGAACTCCTGCTGGGACACGAATCGGAGATGCTAAGTTAAGCGACGGGAATAGCGGCTTCACTCGCCAACGGGTCGTAGGTTCGACAACTCGTTGCGTTGTTGTCGTTGTTTGCGGAAATAGTCGTTGCCGTTGCGACGGTCGAAGCGATCGGCTAGTTCGGCGGCTTCTTGGAGCAACCAGTCGCCCAACTCGGCCACGGAGTATTGGCCCTCGTTCGCCGTCACCGGCAGCCACTCCGGCAGACGCAAGGGCAGCCTTCGGCGTCCCTCGCGGCGCAGACGGTCGAACAGCACTCCAGCATCCAGAGCGAAATGTAAGCGACTTAGCGGATCGGTATAGGCGTGAATGGCTTTCTGGCACGCTTCGTATACCGAGATGGCACGGGGAAGTTTGTCGGCCAGCGTCAGCCATTTCAACAGTTCGCCGTGCCACCAATAGTAGCACTGTTCGGGATGAAACGAACGCCAGCAAACCTTCTCCAACTGCTTGGCCTCGTCAATTCGACCGCGTTTCCACAGCGGAATGAGTAACAGAGACGCGCAATCGGCACTCAATTCCGCGCTGTGTTGCGACCGTCTTCCTTGGACGATGGCTTGCCCCAAACGGAGCGCCTTCTCTTCCTCGCCCAGAAAGAGCGCCGTTTCCATCTCGTCGCGCAAGTCGCCGAACGCGCCTTCGCCTTGTCCCAAGCGACAGCGACGCAGCGCTTCATCGTCGTAACGAGCTAATTCGGGATCGCCTAAATCCGCCGCGATGGATCGCCGCGTGACGTACACCGGAGCCAAGGATCGCCCCGATTCTCGCAGTCGGCGACCCAGATCGTCCAACATTTCTTCCAGCTTCCGCCGCGGCACATCGGGAAGATTGGCCAGCTGCCCGATGACCATTTGATAGAACCAAATCAGATCTTGGCCGTGAAATGGCTTCGGATCGCGGTCGTACTTAGCCAGGCACCAGGTAAAGGCGACGGTCAACACATCGCCGCGCAACAGATTCCGCGCGACGACCATCAAATCCCAACGCGCGGCGATACCCAGGTCGATGCGTTGATGGGCGTCCGCCAAGGCAACGGCTTCTTGCAATAGGTCCAATTGAAGAGCGGACAACGGCAATTTTTGGGACTCTTCGATCAATTGCCACACGCGCGCATCGAGATCTTGCACGGAACGAAACCTCCCATCCACCGTTGAACGAGCTAAAACTCCGCACTGCCCGGCACGCGCGGGAAGGGGATGACATCGCGGATGTTGGCCATGCCGGTGACGAACTGCACCGTGCGCTCCAAACCCAAACCGAAACCGCTGTGCGGAACCGTACCGTAGCGGCGCAGATCGAGATACCACCAATACGCCGACGGATCGAGTTTTTGTTCCTTCATGCGCTCTTCGAGGATGTCGAGCCGTTCTTCGCGCTGGCTGCCGCCGATGATCTCGCCCACGCGCGGCACAAGCACATCCATCGCCCGCACCGTTTTGCCGTCGTCGTTCAGACGCATGTAAAACGCTTTGATCTGCTTGGGATAATCGAAGAGGATCACCGGCAGTTTGAAATGTTGCTCGGTCAGATAGCGTTCGTGTTCGGATTGTAAATCGGTTCCCCAGGCGACGGGGAACTCGAAACTTTGGCCGGATTTCAGCAGAATATCGACGGCTTCCGTGTACGAGAGGCGAACGAATTGCGAGTTGACAACTCCCTCAAGTGTTGAAATGGCCGACTTGTCGACGCGCTCGGCGAAGAACTTCATGTCTTCGGGACAGCGTTCGAGAGCATCGCGGCAGATGCGCTTGAGAAACGCCTCGGCCAGATCCATGTTGTCGGTCAGCTCGTAAAAGGCCATCTCCGGCTCGATCATCCAAAACTCGGCGAGATGGCGCGAGGTGTTCGAGTTTTCGGCGCGGAAAGTGGGGCCGAAGGTATACACCTTGCCGAGAGCGCAGGCGAAGATCTCGCCTTCGAGTTGGCCGCTGACGGTTAAATAGGTCGAACGTCCGAAAAAGTCTTTCGTGTAGTCGATTTCTCCTTTCTCGTTGCGCGGCAGTTTACCGAGGTCGAGCGTGGTGACGCGGAACATTTGCCCCGCCCCCTCGCAGTCGCTCGCCGTCACGATCGGCGCATGAATGTAGAGAAACCCTCGTTCCTGAAAGAAATCGTGGATCGAACGGCAGATACAATTGCGGACGCGGGCCACCGCTCCGAAGGTGTTGCTGCGCGGGCGCAGATGGGCCTGTTCGCGCAGAAACTCCATCGAGTGCCCCTTTTTTTGCAGCGGATATTTGGCGGCGTCGGCGAGGCCGTGGACGCGGATCGCCTGGGCTTGCACCTCGGTCGCCTGCCCTTTAGCCGGCGAGGCGCGGACGACGCCGTCCACCGTCACGCTGCAACCGGCGGTCAGATGGAGAATCTCGCTCGGATAATTGGGCAGCGAACCATCGGCGACGATTTGCACGTTGCCTTGACTCGATCCATCGTTCAATTCGAGGAAACTGAAGCCGCCTTTGGAATCGCGGCGCGTGCGAATCCAGCCCTGCAACCGCACTTCCCGCCCCACGGCTTCAACTTGCCGCGCCTGGGCCACGCTGATTTTGTCCATGTGTATGTTCTCTTGAGATCACTCTTCGTTGCCAGAGGCATTGCGGTGATATTATCCACGCTCTCAAGAGAATTGAATCAAAATCTGCAACAGAAGACGAGTCCGAGCCTTCGTGTATGCTAATCTTGAATTAGCATACACAGCAAGAATGCTATTGAACATTTAGCATAATTGAACTAAGCTGGACGTTATGTCACGACATCATCTTCCAACCTGGAGTCCGTCCATCGGCGATTACGAACAGGTCTTCCGCGAGCAGAATCCTTGGCAACACGACGGGACGGTGCCGGATGCCTGGGCGCGAGAAGTGGAAAGGCCCTTGGCACGCGCGTTGTGGAAGAGGTTGCGCCAGGCTCAGCCGCGCCGCTTTCAACTCGTGCTGGGGCCGCGCCGCGTCGGTAAGACCACGGCGATGTATCAGACCGTCAAGCGGTTGTTGGCCGAGGGCATTCCTCGTCATCGGCTGTGGTGGTTGCGGCTGGATCATCCGCTTTTGATGGAGATTTCGCTGGGCGAGTTGGCACGCACGATTCGAGAAAGAGCGAAGGCAGACGACCCGGCTTACTTGTTCTTGGACGAACTGACCTATGCCGACAAGTGGGATTTGTGGCTCAAGACGTTTTACGACGAGAGTTGGCCCTTCCGCATTGTCGGCACGTCGAGTTCCACGGCAGCCTTGCGCACTCGCCGACTCGAAAGCGGCGTTGGTCGTTGGGAAGAGCAATACCTCGCTCCCTATCTGTTCACCGAGTACCTCGATTTGGTCGGCCATCCCGTCGCGGTTCCCGTGCAATCGTCGCTGTCCGAGACGATCGACGCATGCATTTCCGCGAATGTGAACGTGGGGGAGCTTGCGGAAAGCCGCCGTCGCTTTCTTCTAACCGGCGGCTTTCCCGAACTATTGCTCGATGCCAAAGATCGTCGCGGGGACGAGCAGTCCATACTGTTGCAATCGCAACGTATCTTGCGCAACGATGCCGTCGAGCGCGCCATCTATAAGGACATCCCGCAGGTGTTCGACGTGCAAAGCCCGAAGCTGTTGGAACGGCTGTTGTACACCTTGGCGGGTCAGTTCACCGGCATTCTGTCGCCCAAGACGATCTGTCAAGGGCTCGACAACCTTTCGCAACCGACGTTCGATCGCTATCTGTCCTACTTGGAGCGCGCTTTTTTGGTGTTCGCCCTGGAGAACTACTCGGGCAGCGAGGCATCGAAGCAGAAGCGTGGCCGCAAATTGTACTTCATTGATGGCGCGGTGCGCAACGCCGCTCTCCAACGCGGATTGGGACCGCTGAACGATTTATCGGAGATGGGGTTGCTGATCGAAAACTTGGTAGCCGGCCACTTGCACGCTCTCAGTCAGCAAACTCAGGTCCGCATCTATCACTGGCGGCAAGGCAACGAGGAAGTGGATCTCATCTACGATCACCCGGAACGCCCTCTCGCTTTCGAGATCGGCTCGTCCGCTTCGCATCATCGACGGGGATTGCGGGCGTTCCAGGAGCGTTTTCCGCGTTTCAGGGGAAGAGTTTTTCTTGTAGCCGCCGATCTCGCCCCAAGCTCACCCAGCGAAAAAAATCGGCATGTGGGGACATTACCTCTCGATTTACTCTTACTCGCGCTGGGGGGCCAAGCGGAAAAGGAGTTCATGGGTCGGCTCGCAGTCTGAACTGCGAGCGGAAGATACTTCGTCGTTCACCGCGGCACAGCCAATCGCAGCCCCTTTCGTTTGATTCTAGGGTGTATGCAATTCGGGGAATACGTCGGCGGAGAGTCCAGAGTCGCGGATTTGCTCGGTCAGTTTCTTGACGGCGGCGAAGCGATAGTTGGCCACCTGTTGCTCGCTGATGTCCAGATGGGCGGCGACATCGCGGTTGGCCCAGCCCTTCACCCACAATAATTCCAACACCTTGAGGCGCATCCAATCGCCTTTCTCTTGCAGGCCGCGCAGGATTTGCCCCAGACAGCGAACGATGGCGTTACTCTCCAATTCCTTGCGTTCCTCGCTGCGCGCGGCGCTGGAGGCCGCGGGATGCTCGTCGATTTGTTGTTCGAGCAGATCGGCGGAACTATCGCCGAGCGAACGCAGCGGATGGCGGCCGTTGCGGCGGAGATGATCGGTCAGCTTGTGCGAGGCGATGGTAAAGAGATAGGTTTGCAGTTCGCGTCGGTCGTCGAAGTTGGGCAGACTATTGAGGAAACCGACGAAGGTTTCTTGTACCACGTCCTCGCTGCTGCCACGATCGCGGATGCGCCGCTGGACAAACGCAAGCAACCGACCCTCGTAACGGCTGATGAGTGTCTCCCAGGCGCGCGGATCGCCGTCGCGGATCTGGTGGATCAGCAATCGATCGCTCTCGGAAGGCATCGTTTTTCACCTCAGATACCAGAGCCCGGCAGCGAGGACCGAGACGATGCCGACGGCTGCCATGCGCAACAGGCGCGTGTAATAGCCTTTCGTCGCCTCTTCCAAGCGCAGGTAGCCTCCCACAACCGCGATCAGACAAGCCGCGCCCATCAAGAACAGAAGCGATCCCTTTTGCCGTTCTTTCATGAGCTGTTGGCGCGCCAACTGGCGGAGTTCGCGTTCTTGTTCGCCGTTAATTTCCAGCGTCATCTGAACCACATGGATTCTGCCGCCGAACTCTTTGGCGATTTCGGAGGCCTTCTCGGACTTCTCTCCGAACCGCACCATCTTCTTTTCGAGCAAGAAGTCGGGCGCGGGCGTCCAGCCGAGATGAAACTCTTCGGCCAGCGAATTGCAGGCGCGATCCACGGCGTCCGCTTCGGCGTCCTTGGGAGTCAGGCCGTAACCTTGAATTACCATCGATTTCGTCGAGGCCGATCCATGCAGTCGAGCGGATTGCGGCGAGGCGGATGCCGCGCAGCCGACGGCGAACGAACACGTCGCAATCAAGCAAATACAAGTGGAGATGCGCATGCAAGATCCCTCCTCGTCTTCTCTTTTATTAGCAAGCACACCGCAGACGCAGACGTTTGGCGGTGGGCGCGGGCGGTTGTTCCCAAGGGCTTACTAACTGCACGATGGCCGCCGACATCGCAAGCACGAGCAATCCGGGGCTGGCGCTGGCCAGAGGACGCATCAACAACATCAGCACCAGACCCCAGAATGCCGCGCCGAGAATCGGCGCGAAGCTGAAGCGTTGAGGCCGCCGGCGCGCGGTCGTGCGCCACCAGCGCATGGCGAAGAAGGCCAGCGCATAGAAACTGAAATAGGACGCCTCGGTCACGCCCTCCGCGGATGCGAACAGAGTCCGGCCAGTCTCTCCGTCCGGGAGTTTCACGGCGAGCGTTCCTCCGTCGATCCACCAACAGGCTAGACCAACCAGCCCGCCGACAAGTAACAACGAGAAGCGTCGGAGCCAGGAATCGCCGCGTCGATCCGTCCAGAACTTCGAGGGTATGAGAATCGCCCAGCAGGCGACGACCGTGGGAAAGAAGACGCGGCCCATTTCCAAGAACACATCGCCGGTCTTGGGATGGATGATCGCGGTCCACAGAACGCTGCCCAACGCGGTGAAGAGTACCGTCAACAGCATCGCGCCGCACAATTCCATCAGCTGAACGCGACGGGACACGGCGGGCAGAGCGTTGAGGATCGGCTCCGGGGGACGTGCCGGGGTTGGATTCGGAGAGCGCGTGGCTTCCGCCTCTCGATTCGCGCCGCGAGCGAGGGGCGCGGCCGCCTGCCCGATGGCCTCAATGGCCCGCGCCATCTCGGTCATGCTGGCGTAACGCTGCGCCGGATTTTTCGCCAACGCCTTGGACACGATCGGTAGGTATTCGGACGGAACCTTGCTGAGATCGGGAGGCGAGGTGAGATGTTTCATGAGGATTTCGCCGGAGCTTTCGCCCTCGAACGGCACGCGCCCCGTCAGCATCTCGTAGAGAAGGATGCCGGCGGCATAGGTGTCGATGGGTTTGCCGTAGTTGCCGGTCGAGATCTCCGGAGCCATGTAATGCACCGTGCCGACGCTTTGAGTTTGCGCGGTGCGTTGGCTCGTTCCGATAGCCTTGGATAGGCCGTAATCGCCCACCTTGACGGAACCGTTTTCCAGAAAAATGTTGGCCGGTTTGAGGTCGCGGTGAACGATGCCGTGGTCGTGCAGATAGGAAACGGCTCGCGCCAGACCGAGGAACCATTCGCTTGCTAACTCGCGCGGCAGGCCGTTGGGATGCCTACCGAGAACGACGTTGAGAGGCTCTCCGGATACATACTCCATGACGACCCAGCGATCGCCTTGAGAGTCGGTGCGCAGGTCGTACAAGTTGATGAGGTTGGGATGTTTCAAGTTGAGGCACTGCGCGACGCCGCGCAGTTCGATCTGGGTGTCGCCGCGCACCAGCTTGAGCGCGACCTCCTTGCCGCCGTCGCTGACGGCGAAATAAACCTCGCCGAATCCCCCCCTGCCAATGCCGCGTTTGAGCGTGAAACCTTCCAGGGGTCGTTGTCCCGAACTATACAAGAACTTCATAACCATCCCCCGTTTTCCGTAGGCGGTAGGCAGAAACAGGTAGGCCGCGGGCTGTCGGTCCACCGATTCACCTGTCATCCCTCTATTCGTTCTGCGAACGATTTCATTGAAACAATTTCCATCTCCGTCTTGTCTACGGCCCACCTCCTACCGACTATTACCCCAGTCGGGCGGCCACGGGTTCAATGGCAAAGGAAATATTTTCGCCGCTGACCGTGGCGTGCAGGTCGCCGAGCATTGACCGCTCGTCGCTCTTCCGCCCATTTACCAGCAATTTCCCGCCGTGACGAATGCCGAGCGAATCCTTCTTTCGGAACAGGACCAGAGATTGCTTGAGATCCGGCACGTTCACATGCGTTTGGGGTCCGTCACCGAGAATCAGCGTATCGGCCATCAACAGAATGCCATCGACCGATAACGGCAGCCGATGTCCGCTCACGAGATCGAGTCGTCCGCTCAGGCTCATGGGTGTCGGCAGCCGAAATTGAAGCTGGCACGAAGCGCCCATCGTGATGCGATCGCCCGTCTGCAACAGGGCGCGGGTCGTGTCGCGGCCATTCACCTGAATCGGTCGAACCGCTTCCAGCACATAGCCTTCCGCGTCGCGCGTTAGGCTGGCATGGAGGCGAGAAACATCGGCAACCAACGGAATATCGACGTGTCCATCGTGGATCGCCTGACCGAACGTCAGTCGCGCCCCCATACAGACAAGATACCCGCCGACCCCGTCGATCCACAACAGAAATCGGGGCGGAAGGTTGTCGCAAGCCAGCGTCTCGCCGTTGGACGAGGGAGCGGGACTAGGGAGCGCGATCGTGACCGGCTCGATGGCCTTCCAGGCGCGCGTTCGAGCTTTTCGCGCCTCCGTATGGTGCGGAGCGAGCGTCAACACTTGTTCGGCTCGTTCGATGGCGTCGCGCCAACGCCCCGCGTCGGTTGCTTCGTGAAGTTCCATCAACAGACCGGGAAAGAGCTTTCGATCTCGTTCCAGATTGTCGACGAAGTGCTCGAAGGTCTCGGGACGATGCAGCCAGCGACGGCGAACGCGCTCCACGGTATCGAGGGCCAACGCATATTCGCCTCGTTCGGCCCATGCAGCCGCTTGCTGCCAATCGCGCGCCGCTTCGTCCAACACCTGCAATTCCGCCGAGCGCGCCCGGCGTTCCCTCAAGCGAGCGATGGCTTCTTCCGCGCGTCGTGGATCGCCGGCCTCCAAGAGCGCTCGCGCCTCGGCGATGCCCAGACGAAGTAACACTTGGCGAAGTCGGAGAACACCTTTGTCCGTCGTCTGCAATTGTTCGGCCAGCAGGAGGTCGCGCCACGCGCCTTCCACATCGTCGAGTTTCAGTTGGCCTTCGCCCCGGTTTACGAGGGCACGAACGAGTTGCGCCAGCAACTCGCCCGCCGCTCGATGATCGCGCAGGGACGGTTGGGTGAGGACACGATGCGCCTCGTCCAAGCGACCCTGGTGGAGCGCTTCGCGGACCTGTCGGATTGCCAACCATGCGAGGCCGAACATTTCCCGTATTCTCTGGCGAGCGAGATCGTGCAAGTACCGAGCGAGCGTTCTGTTGGCTGGACGAACCCAACTTCGGTTCACCCTGTGTTTGCGTAATGAACAGAGGGCGTCCGCCTCCGGACAGACACACTGCCGAGGGGCTGACGCCCTCCGCTCGGGGGTTCAGATACGGACGGATGCGAAGCCCGAATTCGAGTCTGCTTCGTTTATTCGCCCTTTTCCACGGCGACCGATTCGCTCTCTTCTTGCAGCGCTTTGCCAGCCGCTTTGAGAACCTCTTCGCGGTTGTTCGCCTCTTCCAAGGCAGCTTCGCTCGAACTGTAGCCGTACTTGCGCAATAGCTTCGCTTCGCGCTCGGCGGTGTTCAGACGCGCTTCGATGTCGTTGGCCAATTCGTGGCAGCGCGAGATCGAACTGTCGTCGAATTCAACGGGCGTTGTCATCTGTTCGGCTTTGACGGCCTCAATGTGACCCGCCAGGCGTGCCGAAACCAGGATGAGGCGATCGCGTTCTTGCTGCATCTTAGCCAACCGATCGTGCGCCGTTTCCAGCGTGCGCTTCTTTTGCTCAAGAACCTTTTCGTGTATCTTGTTCGTCTCTCTCAAAGTGACGTACTCGTTGGTGTAACGGTGCAGTTTGCGGGTCAAGTCCGAGGCGGCCATTTTGTCTCCGTGAAAGACCACACGGGTGTTATTCGCTTCCAACGATTTGCGCATGGCCTCCATGTCCGCTTTCAGATCGCTCTGATGCGCAAGCTGCTGTTTCAGGCGTTTCTCGAACTTATCGACCTCTTCCTCCATGCCCGCAACGCGGCCAATGTTCTTCTTGATGTCCTTGTCGATGTTGGCGATTTCCTTGTTGAGCTGTTTCAACTGAAGATCGGGCGACACCATCTTCCTTGCCGAGCTACAGCATTCGCCCAGCCAAACCATCGGTGAGATTTTGGTCACTCGGGTAAGGACCACCACGCCGACGACGACGGCCGCTGCCGCAATCAGGAGCTTCTTGATCATGACGTTGAACCCCTTTCCAAATTGAACGGTTTTACTTTGCGGAAGGAACCAACGAGGTGTACGGTCGGCTCCGCCTACCATTGTATTCGCCGCTGCGACGAATTCATTTAGCAAAATCCAAAAAAAATGCCGCGACGCTTACCTAGCTCGGCTGTGCCTTTTTCTCGTTTGCCAACTTTACGCCAACGAATTCGCCGGCACGGTGTTTTTCCAACAGTGGTTCGCGCAAGGCTTGCTGTGGAAGGCGTTCGATCTTTGTCCGCACGGCAAGCAAGCGAAAAACCTTCGCCCATTTTCATCACCCGATCGGATCAGGAGGATTCACCTGTGCCCTCGATCCCTCCCCCTCTACCGCCTCTTCGTGAACGCCGGTCGATTCTTGGACTCGACTGGTCGCCCATTGTCGCATCCATGTCGTTAGGAGTCGCCACAATCGTCGGCGTCGTCGCCTGGATTGCAACCCATCCTCACCACCCGCCATCCGCTCAAGCGCCCGCTTCGGAACTCCTTGCCCTCGTTCGCGTCGAGCCTGCGGCGATGCCAACGCTCGCGGCCGCACCGACCGTTGGGCGAACGAGTATCTCGGACGTGGTGATCGACCATCTTCCTCCGATCGAGGATGCTCCCGTGGCGCTGCCGCCCCCGCCGGTACGGGCGACTCGTCCCCAACCGCTTCCAGAGCCGGAGCCGCCTCTGCCGCAGCCGAGCGACGCCGCTCCCGCACCGCCTCGGCCCGCAGGCGAGACGTATGGAACGCAAGTCTTGTTCCTCAACAACCGAGCGAGCGCGTCCGAGACGGCCAAGCGCGAGCATAAGCTGCTGTTCGTGATGCACATTTCCGGCAACTTTGAAGATTCGTGTTTCACCTGAAACAACGCCGAAGCGTTCCGTGCGAACGCATTGGCCAATGCCGAAGTCGGCAAGTACCTCAACGACAATTTCGTCTCCTCCTATCAAAAGGTGGGAACCTTCACCGTCAACGGCGCACAGAAACAGGGCGGCAATGTCGCCAGCTATTTCTGCACGCCGGAAGGCCGCGTGCTGCACGCCATAGCAGGCCCCGTTAACGCCGACGCGCTGCTGCGCGAGGCGCGATGGGTCGTCGAATCGTCGAAGATGGCCGATCTCGATGGCCTCAAGACGGAAACTAGGCTACGCGCCTTTTGGCGAAACGCGCACTCGGATCGACTCGCGCAAGAGCATCAAATGGATTTGAAACTCCTTCGGCGTTCACCGCGCGGCGAGCCGCATCCACCGTTGAACAATCCAGGGCGCGTCCATCTATTATTGGCGACGGCAGCATTGCCCAAGCTCGAACAAGTCTATCGATTTGTGTTCGAGAAAATTCTCAACGAAAAAGTATCCACCGCTCCGGTCGTTCGGATCGGCGGTTGAATCGACTCTCCCCACCGACGCGGAAAGGCGGCGAAGGCGTTCTTCGCCGCACCGCGTTTTCGCGCCGATCGTCTGGAACGCCAAACCCGAAGCGCCACTCGCAATCGAGTGGAATTCCGGCGCGACGAACGCAAACGCGCCAATCGAGACGCGGTGGAGTCAAAACTTCACTTGGGGAGCCTGGCGCACGGCGGCAGCCTCGGCACCGTCGAGTTGGAAGAACTCCGCCGTCTGAAAACCGAACAGGTTGCCGAGGAGATTGGCTGGAAAGCGCAGCAGAGAAGTGTTGTAAATCGACACCACATCGTTGTAGTGTTGCCGCGCGAAGCCGATGCGATTCTCCGTCGCGGTCAGTTCTTCTTGCAAGCCGAGGAAACTCTGATTGGCCTTCAAGTCCGGATACGCCTCGGTGACGGAGAATAGCGTCTTCAAAGTGCCCGACAAGGCATTCTCGGCTTCGGCCTGAGCTGCCACCCCCTTGGCATTGACGGCCACATTGCGTGCTTGCACCACTTTTTCAAGCGTCTCTTTCTCATGACCGGCGTATCCTTTGACGGTCTCGACAAGATTGGGAATCAAATCGTGCCGTCGCTTGAGTTGGACGTCGATTTGAGACCAAGCATTCTGGGTCTCCACTTTCTTGCCGACGAGACCGTTATAGACGGCGATACCGAGCAGTACCACGATTCCCAGAACGACAAGAGTAATGATAAGCCAAGGAGTCATGATTTGTTAACCCTTCCCTTTCTCAGACCGCGAGGAAGATTTGTCTTTCGTCACTTCGCTCACCGCTCAAGGGATTATTCGTATCCTCGGAATGGGGATTTGCAAGTGTTCCTCGCAGACGAAAGCAAGGCCGTCGCACGATGGAGGGAACGGTGAGAAGCGATCCGAGAAAGCCCCTCTCCCCCGATTTCAGGGGAGAGAGGGGTTGGGAGAGGAGGAGAAGCCGTTCTTATCACGCCAGCATTTTTTCGACGATGCGCCCCTCGCGGAAGAGCTGAATCGGCCGCCCTGTCGAGGTGGTCAACTCGGTGTGCGGGTCGATGCCCAGACAGTGGAAGATGGTAGCGGCCACATCGTCCGGAGTACACGGATCGGTCGCCGGAGCCATACCGTGGGCGTCGGTGGTTCCATGCGCGTAGCCGCGCCGCAAGCCGCCGCCGGCCAAGGCCACCGCCATCGACCTTGCCCAGTGATCGCGGCCCACATTCTTGTTGATCTTCGGCGTTCGGCCAAACTCGCCCGCACAGTAAACGATGGTGGTATCGAGGAGGCCGCGCTGACTCAAATCGTCGATCAACGCCGACAGCGTTTGATCGAGCGACGGCAACAGGCGTTTGGATAAGGCGTCGAAGTTTTTGTTGTGCGTGTCCCAACCGCCGAGACTGACGGTGGCGAAACGCACTCCGGCTTCGACCAGACGACGTGCCGCCAAGGCTCCTTGGCCGAACGGTGTCGAGCCGTAGCGCTCGCGCACCGCTGCCTTTTCCTGTTCCAGATCGAACGCTTTTTTCGTCTTGTCCGAACGCAGAATCTCCAGAGCTTGCTTGTGGAAGGCATCGAGACCGTCCACGAGGTCGGCGGAGCGATCGAGCGAACGGAAGGTATCGTCGAAACCTTGGAAGAGCTTATCGCGGTTCTCCAGTTCCTCGAGCGTAAATCCGTTGGGCAGTTGAATGCCGCGCACGCGCAGCGAGTTACCGCCCTTGCCTTTGCCACCGGCGCTGCCTTCGACGATGAACGGGTTGTACGCCGTGCCGAGATAGCCGGAAACGCCGGCGCGTCCGCCCCGAATGTCGCCGAAGCTGACGTAGGGAGGCACGCCTTTCTCCGACTTCATCAATTTGGCCATTAGCGATCCCAAAGAGGGATATTCCAGCGCCGGCGTCGGTTTGTTGCCGGTCGTCATAAACACGCTGGCCGGGCCGTGCGACGGGATGGTGTGATACAGCGAGCGGACGATGGACATCTTGTCGGCGACTTGCGCCGTTTTGGGCATGTGTTCGCTGATGCGCACGCCGTCGGCCTTGGTCGAAATCGGCTTGAACTGGCTGCGGATGCCTTCCGGTGCTTCGGGTTTGAGATCCCAGATGTCTTGGTGCGATGGTCCTCCGCCCAACCAGAGCAAAATGACCGCGTTGGCGCGTCGCTTTTGTTGTTGGGCAGCGGAAGCGCTGGCTTGGAGACGCAGTAATTGCGGTAACGTCAAGCCAAACAAGCCGCCCGCGCCGAGCTTCAAGAAGTCGCGGCGATGGAAGCCTTCACAATCGGAAATGGCTAAGCGGGACATAGGTTGGTCCTTTCTACGTTTCGGTGGTCGAGGGTACGCGATTCCCATTACGATTTCGTTATTTCCACGTTGCTCCGTCCTGGTTCGCCGTGGCGACTCGAACGGCTGGATCGTCTATTTCTTCAACAGCAGAGGTTGCGGCTTGTGGACTCGACCGGGAGGACGAACGCCGGTCCCTTGTTTGACGGTACCGAGGTCGGCATCCATTTTTGCCACCAGTTTTTGGAGGCTTTTGACGACTTCAGGATGCCGTGCGGCCACATCGGTTGTTTCGCCGATGTCGGCGTCGAGGTTGTAAAGCGTCGGTACGAACGGCGTTTTGGCTGGGGGTTTTGCCGGCTTGGCTTTACCCAGGTTCTCGTTCTGCGGCGCGATGGCGAGTTTCCACGGTCCCTTGCGCACGGCTTCGAGGCGATTGCCGCTGAAGTAATAGTGTGCTTCGCGCGGGGACTCCTTCGTTTTACCGAAGAGGAGCGGCGTTAAGTCGGCACCGTCGATTTTGCGGTCGGTGGGCACCGTGCCGCCGGCGAGTTTCACGAACGTCGGCAGGATGTCGATATTGCCCGCCACCGCATCGCAGACACTACCGGGAGCGATATGGCCGGGCCACCATGCGATGGTCGGTTCGCGCACGCCGCCTTCAAACGTGCCGCCCTTGCCTCCTCGTAGCGGGCCAGCGATGCCGCCGTTCTTCCCTTGCGTCAGCCACGGGCCATTGTCGCTGGTGAAGATGACGAGGGTATTTCGCTCGAGTTTTAGCGCCCGCAGCGTATCCAAGATACGTCCGGTGCTGCCGTCGGCTTCCTCGACCCAATCGCCATATGTTCCGTTGGCGGAATGGCCGCGAAACTTGGCTCCCGGATGCAGCGGCACATGAACCGCCGTATGAGGCAGGTAAAGGAAGAAAGGCGCGTCCTTGTGTTCGCGGAGGAACTTCACCGCTTCATCCGTGTAACGCTCGGTGATTCGATCTTGGTCGGCGGGAGCAAGCGTCTCAAGGACGTTATCGTCGCGCAGCAGCGGCAGCGGAGGTCGGCGATCCGGCTTAGACTTTCCGTTTGGTTCCCTCGGTTTGCCTCCCATGTCGTTCGAGTACGGAATACCGAAGTAGCGATCGAAACCGCGCCGCGTCGGCAGGACTTCCGGCTGATCTCCCACATGCCACTTACCGATACACATCGTCGCATAGCCTTGCCGCTTGAGGAGTCCGGCCAGAGTGTTTTCGTCCGCGTTGAGGCCGACCTCGGCGAGCGGGAATAGGACCGACGGCAACGATACACGCTTGGCGTAGCATCCGGTCAGGACTTGGGCGCGCGACGGCGTGCAGACCGGCGCGGCATAGAACGAAGTCAGCTTCATGCCTTCCTTCGCCATGCGATCGAGTTTCGGCGTGCGGTTGGCAGTCTTGGGATTGAACGGACCAATGTCGCCGTAACCCATATCGTCCATGAGAATGAGTACCAAATTGGGCTTCGGTGCCGTTTCAGCAGCGCCTACGCCGAGCGGGAGCGCGGCAAAGCTAAGATAGAAAGTTAAGAGATATTTCATATCCTATTTACTCGGATGAAGGACGTACTTTCGTGTACTTTAATGGTTGAACACAAACTCGTTGGTGTTGATGAGCGCCCACATCGTATCGAAGAACGCCGTCTGTCGATCTTTGCATTTCGCCCGATGCTTTGCGAATGCGGCGCGTTCTTTCGCCGTCGGCAGGCGCGAGAGGGCGGCCAGAACCAACTCGTCCAGCACCTTGTCGTCGTCCTTCTCGGCGGCCAGCAATTTGCGAATGCGTCCTTGCGGAGCCTGCAATTTTTGCAGGATGGTCGGATCGGCCATCAGATAGAGCTTCTGCGGCAATCCCGGCTCGGCGGCGCGCTCGCAATCGCAAGCCGTGGTGCGCGGCGGACGCCCGAAGATCCGGAAGGCGTAGTTTACCGAGGCGTTTTGTGCGCGACTTGCTCCAACTTCGATGGCGCGGCTGTTGACCGGCATCTCCGGTCCAAATGTCTCCGATGCGCCCAGAGCCGCATTGAGCGCATCGACCATCACCTCGGCCATCAGGGGCCGAATGTTGGCGTGCGAGTAGTTCGTATGGTCGAGCCGATTCGTCTCGTTGGGAGCCGCCGTCAACTGATACGTCCGCGACAGCAGTATCTTACGCTCCAAGTCGCGGATGTTGAAACGACCGGCAACGAATGCTTCGGCCAAGGCGTCGAGCAGTTTGGCGTTGGAGGGCGGATTGGCCAACGAGAAGTCGTCCACCGGATTCACGATGCCCGTGCCGAAGTAATGGCCCCAGACGCGATTGACGAAGCTGCGGGCGAAAAAAGGATTTTCGCCTTCGTGCATCCACTCGAACAGCGTCTGTCGCGGATCTTTGCCGCTCTCGAAGGGGATTTCGGGACCGCCCAGAGCGCGGGCCGATAGCGCTTTATTCGTATCGGGATCGGGCAGCGGTTGACTGGCCGTGCCCTTGGCGACGACGAATACCTCGCGCAGAGGAGCGAGCGGCAGTTTCTTCTTGTCCTTGTCTTTGGGATTCTGCTTGCGTTCTTCGTTGGCGGTGCGAAACAGTTTTTGCGATTCCGGCGAGATGGCGAACGACACCTGCGCGAAGACATTGGCGTAAGCGCGATAGTCGGTCTGCGTCCAACGGTCGAAGGGGTGTTTGTGACACTGGGCGCATTCGAGACGCACGCCGAGAAACGCCGCCGCCGTTTTCTCGCCCCATTGTTCGATGGGGACGCGCTGCTGTTTCCGCCAAAACAGATCGAGAGTGGGGCGATTGGCGTAGGCGGAGTTGAAGCCCCTTTCGACGGCTTCCGTCTTCTTGACCTGTTCGACGTATTCTTCGGGACGCAATTCGCCTCGGCTGGTGGCACACAGCACGCCTCGGACAATCTCGTCGTAGGGCACGTTCTCGGCCAGGCGCTTGCGGAACCAATCGTGCCACATCTGGCTGAGGCGAGCTTTGCGTTGCGCCGGATTTTCCAAGGTATCCGTATTGTTGCCGGTGATGTCGCAGAACTTCGTGGCCCATAAGGCGGCGTGCATCGGATGGGACAGCAGCTCGTCGATCTTCCGCGTTCGCTTGTCCTCGCGAGTGTCGGCGAGGAAGTCGCGCACCTCTTTCGGCGTCGGCAACGTGCCAATGGCATCGAGGGTGACGCGGCGGAGGAATTCGGCATCGCCGGACAAGACGGAAGGCTCGATATTCAGCCGTCGCAGTTTGGCAAACACTTCGCGGTCGATGAAGTTAACCTCCGGCACTTGGGGATACCGCGCGCCCTTCTTGGCGGTGTAGGGAACCAAGACGCGCACCGGCACGACATTGCCGCGATACGAGACGACGACAGCCGTATCGCCGGGCCGCACTCCACGCACCTGGCCGAGTTGTGTCACTTCGACGACGGCATCGTCGTTGGTGCGAAAGTCGCACAGCGAAGTAATCGTCTCGGTCGTGCCATCGGCAAACGTGGCTTGAACGCGCAATTGTCCGGTTTCTCCGTGTTTATCGAAGGCGTATTCGGGGGGATCAATGGCGATTTGAGCGACCGCTCCACTGCCTGGCGTGCGTTTGGCTCCCTCGACGATCCAAGTGCGAAGGAGCTGATAGGCCCACGATTCGCGGCCGAAGCGTGCCTGCCCTTCGTGCGGCACGCGCCCCGTGGCTTTGAGCAAGAGCAGACTGTTGTCGGGATCGGCGAAATTGATCCGCCGCCCCTCGGCCTCTCGCGTGAGAGACAAATAATCCTTGGCCGGATCGTAGCCGAACAGCGAAAGTCGGAAACCGCCTTTGCCCTGGAATGAGCCGTGGCAGGAGCCAGAATTGCAACCCATCCGGCCAAACACGCCCATGATGTGACGCTCGAAATCGACCTTCCGCACCCGTTCGCCACCGGGCAAGACGACTTCGGCGCGAGCGGTTGGGACGGCACAGCAGGTAAGGGCAAGTAAGGCCCATATAAGACAAAACGAGCTGGATTTCGACTTCGGCATTGCATGAACCTCCTCGGAGGCGGGGTCCTCTCCAGTTTGAGAGGAGCATACGGGGGTGCTTCGGAAGGCAGGGGGGACGCCGCGACCGGCGCATGGGTTATGAAACCCGTCTCACATTCGAAAGTATCGCTTCTCCGAGGCCATTACAAGAATTTTCCAACGACGGGTTCGCGATTCACGGAACGATTCACTCGATCGTAAGGCCGCACTTGACTTCTCACATTCGAGAACGAATCAAACGGCGATTGCCATTTGCAGGAATGCCTGGTGGGAGGACTCGCTGATCCGCTCGATCCATCTGTCGGTGGAAAAACGGCACTAAGTTTGCATGACTCTTCCAGGCACGAATGGTCTCGAGAAAGAAAAAGTTGACACGAGAGGCGCACGGACTACAACGTAATCGGTGGTCCGGCCGATCGGCCTCTGGGTGGTGATTTCCGTTTCTGTAACGCGGGATGCGTCATGTCCGATCCAAATACGAACATAACCGGCAACACTCCGCCTCCTTCCGATAAGCCCGAAAACGTCGTCGCAGCGCCTCCGGCCAAGCCGGCTGTCGCGGCCACACCTCCCAAGCCTCCGGCCAAACCTGCGGCCAAGGGCAAGGAACGGCGTGGGTTTCTTTACGCCATGTTCGGGACGTGGCTCGGTTTCGCCTGGACGACCATGAGCGCGTCGTTCGGATTGATGACGTTGGGCACGGTTCGTTTTCTCTTTCCCAACGTCTTGGCCGAACCGCCGAGCAAGATCAAAATTGGTTTCCCCGACGGCTACGAAGACGGCAAAGTCATCGAACGCTACAAAGATCAGCACGCCTGGATCGTTCGCCGAAAGGATGAGAAATTCGGCGACATCATCTACGCGCTCAGCACCACCTGCACGCACCTCGGTTGTACGCCCAATTGGCTCGAACGCGAGCAGAAGTTCAAATGCCCCTGCCACGGCAGCGGCTTCTACATTACCGGCATCAATTTTGAAGGCCCCGCTCCTCGACCTTTGGAGCGCTGGGCCGTCTCCATCGGCGACGACGGACAAATTGTCGTCGATATGAGCAAGAAATTTCAACAAGAACGAGGCGATTGGAACAACCCCGAATCATTCATCAAGGTGTAAGCTCATCAGCCACAAGCCCGGAGCGCGAGCGACGGGTGCCAGCTAAGCCCGTCGCTGGCGCTCCGGGCCTATGTAGGCTGACGGGTGCCAGCCAAGCCCGCCGCTGGCGCTCCGGGCTTATGTAGGCTGATGTGGAAGGACGAATACAATGTCCGTCGGTGATTTCATACGCAACAGTCAGGTCTGGAAGAGTGTCTTCCGCCATCCCGCGCCGCGCGACCGCCGCAACCGCGTGGTGGTCATGCTCACCAACGTCTTTTTGCACCTGCACCCCGTGTCGGTACGCAAGAGCGGCATCGCACTCAGCTATACCTGGTGCATGGGCGGGTTGACGTTCTTCATGTTCCTCGAATTGACCGTCACCGGCGTGTTGCTGATGTTTTATTATCGGCCCACGCTCGAACATGCCTACAACGATATTCTGATTCTCCGCGATGTGGCCACCCTCGGCATTCTCCGCGAGCTGCATCGTTGGGGCGCGCACGCCATGGTCATTACGATCTGGCTACATATGTATCGCGTCTTTTTAACGGGCAGTTATAAACCGCCGCGTGAGTTCAACTGGGGGGTCGGCGTCATCTTGCTCGTCTTGACGCTGCTATTAAGTTTCACCGGATATTTGTTGCCGTGGGATCAATTGGCTATCTGGGCCATCACAGTGGGTAGTAACATGGCGCGGGCAACGCCATTCCTAGGGTATGAGGGGCCGGGCGCGACGTTCCTAAAAGTGGGTGATGTCTCGCTCATTCACTCCGGCTCGGATGCCCGGTTTATTTTGTTGGGTGGACGATTTGTCAGCGGTGAAACGCTGCTGCGATTCTATGTATTGCATTGCGTGGCCATCCCGTTGGCCGTCGCGGTCCTTATAGCCGTCCACTTCTGGCGCGTGCGCAAGGACGGCGGTATCAGCGGGCCACTGTAGATCGACGACAGCACAAGCCCGCAGCGGCAGCGACGGGTTGAAGAACGATACGAACACACATAGGGCGATGCCACAATGACACTCGATAAAGGATTGCAGAACGGGCTGGCCTTCTTTTACCTGCTCGTCGCTCTGCTCAATTTTGGGTTCGCGGCCTACTCGATGGTCGGCGCGAAACGAAGGATCGCCGGTTTCCTATGGGCCGGCGTCGGCGTGCTGTTCCTACTTCACACCGTTGGATACTTCTCGCATCAAGGTTGGATGCTGTCAGCTGCGCTGCGCGAATTCATCGACGGCCTCACTGGTCCCGTCACTTATACGATGGTTTCGATCGTCGCCTTCGCTCTGCTGCTGTATTTCCGCAAGTTCTTCGTTCAGCCGGATGTGGCTTGGACCATTTTGCAATTGAGCCTCTTGGCCGGTGGATGGGCCATGACCGACCCGAATTTTCGGGAGATCGTGGCCAAGGAAGACAACGTGCCGATTAGCATGTTGATCTATTCCGTCGCCTTCTTCACTTGGCTCGCGCTCTACCGCGCGGTGCAGAACGACGAGCGCCTGGCGCGGGGCGAACCAGTGCTGGAGAAGGTGGACGACGAAAAAGTATTGGTTTGGCCCGATCTCGTGTACACCGAACTGATCTGTATGATCTTGGCGACGTTCGTACTCATTATTTGGGCGGTACTCCTGAAAGCGCCGCTCGAACAACCGGCCACCAGCGCCAAAGCTCCCAATCCCTCGAAAGCGCCATGGTACTTCCTTGGCCTTCAAGAGATGTTGGTCTACTACGATCCGTGGATGGCCGGTGTCGTGCTGCCCACCATGATTATCATCGGACTGATCGCCATTCCGTATATCGACTTCAACCGCGGCGGCAACGGCTATTATTCGTTCGTCGAGCGCAAGTTCGCCGTTTCCATCTTCCTATTCGGCTTCGTCGTACTGTGGGTAACGCTCATCGTCTTGGGTACCTTCCTTCGCGGCCCCAATTGGAACTTTTTCGCCTTCTTCGAGTATTGGGACCCGCACAAGGTGTTGCCATTAAATAACGTCAACCTTTCTCAATTGGTTTGGTTGAATGTGTTTCACATTCCGCTCGACGATTTCAAGGTTCGATTCGGGGATTTTCTCGGTCCCATCCTCCGCGAACTGCCGGGAATTATCGTCGTCGGTTTGTACATGCTCGCGCTGCCACCCCTCTTGGCGCGCACTTTCATGAAGTCGTACTTTCTGCGGATGGGGTTCGTCCGTTTTATCACCCTGGTGACGCTCATTCAGTTCATGGCCGCGCTGCCGATCAAGATGGTTTTGCGCTGGGTCATCAATCTGAAGTATATCGTCGCCATCCCCGAAATTTTCTTTAACATCTAACCAGCCCGTGGCGCAAGCAAGGTTGGCGAGGAACGATCATGGCCGCGACCGATAAAATGTACCGCAATCAGAGGACTTTGGACGTTGTCTTCGCGGTGTCGTGCCTTCTCATGCTGCTGGGAACGCTCTGGATGTTCTGGCAGGACTACGACCGCGAATACAAACACGTTCAGCGCGAATTCCGCGATGTCGAAGAGGCGATGAACGAGTATCAAATGCTCGCCCAATTGCCCAGCAAAAAGGAAGTGGACGAGGCGCGGAACGCGGTCACTCAAGCCAAGAAAACCTACGACGACGAATACGAGAAATATCGCGCCAAGGAGCGCGAGCTGACCGCCAAGCACGATCTGTCCGATAACGCCTATCGTTCCGTTAAAGCCGATTTCGACTCGAAAACGAGCTTGTACAACATCGCCGTCGAGCGTCTCGACAACGAGACGGCCTCCGACCGCAAACAGGCCGCGAAAAATGAAGTCGAGCAACTCGATAAGGAACTAAAAAGTCTGCAAGCGCAGCTCACGAATGCGCAGGACGATCTCGATAAGATCAATCAACAGATCTATCAAGAAATCACTCGGCCCTTGGACCCATCGCTCAAACTCGTCAACAGCGCCGAAGACAACTTAAAAAAACTGACGGCGGGTTTCGATCGCTACGCCAAGGTGACGGCCCAGAAGAGCTGGAAGTTCGGCGACAATTTCCGCCGATTGCCGATCCTCGACGCCTTCGAGTCGCCGACGAAGATCAAGCAGCTGTGGCTGCCGGAACTGACCATCGACTACGGCGGCTTTAAGGATGTGCCTCGCTACGACCGCTGTATTTCTTGCCATCTTGGCATCGACCGCGGTGCCTACGATAGTGCTTCGCTGACGCGATTAACTCGCGATCCCGCCACCATTCAAAAAGAAATCGACGACACGCTGGCAAAGGGGAATGCCGACGAACGTGGCGAGCTAAAGTCGGAAGTTGAGGAGTTGAAGAAAGCGGGCGAGAGCGACGTTAAAGACAAAATCGATTCGGTTAGTAAAGACATCGCCGAAGCGAAGGATGCCGAGAAAAAAGACGCTCTGCTGCGCAAACGGCACTTGTACGAGATGGCGGCGGAGTATCGACGCGCCGGAGAATTGGAAGGCAAGCTTAAGCAGGCACACGAAATTCTCGCATCGCGCAAAAAAGCCGGCGAGGATCTCGGCTACAGTCTCGGCGACTTACCCAACAAAGTGCATTGGTTGACGGATCTGAGCAAAGGACAAGTCAAGGAATACGCCGCCCACCCTCGACTCGACTTGTTTGTCGATGCGAACAGTCCGCATCCGATGGAAAAATTCGGCTGCACCGTGTGCCACAATGGCCAGGGCAGCGCCACCGACTTCGACCATGCGGCCCACACGCCGTCCGATGCCGTGAAAGAAGAAGAATGGCACAAGGAATACGGCTGGGCGCACAGCCATTTCTGGGATTTCCCAATGCTGTCGAGTCGTTTCGTCGAATCGACCTGCTTGAAGTGCCATCACGAGGTCACCGACCTGATCCGTCACGGCAGCAAACAAGAAGCCCCGAAGCTGCTACGCGGCTTCGAGCTGATCCGCGAGAACGGCTGCTTTGGCTGCCACGAAATCTCCAGCGTCAAGGCCGGATTGCAAGTCGGTCCCGATCTGCGCTTGGAGCCGCAGCCCGCCTTGGA
This sequence comes from Planctomycetota bacterium, assembly GCA_021781415.1. Taxonomy (GTDB): domain Bacteria; phylum Planctomycetota; class Planctomycetia; order Gemmatales; family Gemmataceae; genus JAJPHU01. The sequence continues at coordinate 47,747 of JAJXWW010000085.1, forward strand.
GTATCTCACTCCAGCCGAGCGCGACAAGGCGAAGTCCGATCCGCTGAACATGCCCGGTCAATATCGCAAGGTCGGCCCAAGCCTGCGCCGCATCGTGGAGAAAACGAACCAGGATTGGGTGCGCAAATGGGTGCAGTCTCCTCGCGGATTCCGCCCCGATACCAAGATGCCTCATTTCTATGGGTTGAGCAACAATAGCGCCGAGAGTCTGCCCGAAGATCAAAAGCGTTTCCCCGATGCCGAGATCGCTGGGATCGCCTATTACCTGATGGCCGAGAGCAAGGGTAATCTCGAAGGCAAAGACACGGCCAGAAAGGTACTCATCGAAACGATTGAGAAGCGACAAAATACGTTGAAGATGGAGGCTTTACCGGATCGCGAATGGAAGGAATTGCAAGACGCCAGCCGTCGTCTCGGCGACATTTTCCTCATTTCGATACCGTCGAAAACCCAGGAGATCAATCGCCTTTTGGGTTCGCAGAAACAAGCGCAAGAGACGCTGCAAGAACTGCATAAGAAGACCGCCAAACTCAAGAGCCAAGCGGAACCGGGCGAGTTGAGCGCCGGCGAACAGGACGACCTGAAGCTGGCTCAGGAATCGCTGGGGAAGATTACGAACGATCTCATCAAGGTGGGTAAAATCATACCCTTGGCGAAGCAGATCACGGATGAGGAAGGCAATACGGTCGTACTACCCAAAGCGCCTGCGGCGGCGGAGCGCGAAAAGCATCTGAGTAGTGGGCGCAAGCTATTTACCGAGAAGGGATGCCTTGCTTGCCACAGTCACGACGGTACGACCAAGGCTGGCTTGGGTGTGAACGCGGCCAACGGCGAAGCGAATTTCGGCCCGAACCTGAGCCGCCTCGCCGCCAAGATCGCACCCGAGATCGCTAAACCCGACGACTTGGAAGCGGCCAAGCGGCGTTGGATCGTGCAATGGGTTCTCAACCCCAGCGTCTACCATCCGCGCACACGCATGCCCATCACCCATTTGACGTGGGATCAAGCCGCCGATGTGGCCGAATGGCTGCTTAGCGAGAAAGTTACCGATTGGAACGACAAAGGCCCCGACGAACCGAAAAAGGAAGAACTGGTGTCTCTGGCGCGCGTCTATCTCGCCAAAGCACCGGCGTTCACGCGCGCCGATGTGGATGCCATTCTTCCGGCAACTTCGGGAGATATTCCGGGCATTCTCGCGGAACGATTGACCAATCTGCCCACGGACTCCGACGAGCGCGTACTCGAAGGCCCCGTGACGGAAGACAAACTGAAGTGGTACATTGGCCGCAAGGCCATCAATCGGCTGGGTTGTTTTGGCTGCCACGACATTCCCGGATTCGAGACGGCCAAGCCTATTGGTACCGCTCTCAACGATTGGGGTAAGAAGGACGCCGAACGTCTGGCTTTCGAGGACGGCGAGGTTTTTGTCCGCGAAAACTATAACATCGTGACTCTGCGCGACGATCCGAAACATCCCAACCAACCTGCGGCCGACTGGCACGCCAAGGATGGTAAACCGCCCTATGAAAAGCTGTTTGCCGAGGCGCTGGAACACCATCGACGCGAAGGATTTTTGCATCAGAAGTTGACCGAGCCACGCAGCTACGACTTCCATCGTCTACGGACCTGGGACGATCGCTTGCGCATGCCGCAGTTCCGCTTCGGTCGGGCCAAGAAGCGCGCCGGCGAGAGCGACGAAGCGTTCCAGGCGCGGGCGGAATTCGAGGAAGCCGAGGCGCGCGAGGCGGTGATGACCTTCGTTCTCGGCCTGGTCGCCGAACCGATGCCGCTCAAGTATCTGAACAAGCCCGGTCCCGACCGCCTCGCCGAGGTCAAGGGGCATCAGATTTTGGATAAGTTCAACTGCGCTGGCTGCCATCAACTGCGTTCGGGTGTTTACGATTTCAAGACGACGCCGGACGGCTTGGAGGTGCTGGAGTCCGCCTTCAATTCGAGTCGCAGCGATCGCAAGTTGGATCATGTATTTACCGGCCACAATGCTTGGGTCGGCGCGGCGCAGACGACGCCAGATCGGCTCACGGTGTTCGGCACGCAATCGAAGCTGAACATCACCGACTATCCGCGTCCCATGCTCGTGGTTCGCTTGACCGATGCCCTGCGCTTCGCCGGGCGAGATCGCGTCTTGCGCAATCTACCCGCGGCCAACAACGTGGCCATGAATCCCGACGATCTCGTTCAACGCGCCGATCCGTGGGGTGGAACATTCGTGGACTTGATGATCCAATACGGCAAGGTTTCCGATGCGGAGGCGGACAAGGTGCGCAACGTGACACCTCCACCGCTCATCCGCGAGGGCGAGCGCGTGCAACCCGATTGGCTCTATGGATTCTTGCTCAATCCTCCTCCCGTGCGCCCGACGAATACCATGATGCTGCGCATGCCGAAGTTTAATATGAGCCACGATGACGCTCGCGCGCTGACCCACTATTTCAGCGGCGTCTCGCGCTCGACGAATCCAGGCGCAGGCGTCAGCGCCGAATACGTTCACGTTCCGGAGCGCGACGAACATTATTGGCAAGCGCGCACCAAGGAATACATCGAACGGCTAAAACTTAAGGAAAAATATAAAGAGCGTTTAGAAGAAATGAAACCGGTATGGGCGGATACACTGAAACGGCGCATCGCCGCGAGTGAAGCGGGACTCGACGCCGCTAAAAAAGCCGTCGAGGACGCCAAGGACGCGGAGACCAAGAAGCTGAAAAGCGAAGACCTTCAGGCTCTGAAGTCGAGGATCGATGAGCTGACGCAGGAGTCGAAAGCGAAAAACTACAGCCGTCTGCAAAAGGAGTGGGAGGCGGAGGGAGCCTATGCCTCCGACGCCTATAAGATGTTGACGGATACCAATGTTTGCCTCAAGTGCCATAACGTCGGCGACGTGAAGATCGGCTCGCCTCAGGGGCCTGATCTCGCTCTCACGGCACGACGGCTTCGCCCGGAATGGGTCGAGCAGTGGATCGCCAATCCCGATAGGCTGTTCGCCTACAAGCCGGCCATGCCGCAGAATTTCGCCAACGATTCGCTAAAATGGCAAGATAAGTTTATCGGCACGCCTCTCGAACAGGTGATCGCCGTGCGTGATATCTTAATGGACTTGCCGCGCGTGGCCGAGGAGCCGGGCAATCGCTCGCGTGCGCCCATCGCGGCGGGAGGAGGTAAGTGATGCAACGTGGACTTCTACGCATCCTTCTGTTGATCGTGGCCGCTGGTTTCGTCCTCAACGCCCTTGATGCTGCCGAGGCGGATAGTTGGGGTACGATCAAGGGGCAAGTCGTTTGGGACGACAAAGACGTTCCGGTGCAAGCGGTTATCAAGGTCGATAAAGACAAGGAAGCCTGCGAAAAAGACGGAAAATTGCTCGATGACAAATTGGTCGTCAATCCGAAGAACAAGGGCGTGCGATGGTGTGTTGTGTATTTGATGAATGTTAAGGGATTCGAGAAGGCGATTCCCATTCATCCGAAGTTAAAGGCGTTGAAGCAGAAAGAAGTCACCATCGATCAGCCGTGCTGCCAATTCGTGCCGCATGTTTTGGCCATGCGCGAGGGCCAGACGCTTTTGGTCAAAAACTCAGCGACGATTGCGCACAACGTCAACATCATTGGTGGAGCGAAGCCACCCAATCTCAATCAGATCGTACCGCCGGGTGCGAAACTCAAGGTTGCCGATATAGCGGCTCGCCCCATACCCATCACGGTGAAATGCGACATCCATCCGTGGATGTACGGACGTGTCGCCGTGCTGAATCATCCCTATTTCGCCGTCACCGATGAGAACGGTAATTTCGAGATCAAGGATGCCCCCGCGGGCGAATTTCGCCTCGTCATTTACAACGATCGTTGGATCATCGGCGATAGTACGCCGAGTCGCAACGGCAAGAAGATTACCATTGAGGCAGGAAAGACGACGGACCTGGGTAAGTTTATGATGAAGCCCGAGAAGCCCGATTGACTTTTTCGGTCTCATAAGCCTGGAGCGCCAGCGACGGGCCGATTGCCCGTCACTGGCGCGGTAATTCTGCCCGTCGCTGGCGCTCCGGGCTACTCGATATTGAATCGATTTCAACCTAATTGGAGGTACGACGATGCGACGATTTTCCTTGAGCCTTGCAGCGGTAGTGCTGCCTGTTTTTGCTCTCTCCCTCATGTTGGCTGGCTGCGGCAAAGACGATAAGAAAGATAAATCCACCGGCGACTCCGAAGTGACGCCTCCCTCGGCCAAGAAGGATCTGATCGTTCTCGAACCCAAGGGCGGCATCCTCAAGGGCAAAATAAAGGTGAGCGGCACGCCCGATTTCGCCAAGCTCAACGAAGACCTGAAAGCGATGATGGCCAAGCAAGATAAAGATGAATGTATGAAGGGTTCCCCTACCGAGACGACCAGTCAAACGTATCGTATCGGCGATAACAAACAGCTCGGCAATGTCTTCGTTTGGGTCATTCCCGACACCGGCACGTTTTTCAAGGTCGATAAAAAGATGTTGGACGAGCTACCGAAAGTCGTCGAGGTCCATCAACCCCATTGCGCATTCATACCCCACTGCTTGTTCCACTTCCCGCAATACAAAGACAACCCGAAAAAGCCGCGCGATCTTAAACCGACCGGACAGGTTTGGAAAGCCGTCAATAACGCCAATATCTCGCACAACACCGACTATAAAGGCGGCTCGTTGAACGCGGGCAACAACAAACTGCTTCAAAAGGGCGAGTCGATGACCGTCGAAAATCTTAAGCCGGAATCGTCGCCCGTTTTGATCAAATGCAGTATCCACAACTGGATGGATGCCTACATGATGGTGGTCGATACTCCCTATTATGCCGTCAGCCTATCGGATACACTCGGAATCAAGGATTTCGATACCAAGAACGACCAATTTGGAACCTACGAGATCAAGAACTTGCCCGTCGGCAAGGTCCGCGTGATTGCCTGGCACGAGAAGCTGCACTATCTGACCAAGGACGAAGGCAAGGGCGAGGTGGTCGAGATCGCCGCCGGCAAGCCGACCGAGAAGGATTTCGCGGCAGAAGTGAAGTAATCTCTGCTGGAATACGACCCTTGAAGCCGAAAGCGTGAGCGAGACGGTATCTTGTCTCGCTTACGCTTTCGGTCTTATTTGGCTCTTGGCCAACTCTCCGAAGCAGCATTTATCTAACATTTCGCATGAGCGCTCGAGTAACCGCACACCTTGTCGATGGCTAATCGCCGGGCAGCTTGCGGCGGACGGCATCGACTTGCTTGGCGTCCCAACGCGGCTGATGCTCGCGCACCAAACGCGCTACCAGATCGACCCCCTTTTTGCTTCGCAACACCATCCAATGGGTGCTGTTGAACGGATATGCGGGAACTCCCTGGCTTCGCAAGTCCGGCGGATACTGCGAACGATTCGAGACGAGACCGTCGCCGACTACCGTGCCGGTCCCGACCACGCAAGCAAACTCGACGTTTTCGGGGATCAGTTTTTCGGATCGTTCGCTTAAGCTGCGTCGCCGTGCCGGTTTGGTCAACGAATCGAGAAACTGAATTTGATTGGCTCTCACCGTTTGCCACTTCGCCCAACCGGACCCACCGTTGGGCGCGCACACCTGAATCACTTTGGTGACGCCGCAATCCGGATGGTCCTCGACGAACTGACGAGCAATGATGCCGCCGGCGCTGTGGCCGATCAAAACGATCTCACGGAAACCGTCGCTCCGCAACTTTCGCACTTGGCGAAGGAGTTCGGCAGACTCGGCAATGTCGTCCGCGCCAACCGTCTGCGAATAGGAAAAGGCAAACACGTCCGCTTCCCGCGCCAAATGTTGGACGAGCATACAACCCGGCTGTTGCCAGCTGTGCAACTGCGCGCGCCCGACGTTGGTTTTACTGAACGGATGAACCAATAACCCATGAATCAGCACGACGGCGCGGCGCTTTTCGGGGACATCCCACCAGTTTTCGCGTGCCGCCGATTGAGCGACCTGCGTAAACCGCGTTTCGATCCCGGCATCCGAAGCGAACAACACGCACAAAATGGGCAAGGTCGTGAACATGACTACTTCCCTCGACGGATAGGCATCCTTTCCTTACCCACTCGTGTCGGTATGTCAAGAGCGACTCTCCCGTTCCCATTCGTCCAAACAGAAGCGAACGAAGGGTTCTCGATAGGGTCGCCCGACTCCCTACAAGGCGCGCATTTGGTCCGGTGTGAAAATCGAGTACGTTCGCTTCAACTTCTCAATCGGAGTCCCGAATACCCCGCTCGGCTCGTTCCTTCAGTTGCAAGCGCAGTCGCAATCGGAGAGAGTAAGGTAGCCGGACAGAATGGCGTGGGGCGAAGAAGAGGAGAAGTCATGGGCGCTTTGGCCGACTGGCAGATTCAACGCGACATCAAGATCGAGCCGTTCGCCGATAGCTCGCTGCGTCCCGGAGTCATCTCCTACGGAGTCAGCAGCTACGGCTACGACGTTCGCGTCGGTCGGCACTATAAAGTGTTCACGAATGCCCGCTGCGCCGTCGTCGATCCGAAAAACTTCGACCCCAAATCTTTCGTGGATATTGAGGGTGATTTTTGTCTCATTCCGCCGAACAGCTTCGCCCTTGCGGAAACGATCGAGTATTTGGAGATCCCCCGCGACGTTCTCGGCATCTGCGTGGGAAAATCGACCTACGCGCGTTGCGGCATCATCGTGAACGTAACTCCGCTCGAGCCGGAGTGGCGCGGTAAGATCACCATCGAGATCAGCAACACGACTCCGTTGCCCGCGAAGATCTATTCGGGAGAGGGGATCGCGCAAATCGTCTTTCTGCGCGGCGAAGCGGTCTGTCGAACGAGCTACGGCGACAAACGCGGCAAGTATCAGGATCAGAAGGGGCTTACGCTGCCGTTCGTCGTGGGCAATGAGTCCAGCTGATCGATCGCGATTTTTGCCTCGATTTTCCTGTGTACAAGCGTCTACAGTTGTGGTATATTAACACCTTTCGGAACTGAAAGCCGCTCCCTTCGTCGATACCGATGAGATTCCAGCCCTCATGGGTCGTTGCCGACCGAGCGAATTATTTACGAAATATCCATGCAGATCACTCGTCGATACACCACGGCCGGAGGCGATCCGTTCGCCTCGTTTTCTTTCATCGAGCGAACCTCGCGCATTGCCAATCCAGATGGATCGGTGGTCTTCGAGATGAAGGATCTCCTGGCCCCGGAGTGTTGGTCGCAGGTTGCCGTGGACGTGCTGGCGCAGAAATACTTCCGCAGGGCCGGTCTGCCCCGTCGAAGTCGAAAGGTGACCGAAGAGGGCGTGCCGGAGTGGTTGCAACGGAGCGTGCCGATAGAAGGCGATCCGCGCGATGCACAAGAGACCGATGCTCGACAAGTGTTCCGTCGCCTGGCGGGATGCTGGACGTATTGGGGCTGGAAGGGCGGCTACTTCTCGTCGGAAGTGGATGCCCAGACTTTCCACGATGAAGTCTGCCACATGCTGGCCGCACAGATGGCCGCCCCCAACTCGCCGCAGTGGTTCAACACCGGCCTGCACTGGGCCTACGGCATCGACGGCCCCGCACAGGGGCATTATCGCGTCGATCCACAATCGCTCCAGGTGGTCCGTTCGACGTCGGCCTACGAGCATCCAGCGCCGCATGCTTGCTTACCCTATGACGCTGCGGTGACGACTCCAACTGGTCCCATTCCGATTGGTGAGATCGTCGAGCGGAACCTCATTGGCTTGCCTGTCTTCGATGCCAAGGGACTGACCCGCGTCGTCGCCGTCAAGCATAATGGAGTCAAGGCCGTCTATCGCTTGCGCCTCGCCAACGGCAACTTCCTCGATGCGACCGCCGATCATCTCGTATTGGCTTGCCACGACCATAAAGGACGGCAACAATGGTGCGAAGTCGGCCAACTGGAACCCGGTATGCGGCTGATCCAGCGCACCGATACGACTGTCGATAGCGAAGCCGACGCCCATTCTGAAGCAGAAGCCGCCTTGGCGGGTTGGCTTCAGGGCGATGGTTTTGTGGGACAATACTCGCACGGAACGAATCGCAGTCTGACGATCGAAGCCATGACGATTGACTCGGACGAGAGGGCTTATGTCGGCGATTTGGTTGAAACGCTCTTCCCGGAGGTACATTCTCACGAACGCATGGCTAGGAGTCAGACGGCGACTCTCGACATTCGCCGATTGCGACTTTATGGAGAAGCATTGCGAGACTTTATTTCCCGCTACAAACTGCTCGATCGCCGTCTCGAAATGCAAGTTCCCGATGCTGTAATTAAGGGTGGACGCGTATCTATCACGGCATATCTTCGCTCGCTGTTTCAGGCGGATGGTTGCGTTCGTATCCGCGAGGAACGGCAGAGCAGCGACATCGTGTTCGGCACGATCTCTCCGCGACTAGCAATTGGTGTTTCTCAATTACTTTTGAATCTCGGGATCTACAATCGAATAAATGCGTGCCGCGATTCGCGTCAAGACCGACAAGAATACTATCAGGTCATCGTCTCGTGGAAGAGCGAGAAAGCGAAATTCGCGGATCAAATTGGTTTCATTTCGACCGATAAGCGCGCCAAACTCGTGGAAGCTCTCGATCTTCCAGGACGAAATGTTGCCAAGCTCCGCGATGAAATAATCGAGTCCATCGAATACATTGGCGAAGAAGATGTTTATGACATCGAAACGGAAAGTCATACATTTCTCACGAATAATCTCGTCGTACACAACTGTTTTATCCAATCCGTCCACGACGATTTGGTGAACGAAGGCGGCATCATGGATCTCTGGGTCCGCGAGGCGCGCATCTTCAAATATGGATCGGGTACTGGCTCCAATTTCTCCTCGTTGCGCGGCGATGGCGAGCCGCTTTCCGGCGGCGGCAAATCGAGCGGTTTGATGAGTTTTCTGAAGATCGGCGATCGGGCGGCGGGAGCGATCAAATCGGGAGGCACCACGCGCCGAGCGGCCAAGATGGTGGTACTCGATCTCGATCATCCCGACATTGAGGAGTTCGTGAATTGGAAGGTGATCGAAGAGGCGAAGGTTGCGGATCTCGTTACCGGATCGCGTTTGCTCAATCGCCATCTCAACGCCATTCTCAAAGCGTGTCTCCATTGGCACAACGCCGGCGAACGATTGGATCGCCAGCGCAATCGAGATTTGCGCATGGCCATCGTCGAAGCCCGCGCCGCGCTGGTTCCCATCAACTATATCGAGCGCGTGTTGCAATTGGCCGAGCAAGGCGTGACCTCGCTGAAAATCGAAGAGTACAACACCGATTGGAACTCGAAGGCGTACTTCACCGTCTCCGGACAGAACAGCAACAACTCGGTGCGCATCACCAACGAGTTCATGGAGGCGGTGCGCAAAGACGGGCCTTGGCATCTGTATTGGCGAACGGAGAAGGAAAAAGCACAAGCGGAGGGCCGCGCTCCCAAGCCGCGCAAGACGATGCCCGCCCGTGAACTGTGGGAACAAATCGCCTACGCGGCGTGGTCGTGCGCCGATCCGGGCGTGCAGTTCGATACCACGTTCAACGAATGGCACACCTGCCCCGCGGACGGTCGGATCAATGCCACGAATCCGTGCAGCGAGTACGCCTTCCTCGACGACACCGCGTGCAATCTCGCAAGTATCAATCTGCTTGAGTTTTACGACGAGTCCACCTCGCGTTTCGACGTGGATTCGTTCCGTCACGCCACGCGCTTGTGGACGTTGATCCTCGAAATATCGGTATACATGGCGCAGTTCCCCAGCGTCTCGGTGGCTCAGAAATCTTTTGATTTCCGCACGCTCGGTCTGGGGTATGCCAACATGGGATCGCTGCTCATGGTGCAGGGATTGCCCTACGATTCCCACGAAGGAAGGGCGTGGTGCGGTGCCATCTCGTCGCTGATGCACGCCGTATCCTATGCGGCTTCCGCCGAGATGGCTTCGGAGGTTGGACCGTTTCCACGCTATAGCGCCAACCGCGATGCCATGCTGCGCGTCGTCCGCAACCATCGCCGCGCGGCCTACAACGCCCCGAAGGAAGAATACGAAGGGTTGACCATTCCCCCCGTCGGCATCGATCCGCGCTTCTGCCCGGAGTATCTGCTTCAAGCGGCTCAGCGCGAATCGGATAACATGGTCGTCATGGGGGAGAAACACGGCTACCGCAACGCGCAAGTGACGTGCATCGCGCCGACCGGAACCATCTCGCTCCTCATGGATTGCGATACCACGGGCATCGAGCCGGATTTCGCTCTCGTGAAGTTCAAGAAACTCGCTGGGGGCGGCTATTTCAAGATCATTAACGAATCGATCCCGCCCGCCTTGCGTCGTCTCGGCTACACGCCGCGACAGATCGAGGACATCGTTCGCTATTGTCGCGGGGCCGGTACTCTGCAGGGCTGTCCGCACATCAATCCCAGCGTCCTGCGTGCCAAGGGGTTCCCCGACGATTTGTTGCAACGGCTCGAGGGGATGATGCCCGCCGTCTTCGAGCTGCCGTTCGCCTTCAATCGTTGGACCGTCGGCGACGACGTGCTGACCGGCCAACTCGGCCTGACGATGGAGCAACTCGACCATCCGAACTTCGATCTGCTCTCGGCTCTTGGCTTCAGCCGCGAACAAATCGCCGAGGCGAATCTCTATGTGTGCGGAGCCATGACCATTGAGGGCGCGCCGCATCTGAAACCGGAGCATCTGCCGGTATTCGATTGCGCCAACAAATGCGGCAAGCTCGGGCAGCGCTTCTTGTCGGCGGAGTCGCACATCCGCATGATGGCGGCGGCGCAACCGTTCGTCTCGGGGGCCATCTCGAAGACGATCAATATGCCCCACAATGCCACCATTGAGGATGTCAAAAGGTCGTATCAGCTCAGCTGGCAACTGATGGTCAAAGCCAACGCGCTCTACCGCGATGGGTCGAAGCTGAGCCAGCCTCTCAACACCGTGGCCGACGCTCCCGATCTCGATGCTGAAACCGTCGAGCCGGTCGTGGAGGAACCCAAGACCGAAGCGGTGCGCATCGCCGAGAGGATCGTCTATCGCTACATCCACAATCGCCGCCGCCTGCCGGATCGCCGCGCCGGCTACACGCAGAAAGCCCGCATCGGCAATCACAAAATGTACCTGCGCACCGGCGAATACGAGGACGGCACGCTCGGCGAAATCTTCCTCGACATGCACAAGGAAGGGGCCGCCTTCCGCAGCATGACGAACTGTTTCGCCATCGCCGTCTCGCTCGGTCTGCAACACGGCGTGCCACTCGAAGAATACGTCGATGCCTTCTTGTTCACGCGCTTCGAGCCGAACGGCGTGGTGCAAGGCAATCCGCACATCAAGATGACGACTTCGATCATCGACTACATTTTCCGCGAGTTGGCGATCACTTACCTAAGTCGCCACGATCTCGCCCAAGTCGAGGCGGAAGATCTGCGCGGCGACGCCATTCATCGCGAGCGCGAGGAGTCGGACTTCGAGTCGGAGGAAATACCGGAGGAGAGGATCGTCGAAGCGAAGCCGGCTGCCAAGGCGTTCGCCACGCCGCGCAGCGGACATCTGACGCCGTTGCAAGAGAACGGCAGCAACGGCAACGGCCACAAGAGCGGGGTGATCGAGCAGACGATGGAGCAGAAGATTCGACTGGCGCGAATGAAGGGTTACGAAGGAGACCCGTGCAGCGAATGCGGCCAGTTGACGTTGGTGCGCAGTGGCTCGTGTTGCAAGTGCGACACTTGCGGCGCGACATCGGGTTGCAGTTGAGCCGCTTTCGGAATCCCGACGCCGAGGAGACGAGGAGTTTTTCCGGCGTCAGCCGTTCGACGGAGCGAAATTATCATTTGTACACTATTGACGGGGGAAAATCTCTGGACAGGACTTCCTGGAGGCTTTAGACTAACTACAGGCAGTAAAGAGTAAGCAACACTCGATAATACGGACTTAGTTTTGTCATGGGAGGTTTTGTTTGACGACCGCAATGATGGCGGAGCCGCGCGGCGGCTTCCACGAATTAGCTCTCTCGCCCCCTTTAATGGAAGCGCTCGAACGCGCCGGCTACCGCGAACCCACACCAATTCAGGCTGCCTTCATCCCCGAAGCACTCACCGGACGCGATGTCATTGGCCAAGCTCAGACCGGAACCGGCAAGACGGCCGCTTTCCTCTTGCCGTTCCTCAATCAATGGCGCGACGAGAATCGTCCCGGCCCTCAAGCTCTCATTCTGGCACCGACGCGCGAGTTGGTCGTGCAGGTTGCCGAGGAAGCGGCCAAACTCTCGCCGCATAGCCGCTGCCGCGCCGTTCCCATCTATGGCGGGCAGCGTTTTCGTCAGCAGTTGACGCAGCTTCAACGCGGCTGCAACATCGCCGTCGGTTCGCCGGGCCGTGTACTCGATCACCTCTCGCGCGGCACACTCTCTCTGCAAAATGTTCGCTACGTCGTACTCGACGAGGCGGATCGGATGCTGGACATTGGCTTCCGTCCGGACATCGAAAAAATCCTGCGCCGTTGCCCGCAGCCACGACAAACGCTGTTGCTGTCGGCCACGCTCCCGCCGCCCGTGCTGCGCCTCGCCCAGCGCTACATGGTCGAGCCGCTCAACATCAATCTGTCGCCGGCCAAGGTGACGGTCGAGAACATTCGACAAACCTATTTCACCGTCGATGAAGACCGCAAGTTCGACCTGCTCCTAAAGGTATTCGAGCGCGACGAACCGCGCCAGTGCATCATCTTCTGCGAACGGAAACGCTGGGTTGAAGACGTGTATCGGATGCTTCGCAAGCATCGCCAGCGCGTGGCGGCGATGCACGGCGACCTGCCGCAATCGCTTCGCAACCGCATCATGCAAGGGTTCCGCGACGGCAAAATCGTCTATCTCGTCGCCACCGATGTCGTCGGTCGCGGCATCGACGTGAAGAATATCTCGCACGTCATCAACTACGATATTCCTATCGATCCCGAAAACTACGTTCATCGGATCGGCCGCACGGGCCGCATCGGCGCGGATGGCATCGCCATCGCCTTCATTACCCCCGAACAGGGCGATCAGCTAACGGCAATCGAACATTACATCAATAAACAGATCGAGTGTGAGGAAATATCCGGTTTTCAGACGTACCGAACGCGCGTTCGCCCCGACGGGGATACGCCGAGAGCGTCGCAACCTGTCTTTGGGCGTTCCATCAAACGCTATAGCAAGCGCGTGTGACGCCTATTCTCGACTCCGCCGAGTCGAGGTCCGTCCCAATCTTGCCTTTTGTCCGGTCGTCGCCTAACGTGAAGGGCGATCGCCCAATGAAAGGCAAGAAGGACCATTTATGCGCATTCTCGTCATCGGCGGCGCAGGCTATATCGGCAGTCACGCGGTTCGGCTGTTCCTCGCGCGCGGCCACGACGTTTGGATCTACGACAATCTTTCGATGGGTCATCGCGCCGCCGTCCCCGCCGAACGGCTGATCGTCGGCGATCTGTCCGAGACGGCGCGATTGGATCATACCCTCGTCACCCATCGCATCGAAGCCATCGTTCATTTTGCCGCTTTCGCTTACGTCGGTGAATCGGTTTTGCAGCCGGCCAAATACTATCAGAACAATCTCGTCAATACGCTGAACCTGCTCGATGCCATGCGCCGACTGCGCATCGAACGGATCGTATTCTCTAGCACCTGTGCCACCTACGGCGTGCCGGAGCAGGTGCCGATCACGGAAAGCGAGAAGCAGAAGCCGATCAATCCCTACGGCAACACAAAGCTGGCCGTCGAGTACGCTCTCGCCGACTATGCCGCCGCCTACAACTGGGGCTTCGCCGCGCTGCGCTATTTCAATGCCGCCGGAGCCAGTCCAACGGGCGACATCGGCGAGGACCACGAGCCGGAAACGCATCTGATCCCTCTGATACTTCAAGCGGTACTGGGCCAGCGACCGGCCATCACGGTATACGGCGACGATTATCCGACGCCGGACGGCACTTGCATCCGAGATTATATCCATGTCGATGACCTGGCCGAGGCGCATCTCTTGGCCTTGGAAAATCTCTCGCCCGGCAAACATCTGCGCTACAACCTCGGCACGGGACGCGGTTACAGTGTGCGCGAAGTGATTCGTCTCGCCGAAGAAGTGACGGGCCAGCGGGTTCCGGTTCAACAAGGGCCGCGCCGTGCCGGCGATCCTCCAGCCCTCGTCGCCTCGGCGGAGAAGATACGAGGCGAGTTGGGATGGAAGCCGCGCTATACCGATCTGCGCGCCACCTTGGAAACGGCGTGGAATTGGCATCGCAGCCATCCGAAAGGATACGATGATTGAACTGACCGCCGACAATGCCGCCGATTACCTGCGACAACGCGAGTGGATCGACGAGGGACCAACGCGCATCGAGACGCTGTCGGGCGGCGTGTCGAACATCGTATTACGCGTGGAAACGCCGGATCGATTGTTCGTCCTCAAGCAATCGCGGCCTCAGTTGCGCACGCGCGATGCGTGGTTTAGCGATCTGGAGCGCGTCTACCGCGAGCAGGAAGTCATGCAGACGCTCGCGCCCTTATTGCCGAACCATGTCGTTCCCGAAGTGCTATTCGTCGATCGCGCCAATTTCGTCTTTGCCATGGCGCACGCGCCGCGCGAAGCCAAGGTATGGAAACGCCAATTGCTCGAAGGCGAGATCGACTTCGAGGTTGGCGAGCGTGCCGGAAGCATTCTCGGCCGCATTCACGAGGCGACGGCACGCTCGCCGCACCTCGTCGAACCGTTCGCGGATCGTAACGTGTTCGTGCAACTGCGCGTCGATCCCTTCTATCGCCGGATTCAGGAACGCCTTCCCGACATGGCCGACGCCGTGAAACCGCTCATCGAACGGATGATGACGGCGCGCGAGGCGCTATGCCACGGCGATTACAGTCCGAAGAACATTCTCACTCACGAACACGGCTTTACGCTCGTCGATTACGAGACGGCCCATTGGGGCGATCCGACGATGGATATTGGCTTTTTCTTGAGCCATCTCTTGCTCAAAGCGGTAAAGCGTTCGCACGACCTCTTCAGACATCTCGAATTGACGCGCCGTTTCTGGCGGGGCTACGCCGCGGAGACGACGTTTTTACCTCTTCGATATTTAGAAACGCGCGGCATTGAACATTGCGGAGTTTGCCTGCTGGCACGCATCGACGGGACGAGTCCGGTGGATTACTTGCCGGAACAGGAGAAACGCGAGGCAGTGCGCCGCATGGGGCGTCGGATCTTGCTGGAACGCCCTGAGACTTGGGACAAGGTACTTGGGATTCTGACGGAAGAAGTTGGCGAGCCAGTGGCGGCGGCCCTTGAATAAAAAAATCAGGGGGCCGTCAGCTTCCTCTCGCCTGTAGGCGATGCGTAGGCGGCGAAGCAGTTTTCGGTTTCCCACAATTTGACTTCGACGACGGGGAAGCCTTGCGAGACTGCGTAATCGTAAATTAGGCGGGCGATGTTCTCGGCAGTGGGGTTCGTCGGAACAACGAAAATCGGTTCGCCCTGCTGTCGCAAAAAGGGCAACAGCGGATCGTCTTGGTGCAAAATCATTTTGTGATCGAGTTGCTCGTCGATCCAGGTGCCGACGACGCGCTTGAGGCGCGTGAAATCCATCACCATGCCGAGGCGGTCGAGCGTTTCCGCGACCAGCGTGATGACGGCTTTGCCGTTGTGGCCGTGCAGGTGGCGACACTTGCCGTCGTAATCGAGCAAACGGTGGCCGTAGCAGAAGGAAATCTCGCGCGTCACGCTGAACATGATGGCTCTCGATGATAGTCGGTCGGATCGGGCAGGCCGGCGCGAAGGAAGGCGATCCGGCGCTCGGCACATTTGTTGCAAACTCCACAATGCTGGTTCTCGACGGGCCTCATGCACGAGAAAGTCCACTGCAACGGCAGATGTCGGCCGCGCCGAAGCACTTCCTCTTTGTGCATTCCACAATACGGGCGTTCGATGCACACCGTCCCGCCGATCGCCCGATTGACCACCGCTCGATAGTCCGCGAAGAACTCCGCCGTGGCGTCGGCAAATGGATTGCTCTCCAGAGGAGCCAACGCCAGCGCCGGTACCGAGTGTAGGTGGCACCACAACATCGCCTTGGACAGAAATAGGACGTTGCGCCCCGGCAGATAGACGGCGGCATCCGGCGTGCCAGCCGCCGGAACGTCGATACCCGTCAGACTCCAGTGTTCGCCGTAGAGGTCGGTCACGGGCACGTCGAGGACGGTCAGCGACTGAAGCGTGGGAGAAGCAACCGCGTCGAGAAAGCGGCGTAGATAGCTCAACTCCGTCTCTTCCCAGAAGAGGCCGAAACGGACGTACAACGGCCAAACGGCCGAATGCCGAGGCAGCGATTCGGCGAGAAGGATGGCGCTATCGAGACCGCCGCTAACGAGAACGGCCAGCGCGGATGAGGCATCGGAGGCAGCGGAAGCAACATTCATCGCTATCATTGTAGGAAGGGTCAATGGCGAGCGGCGAATCGACGGCTATTCCCGATCCGCGCTTTCCTTTTCCGTGGAGACTATCTCGTGCAATCCGAATGGAAGAATCGCTATGAAATCGCGGTAGAAGCCGCGCGCCAAGCCGGTCAGCTGGCGCGGCGCTATTTCGATGGGTCTTTCGAGGTCGAATGGAAGGCCGATCTGAGTCCCGTAACCGTCGCCGACCGCGAGGCCGAGCAGATGTTGCGCGCCAAGCTGCTCGATGCCTTTCCCAACGACGGATTCCTCGGCGAAGAGTACGGAGACAGTCCGGGCACATCCGGCTACCGTTGGATAATCGACCCCATCGACGGCACGCGCAGTTTCGTGCGCGGCATACCCCTTTGGGCCACGTTGGTCGGTCTGGAGTACAAGAACGAACAGATCGCAGGCATCGCCGAGGCAGCGGCGCTAGGTTACACCTATCGCGCGTTGCGAGGCGATGGCGCGTATCGCAACGATCGGCGTATCCATGTCTCCAAAGTCGGCGAACTGTCTGAGGCGCTGATTTTCTATTCCAGTTTGTCGTGGTTCGTCAAAGCCGGCCGGCAGGATACCTTCTTGGAGTTGATCCGCCGCACCCAACGCAGCCGTGGTTTCGGCGACTTCTACGGTTTCGTCTTGGTGGCCGAGGGGGCCGGCGAGTTGATGGTCGAACACGGAGTCCACGCTTGGGACGTGGCCGCGATCAAACCCATCGTCGAAGAGGCGGGCGGACGTTTCAGCGATTGGGACGGCGGGACCTCGATTCATCGCCCCGATGTGATTGTCAGCAACGGCAAGCTGCACGAGGAGGCGCGAGCCATTTTGCAGCCCGCCGATCTTGGCGAACCGGCAGCGTAAGCTGCCGGGTGATGCACCTTTTGCAGCCCGCCGATCTTGGCGAACCGGCAGCGTAAGCTGCCGGGTGATGCACCTTTTGCAGCCCGCCGATCTTGGCGAACCGGCAGCGTAAGCTGCCGGGTGATGCACCTTACCCGGCAGCTTACGCTGCCGGTTCGCCGACGGATTTGCCGAATGTGCCGAATAATTCAAGAAGGAGGGTTCTAACGACCGATACGATCACGGATGAGAGAACGTGTCCAGCGCTTGCTGGCCGTTGGTGGGGGACGATTCACGCCGGCATCCGCTGCGATGAACGGCGTGTTCTAGGGGGGCGCGAATATGTGCAGAGGCTGGAAGGGCTTGGCGCTGCTGGTAGGTTATGGGTTGTTGACCTTGCCGGTCCAGGCTCAATTGGGCACTTATCCAAGTCCAGTGGGAGCGGCACGGATGCCGGTGCCGATCCCGGCAGATCCGTCGTCCATTCCTCCCGCGCCCAATTTGGTGCCTGGACCGATCAGTCCTCTGGCCGCTCCGATGGGGCCGGACGATTCGTTTAGCCTGCCCGAAAATCATTCGAGCGCGTTTCAGACGGAGAATTACGTCCAAGAGTCCGGCGTTTATCTGCACGTCGGCCCGATGGCTCTGCAGCGCAATCAACTCGGAGCGGGAGACATCGCCGTAAACAACGCGGCGGTCCAAGGTCTCCCTCCGCATCTGTTGCCCAACGATTTCGCGCCTCCGCCGCCTGGAACCGCAAGCGCCTTGAACTTCAACAGCGTCAATCCCGCGCTCTCGATGGGTATTCGCGGTACGGTTGGCTACCTCTGGCACGATCAGGCGATCGAGTTTTCCAGCTTCTACGTTTGGCAGAACAACGTGACGGCGACGGCCAACGATCCGCATTCGCTCGACACCTTGTTCTACAATCCCCCCTATGCCTTCCTCGGTCAGGGATTGTATCGATTGGCAGATACCGTTCAGCTCACGCAGGGATCGAGCCTGTTCAACGCCGAAGCCAACTATCGCAAGCTCAACACAGTCTTTCCAGGCATGGAGTTCCTGATCGGGGCTCGCTACGTTCGCCAGAACGATTTCCTTAGCATTCTTTCGCAGGGTACTTCAACCATCTTGCCGCCGCCGGGTCTCAGCATCGGTCAGGACGCTTCGATTTATAAGGTCATTACCCACAACAACATCGTCGCTCCGCAGATGGGACTCGAGTACGCCTACAACCCCTTCGCCTGGCTAACTCTATCCTGCATGGGCAAGGGAGCGTGGGGCGTCAACTATTTGACGAGCGAATCGAACCTGACGCGAAACGATGGCCTTATTGGCTTCAACTCGATTCGTCACGCCACGGTCTTCAGCCAGATCTACGAATTGGGGGCCTTCGCCGATTTTAATTCGCCCTCTGGAAAGATGCGATTGCGGCTCGGATACACCTCGACGTGGTTGTGCGGCGTAGCCGACGCTCCGTCGCAGGTCAATTTCAACTTGTTGGGTGCCGAAGCCGTCCGGGCCTTCGGGCAGGCGAACTTCAACAACGTCCTCAGCAATGGAAATCTGTCGCAGATTAACAACGCTCAAGGCAACATCCAACACGGTCGCGTCAACAACGACGGAACGATCCTCTACTTTGGCCCGCAGATTGAACTGCAGTTCATGTTTTAACAGTCGACGAGGAAGCTCTTGGCGAGCGTGTTCGTTGGTCCCTCCGCTGGCAACCATGAGGGCTAACGAACTCGCTCGCTTAAAATTTCGCTCCGACGCACCACATCCCTTCCGCCGTCTTCAACGACCAGACGACCTCGGCGTTCAGTTTCAACGTTTGACAATAGCCGATTCCGTCGAGATCGACTTCGATCTTTTGCCCTGCTGTAATTGGCAAATTCACGGTGAGTCGAATGCCCTCCGCCGAGATGTCGAGTACGGTCGCAGCCTCTCTCGCGCCGACGAACACCGTGTCGCCGGTGGTGCATGAAGCGGTCGTACTCGGTTTCGGTCGTTGACGCCTTGCGCGGCGGCGTTCCGATTCTGTCGAAGCCGGTTTATTCATGTTCGTCCTCCCGGCAAGCCTAGGTCACGAATCCAAGAAACGCCAATCGAAGCCACTCGCCGGTTCGCCGAATCAATCGTATTTTGGTAATCAGGACGACACGATCTTGGTACGCGCAAACGGTTTCGATTCGATGGCGTATCCGGCGGGTTCCAAAGGAGATGAGACATGACGGCCAGCCAACCCAATTACCCCTCGCCTCAAGCCGTAATGATGCGCTTGCTAACCGGCTATTGGATGTCGCAAGCGCTGCATGTCGCCGCTCAACTCGGAATCGCCGATTTGTTGAAGGACGGCCCGCAAACGGTGGCCCATCTCGCCGCAGCCTCCGGCTCGCACGAGCGCTCGCTCTATCGTCTGTTGCGCGGCCTCGCTGGAGAAGGCGTATTCGCCGAAGACGAGCAGGGGCGGTTTGCCCTTACTCCGCTGGGGGAATGTTTGCGGAGCGACGTACCGAACTCGCAGCGTTCGCTGGCAATCATGAACGGTGAGGAACACTATCGCTGCTGGGGAGAGTTGCTGTACTGCGTGCAAACGGGCAAAACGGCGTTCGACAAACTGTACGGCCAGCCGATTTTCGACTACCTCGCTTCCCATCCGCGCCAGGCGCGCATTTTCGACGAAGGCATGGTCGGCGTCCACGGAGCGGAAACCAAGGCCATGCTCGATGCCTACGATTTCCAGGGCATCGGTACCTTGGCGGACATCGGCGGTGGCAACGGGAGTCTCCTGGCTGCCACGCTGCAACGTCATCCCTCGCTTCGCGGCCTACTGTTCGATCGACCCGATGTCATCGAAAGGGCCAAAGGTTACCTCCAGGCGGCGGGGGTGGAGAGTCGCTGCACTCTGAAAGGCGGCAACTTTTTCGAGACCGCTCCCTCCGGCGGCGATGTCTATCTGATGCGGCACATCATCCACGATTGGAACGACGAACAGAGTCGAACCATCTTGCGCAACTGTCGCAAAGTCGTGCCTTCAACGGGCAAATTGTTGATGATCGAGAGCGTGATACCGCCAGGCAACGAACCGTGCTTCGCCAAGATGCTCGATTTAACCATGCTGACCATTCCCGGCGGCATGGAGCGCACCGAGTCGGAGTATCGCGCCTTGCTGGCAAGCGCCGGTTTTCACCTCTCGCGCATCCTACCGACGGCGGCCCACGTCGATGTCATCGAGTGCGTGCCGGTGTGAAAGAACCTTTGAAGGGAATAACGACATCACGAGAGACCCAAGACGCTTCGGGTTTCTACCACGCCACTCCGCGAAAATCTTCAGAAGCAGCCAGCGTAAAGCCTCGTACCGGATTTTGGGTCGGATTGCCCGTGTGTGCCTCGCCTGTGCCTCGGGATGAGGGGGACCGCATTGGCAACCTGGTCGGAAGGGCGTCGCCGGTCATCCGTTCCGGGCAACGCAAGATGTTTTCGAGGTCTCCATGCCAGCGAAGGAGCCTGGTGCGGTGCCCCTGGATTCTCGCAGAGTGGGGTCAAAAGCTAATCCGAGTGAGAAAATCGTTGTGCCTGCCCCTTCGTCGGAGTAACATGGGATTCCAGAATCGAAACCGGGGCCTCAGAAGGCGTCTATCTGGGAAAGATCGGTCAACACGCTCTTAGGAGTGATCCATGACTCGCCTTGTCATCCTTTTCGCCGTCAGCTCGATAGCTGCTCCCGTCTGCGCCGCTTCCCCACCCCCGCCGCTTGCCGAAAAGTTTCTACACGACGGCAAGTTCGCCGAGGGCGAGATGGCCTCCCTTCTAGCCCTCGACGCAAACCCGAGGGATGACGAGGCTCGGTTTGGGCTGGGAGTGATCCAGTTCCTGCGAAGCGTGGAGAATCTGGGCAAGGCGCTGCACGAGTACGGGGCAGTGTCGGAGAAGGCGACCCAGCCGTTCCTGCGGCTCCCCGTGCCTAAAAACGACAAGCCGTCGGCCATCAGCTATAAGGCACTCGGCCGGGTGCTGGATGCATTCGCCGCCGACCTCGATCGGGCCGAAGCCACCCTTGCTGGCATCAAGGACGACAAGGTGAAGTTGCGGCTGAGGCTGGCGAAGATCACCTTTGACTTCGCCGGTACCGGCAAAGACCGCACCACGCTGATCGACCTGCTTACCGCATTGAATAACGGACGGTTCAACTTCCAGAAGGCCAATCCCGAATTCCGCGTCCACTTTGACCGCGGCGACGTGGCATGGCTGCGTGCGTACTGCCACCTGCTGTCGGCGATGGTGGAGGGTTACCGGGCGGTGGATGAGGAGGCCGGGTTCGAGGAGCGGGTGAAGGAGATCTTCCCGAAGATCGACGAACCTTCCACGAAGACGGAGCCGAACTGGATCATGAGCGGGCTGAAGGTGGTGGACGCCCCGCGGCTACGACGCATGCGGCTGCACTTGGTAGCGGTGTGTGAACTGAACCGGGAGACGTGGCAGTACATCCGCAAGGAGACCGACGATGACTACGAATGGCTGCCGCACCCGAAACAGACCGACCAACTCGGTCTGCCGCTGACCGACGAACGGATCGACGCTTGGTTACGCATGATGGCGCAGTGGGAGGGGCTGCTCAAGGGCGAGCGGCTACTGCCGAGCGAGCTGATCCCGATCGCGGTTAACCACAAGGAGGGAGGGCTGAACCTGAAGAAGCTACTCGATAACCCGCCCGTCGACCTGTTGAACTGGGAACGCATCCAGAAGAAGGGTATCGACGCCAAGTACCTGGAAGCGGAGGAGGGAAAGCAGATGTTTAGCGTTGAGGCGGTAGCGGCGGTGCTTCAACTCTTCGACGGGCCATTCGGGTTCGCTTACGCCGCTCGGCTCAACTGACTCGAATGGGGAGGCCGTTCGGAGATCCTCCGGGTGAAAAAATCGTTGTGCCTGCCCATTCGTCGGAGTAACATGAGCTTCCAGAACCGAAACTGGGGCCTCAGAAGGCGTCTATCTGGGAAAAATCGGTTTATGCGTTCGTGCTCATTGTCGGTACGCCGATAGCGTTGCTTCCGATCTGGCTTTCACATACCACGAGACGCGACCACATCCAACGAGAAACAGAATGGTGGGGCGAGGCTTTCGAGCGAGGCCGACAGCGAGCTAGGCAAGCTGATGCGGAAGATTCAAATTAGTTTGCAGGTCCGTTTTGTCGGCAGGAGTCGAGTAGCCGGTTCTAGGCGAACACGATCGGCGTAAGCCGTTCTCAAACGAATGGCGAACGATTCCGATGAAGAAGCGAACATCTAATCGCCGCAAGGTTGCATGGGAAGATAACCTGGGACGGGGGCTAGATAGGTATCAATGGCGTAGAAATCGTCTACCTGATCCGGGGGAAATACTCCTACGACTCTTCCGACTACGGCGGGGGATTGATCGGGCCGTCCGATGACCTACTGACTGTCTTAAAGGAAGGCGGACTCAATTGGGTCAATGACACCACAATGAGCATTTCGTCCTCTCTGTTCTCTGCGGAAGAAATGGTTCACATGTTGCGGGTGGAGTAGGAAGGATGCTCGATAGGTCACAGCCTATGGATCAACGACGGAGAATGGGTATGCGTGGCACCTGGCGTACTGCAACGGGCCGAATCGGACACCGAGCAATAAGGCCAACAAGCAGCGATGTGCGGCCTGCGGGCGTCTCGGCTGCGGTCTTGTCGAGGGCACGGGGATTTGTTTGACAGCACAATGACGCTCAGCCAGGATAATCGGCGGGGGATGTGGTTACCGGACTGACTCCCGATGTTGGGAGCGGTCGAAGGGAACAACTTGGTGAAGGTAAGCCGCAGGAAGGCATTCAAGATTCCTTGCCAAAACCACGCACAGATCGGCCACGTGAATAACGGCTTGTCGACCTTCAGCGCTGTGCCCGCGTGAGCCGGCTGGTTGTTCGGCCTCGTGCGTTCACAAGATACAGCCTCCCGCGTGACAGCGTTCGTGCGGAGCGTGCCTCACACGGCGAGGAGTGTTCCTGGTCTGTTGTAGCGTTCCTTCACCTATTCGGTAGCGTCTGAAGCGCCTTGGGAGGCGAGCAGGATCGCCTACGGGAAGTCCGGAGGATCGACATGGGGAAAAAGTCGGGCCTTGCAGCTCTTGGCGGTTGCCTGGGGGTCTCGGCAGGTATGTTCATTGGCGGCGTGGTCGGTTTCTTGCTCGCCGACTCGTATCAGCCGGTAAGTTTCTTGGACTTGGGGCGGTTGGTTATCTTGTCGATCGCGATTCTCCTTGGGGGGATCGGCGGAGCGAGTATCGGAGCAGGGCTGGCCGTCCGATTAGGAGCTAATCGAGGCGATAATGTAGCTCAGATGCCAACCTCGAAGCCAAGACCATCGTTGACTTGTAGCGGTTGCGGACAGGCCAATGATCCTGATGCCAAGTTTTGTAACAAGTGTGGTAGGTTTGTAGAGCAGAGTGGGTGGAACCAGCCGCTCTGATTTTCCTGTTCGTAAGCTTGAGGACTGGGGACATGAGAATACGAGCGGTCAGCGGCCGGTGGGCGGCGATTCTTGGAACTGCGTCGCTAACTGCGCTATTCGCTGGTTGTGGGCCTGGTCCGAAGCGCAGTCAGTTCTACGATCGCGTTCACAGAGAGACGATGCTCGCACAATGCGAGAAGCACTTTGAAGCCATTGAATGGAAAGGAACACCCGGCGGCGTGGTCAAGGGACCGGAGAAATTAGAGAGTAGCTGGCAGGTCGCCGGCATTATCGCTCCAGACGAGGTCGATCCCCTGTTGGAGGATTGCAAGTCTTATCTCCTGAAAACGGCGCGAGAAAACGGGACGACCATGCTTGAAGGGGAGTTGCCGAAACCGCTGCGGAAGCAAGGATGCAAAGGGTTCGTGTTTTCATACACCGTCGCAAAGGAGCGCAGTGGGACCATTCAGGTAACTGCAACTTCGACGGACCAGAGAAAGCTCACTTTGAAATACGATATTGAAGAGGATCAATATCGTCAAATCCTACCAGCGATTGCTCGGATGGCCGGGTGGCTCGGTTCGAGAGGAGCACGAGTGTTGTTGGGACTCACTTTGAGTCTCGTCGTGCTGGCACTTGTCCTCGTATGGTTCATGACCAGTCGTTACTTTGATTCGGACAGAGGGAGCAAGGAAACGGACGCCTCCTTTCAAAAGGAATAGAACGGCCGAACACTCCTAACACTCTTGGCATCAAGAGGCAGCATTTCTCACCGGACAGGCAATCGACGGCGTTTTTCTTGCTGCATTTCCGAACCTCGTAGCAACGGCGGCTCCAGTCTCCGAAGGCTAAAAGAAAAGCCTCCGCTGACGGTTGTTTTTTGCGATTTTAAATCCGCCCGTTGCATGTCGGCACTTAGGCGTACAGCGCGGCTTGATCGAAAGGGTTCATGGCTGGGAAATCGATGAGCGGTTCGGTCTTGTCCTTGGAAAGGTTGCATTCTACACTCCTGAGTTATACGGTGTCCACGACTACTTGAGTGCAACTTGGAGATAGTTCTTATGCTCACCCCTCTGCCCAGATCGTATCAGCGCCTCGCGTGTTGGTTGTTGCTTCTCTTTCCCGCCAGTGTGGCCGCACAACAGCGTCCGCTGGAATTTCGTCTTACATTTGATCGAGCTGTCTCCGAAAAGCCGTTCACCGGGCGCGTCTACGTCATGCTTTTCAAGCAAGATGTAAAGGAATTGCGTTCCGGTCCCAGTTGGATTGGTACCGACCCGTTCTTTGCCTTGGACGTGAAAGATTGGCAGCCGGATCGACCGCTGGTCCTCGGCGCGAAGGCGTTGGGCTTTCCCGTGGCAACGGACAAGGTGGCGAAAGCGACGTACTCCATTCAGGCCGTGATGGATTTCAACCGCGGCGACCGCAGCTTTAGCACATCGGAAGGCAACGGCTACAGCCGAACCGTCCGGCGCGAGCTGGACGGGGCGACTACGGGGACGGTGGAATTGCGGATCGACCAAGTGTATAAAGCGAAGCCGTTCGTTGAGACGGAGCGCGTGAAGTTGGTGGACATGGAGAGCAAATTGCTGACGGCTTTCCACGGTCGTTCGACGCGACTGCGAGCCGGTGTGGTGTTGCCGCGTTCGTATGCCACGGAACCGCGCCGGCGGTATCCCGTGGTCTATGAAATCCCCGGATTCGGCGGCAGGCACTACGGAGCGCACGGTGCGGCCGAGCGCGATGCCACCAACGTCGCCGGAGTGGAGATGATCTACGTCGTTCTCGATCCCGATTGTCGTCTCGGCCATCACGTTTTCGCTGACTCGGCCAACAATGGACCGTGCGGCCGGGCGCTGATCGAGGAACTGATCCCGCATATCGAATCGAAATATCGCGGCATCGGCACCGCTCAGGCTCGCTTCGTAACGGGCCATTCCTCGGGTGGGTGGAGTAGTCTGTGGCTGCAAGTGACTTATCCGGATTCGTTTAACGGCGTCTGGTCCACCTCGCCCGACCCCGTCGATTTCCGCGATTTTCAACGCATCGACTTGACGAAACCCGATGCCAATATGTTTCTCGATGCCAAAGGAGATCGCCGGCCGATCGCTCGCGCGGGAGGCAAAGCGATCCTCTTCTATCGTCCGTTTTCCGACATGGAAGAAGTGATGGGCCACGGCGGGCAGTTGGCGTCGTTCGAAGCGGTGTTCTCGGCACGCGGCAAAGACGGTCGGCCCCGCAAGCTCTGGGATCGCGCCACCGGTGCCATCGACGCGGAGGTTGCCAAGAGTTGGGATCGTTATAACATCCGTATTGTCTTCGAAAGCAACTGGAAGACGCTCGGCCCGAAGCTGGCTGGGAAATTACACATTTGGACCGGCGGCGAGGATACCTTTTACCTCGAAGGCGCGGTAAAGCTATTGAAAGAGTCGCTGCAACGGCTCGGCAGCGATGCGGACGTGGCGATTTTTCCCGGCAGAACACACGGACTGCGCGACAAGGTGATCCTCGACCGCATTGCCCGCCAGATGGCCGAGCGCTATCGCCTCACCCGGCCCCGCACGGAATAAGACCATGCGAATCTCTCAACTCGCGATTGTGGGAGTCGGACTTTTAGGTGGCTCGATTGCCTTGGCGGCGCGGCGGCGCGGCGTGGCCGAGCGGATTATCGGCGTCGATCGGCGGGCAGAGGCGCTTGGTCGCGCCGTGGCCGACGGAATGCTCGACGAAGCCTCGGCCGATCTGGGCGCGGCGGCCGCAGCAGCCGACCTGATCGTCTTTTGCACGCCGGTCGATTGCATTGCCGAACAGGTCGTCGAGGCGGCTCGGCACTGTCGGAGCGGTACGCTGCTCACCGATGTCGGCAGCACCAAAGCCGCCATTGTCCGCGTTGTGCGCGGACGGCTGCCAGACGGCGTAACTTTTCTCGGCAGTCATCCCTTGGCCGGTTCGGAAAAACACGGTCCCGAACACGCCAGCGCCCAACTGTTTGAAGGGAGACTCGTCGTCGTCACGCCGGATGCGGACGCGCCACACGACGCACTGTCGGCTATCGGCGCGTTCTGGTCGGCACTGGGAGCAACCGTTCGGATCATGGATGCCGAAGAACACGATCGCGCCCTCGCCCTGACGAGCCACCTGCCGCATCTGCTGTCGTCCGCCCTGGCCGGAATCTTGCCCACCGAGTTGCAATCGCTCACCGCCACGGGTTTCCGGGATGCCACGCGCCTCGCCTCCGGACAACCGAGTCTGTGGTCGGCCATCTTTCACGCCAATCGAACGCATCTCCTCGCCGCACTCGATTTACTGGAAGCGCAATTGAGACTTTTCCGAGAGGCTTTATCGCATCAAGATCGCCGGTCCATCGAGACACTCTTGCAACGGGGCAAAACGATCCGCGACGATCTGGCGAAATCGTGAAATCCTGACACGAATGCTCTCGAGGCGAGGGAGGAAGTCTCACCGAGATCTCTTGCCACTTACCCCAGCTCCTATTCCTTGAGTACAGTACTCAGGGAAGAAGGGTTGCGAGTAGGGCGGATTGCAGACTCCTCGGTCCCGCGTACAACGGAGAATCCGAGGGTAGCGCCTCAAGGTTGGAAAAACGTCCACGAGGGGAAGTCATGACACCCACGTTCCGTGAATTGATTGCCGAGAACAAACGCAACAGCGTGCTTCTCGTGGCCTGTTTCTGTTCGTTCGTCGTCGCGGTCGCCTTGACTCTAACCTTGGGCGCGGTCGCCGCCTTCGCGCCCCAGGCCGTGTCTCAACTAAATTGGTGCGAGGCACTCGTGTGGGGCGGCGTTGCAACGGGATTGTCATTATTTCTGTCTCTTTTGGGATATTATAGCGGCGATCGCTTCGTGCTGGCCTCCAGCGGCGCGCGGCGCATCCGTCATCGGGACGATCCCGAATTGTTCAACGTCGTCGAGGAAATGGCAATCGCCGCCGGCGTTCCCATGCCGGAGGTTTATCTCATCGACGATCCGGCCCTCAACGCGATGGCGACGGGGCGCGATCCGCGCCATGCGTCGGTCGCGATCACGACCGGCTTACGGAGTAAGCTGAAACGCGACGAATTACAGGGCGTCGTGGCCCACGAGATGTCGCACATCCGCAACTTCGACATCCGCCTGATGCTTCTTATGGCCGTATTGGTCGGCACCATCGTGATGCTTTCCGATATTTTTTGGCAACTCTCCCGCGGCAACAATCGAAGCAGAAGCAACGGGAAGGAGGGCAAAGACGGTGGATTGTTTGTCCTCGTCGTCTTCCTTTTGGCGATCGTCCTGGCGGTCATCGCTCCTTTCCTCGCGCAGATCATTCAATTCGCCGTCAGCCGACAGCGCGAATTCCTGGCGGATGCCACCGCGGTCGAACTGACGCGCTATCCGCAAGGCTTGGCCAACGCCTTGCGGAAGTTGGAGGCGGATACAGCCGTCCTCAAGTCGGCCAATCGTGGCACGGCTCATCTGTTCATCGCCAACCCCATCGAAAAATTTCAGGCTCGCGCCGAGTCCGCCTTCGCCAGCCATCCGCCGTTGCAGGAACGCATCGCGCGGCTTGAGGCGCTCGTCCGTTCCGAGAAATAGCCGATTCCATCCGATGAATCCCATGAAGACCCCTCCACGCGGCACCTGGACGGATTTGACCGACGCGCAGCTGTTGGCGCAGTGCGCGGTGGACGCCTATCGCGCCAGCGGTCCCGGCGGACAGAAGCGGAACAAAACCAGTTCCGCCGTGCGCCTCCGTCATCCGCCCAGCGGGTTGTTGGTGATCGCCGAGGAGAGCCGTTCGCAGCACGAAAATCGTGCCCGCGCCCTTCGCCGTCTCCGTCGCGCGCTCTATCTTAAATTACGAGACGACGTATCGCCGGTTGAATTGGCGACGGTTCGAGACAATTCGGTTCTCGCCTCGGCTCGCGATGGCGAGGGCAGACTTCGGGTGGGCGTGAAGGACGCTCGATTCTGGCCCATCGTCGGATTGGTACTCGATGTGTTGCAGGCGACCGGCGCTCGAGTGAGCGAAGCCGCCGATACGCTCGGCATCTCCACGGGCAATCTGATCGACTTCTTGCAGGGCGACGAGAAAGTCTGGGAGCAAGCGAATCTTTTGCGAGGGCGATTCGGACAGAAGCCGCTCCGTTGAGAGCGATAAGGCCCGCAGTACGAGCAAGGATGGACGAAACGGGAACGAACGATCATGGCTGCGCCTTCTGGATTTTCGTGGATCGAAAAACCGTTATTGGCGGCCATGGCGCGCCCATCGGGGGCGGACGAATTCGCCTGGCTGCGCGGACAGGGGATTGAGGTCCTGCTGTCGTTGACGGAGGATCGGCCGCGCCGCGATTGGATTGAAGAAGCAAACCTGTTGGTGTACCACGAACCGATGGAGGACATGGAACCTCCGGCGCAGGAACAGATCGACCGCTGCGTTTCGGCGATCGTGCGCGCCAACGAGCGGAAAATGGGTGTGGCCGTTCACTGCGGCGCGGGTCTGGGGCGAACCGGTGTCATTATCGCCGCTTACTTTGTCACACGCGGCCTGAATGCCGCCAACGCCATCGCGCGCATCCGTCGCCTACGCCCTGGGTCAATCGAGACCGACGAACAAGTCGGCGCGGTCGAACTGTACGCTCGCCGCAAACGCAAGGAACCGGGAGATCTTTAGTGGACGCACTCGTTCGGGACTTATTCGCCGAGATATGCCGCATTCCGCTGATCGATCCGCACTCGCACATCAATCCGCACCGTCCCGCCTCGCGCACTCTCGACGACATTTTGGGCTATCACTATTACACCGAGTTGGCGCATTCTTGCGGCATGGATCGAGCGTGTTTGGCTCCGGAAATCGATCCGCGCGAGCGCGTTCGCGCCATTCTCGCCCACATGGATCGCTTCGACAACACGGCCCAATATGCCTGGTTCTTGGAAATCGCGCGGACGTTTCTCGACTTTCAGGGCGAACGGCTCACAGCCGCCGACGCCGACCATCTATGGAACGCCGCCGAAAGCAAGATGTCTCGACCCGATTGGGAGAACGACGTTCTACGCCGGTCGAACATCGAGAGGGTTTTCCTCACCAACGATTTCGACGATCCCCTCGAAGGATTCGATACCTCACGGTACATTCCTTGCTTGCGCACCGACGATCTCGTTTTCCATCTCGACAAACCCGAGGTTCGACGACGTTTGGCCCAGGCGACGGGCATCGAAGGCAGCGATACGATCGAACTTCGTAAAGCGATCCGCAAGCTCTTCGAGCATTTCACGGCGCGCGGAGCCAAGGCTTGTGCCATCTCGCTGCCGCCGGATTTCTCGCCGCGTCCCGGTACGGACCCCTTCTGGATACTGGCCGAGCATTGCCGCGAGTTTCAGTTGCCTTTCGATCTTATGATCGGCGTCAACCGCCGCGTCTATCGCGCCGGCGTCCATCAGGGGCAGGATCTGTTCGATGGCCGCACCTCGCTGATCCAATACGCCGAGTTGTTCAACGCCTTCCCAGAGGTCACGTTCTGCGTCTCGGTGTTGTCGAGCGGGCAAAATCAAGAGTTGGCCGCCTACAGTTGGATCTTCCCCAACGTCGTAACCAACGGCCATTGGTGGTACTCGAACGTTCCAGCATACATTGAGGGCGATTTGCGGGCGCGCCTCCAGGCCGTGCCGAAGACAAAACAGATCGGCTATTACAGTGATATGTACAAGCTGGAGTTCGGTCTGCCCAAATTCAATATGTATCGCCGACTGCTGGCGCGTGTGCTGGCCGACGATTTCGTGCGCCCCGGTATCCTCAGCGAGACCGGAGCGCTCGACCTAGCGCGCTGCCTGCTTCGAGACAACGTGGAGCGCATCTTTCGGGTTTGAACGATTTTACGGCGGAAGCGCCTTGCATCGCCGACGGCGCAACCGGAACGAGCGCGTTGAGAATCGACTCGCATCAACCAACTCCTACTTGACGGCGCGGCCCCGATGCCGTCACAATACCATTACGCCAAAAGGGCTGTCCGGGGAGGTTGGTGCCTATCTCACGGATCAAGGGAGCATGTCTTATGCACAGCGCGAACCGCGCCTCGTGGCGTCGTGGACTATGGGGTTCCGTTTTCCTCGGCGCGATTCTGTATTGGGCGGTCGCCTCGCCCGAAGTCTCCGCCGACATTCTGTTTTTCAAAGACGGGTTTGCCATCGAAGGCCAGGTCAAACGCCAGATGACTCTGGAGTTCGACGAAGTGGCGCGCGACGTTTTCCAAATGCCCAAGGGGTTCTTCTTCCTCAACGACGGCCCGCGGCGAATCTATTTTAACCCTTCTCAGGTCCGTTTTGTCCACGAAAAGGACGCGGGCGGCGAGGTGAAAATCGTTCGCCCCAATCCGCGCATTCAGGTCAACCCCAAGCGCATGCCTCCCCTTCTCGAAGTGCTTCGCGCTCCCGACTGGGATCCGGACTGGAACCGGCGCTTTCAATTTCGCTCGGCGGACGGATTGATCGACGTGCCGCAACACATCGGCCTTTTGACCCCCTATTGGATGCGGGCCGACTCGCCGGGGAAATACTGGTGGTCGTGTGCTTACTTGACGCGCGAGCTTGGGTCGGACACGGTTCAAGCGCTGCTCAACACGCATCCCGACTTTGAAGAAAAAACCAGTCTCAAGCCCGAACAACGTCTCTCCATTCGCTTGCGCAAAGCCGACTTCTACGTTCAAGCCGGTTGGCTCGATCTGGCCGAGAAAGAAATCGACCGCGCCCGCGACGACCTGCCCGAACAGAAGGAACGCCTCGACGCGGCGTGCACCATGCTCTTGAAGGTTCGCGCCACGGATCGCATCGAGGAAATCAAACGCCGCCGCGCGGGGGGGCAAGACAAGCGCGTCGTGGCCCTCCTGGCAGATTTTCCCACGAAGGGAGCGACTAAAGATCAAGTAGCCGAAGTGGAAGTGCTGCGCCACGAATACAAGACCGCGTCCGACCTAATTGCCGAGACGGCGCGACAACTCAAACGGACGCGCGAAGCGTCCATTGGCGTTCCGGGA
This sequence comes from Planctomycetota bacterium, assembly GCA_021781415.1. Classification (GTDB taxonomy): domain Bacteria; phylum Planctomycetota; class Planctomycetia; order Gemmatales; family Gemmataceae; genus JAJPHU01. Next base: position 79,507 of record JAJXWW010000085.1, read on the forward strand.
TCGGTCTTGCGCGATGCGGCGGCGCTCATCGAATCCGAACTCAACTTCGAGAACGTGGCTCGGCTCGACGCTTTCTTGGGTCAGGCTCGTCAAGACGAACGCTTGAAGAAGGCCGGGAAGAAGTCGGAGGTTGCGGCGGATCAACTGTTGAGTTTGGCCGTCTCCGGTTGGTTGCTCGGCAGCGCCTCGGCGGAGAAAAGCGTGGAAACGGCCCGAAGACTTTGGCGCGGGCGCGAACTGGCTTTGGCTTATCTGCGCAGCGACGACGATGAGAAGCGACGGTTGATGCTCAAACGGCACGCGGCTAGTTCGCACACCGATGCGGCTTCGGTGGACGAGATGGTCCAAATCTTGCGCACGCTGCCTCCATCCGAGCCGGAGAAAAAAGTTTCCACGGACGAAGTCGAACATAAGGTCGGCGAAATCAGTTATCTCTTGCAGGCACCTCCAGAATATCGTCACACGCGCCCCTACCCCGTCTTGATCGTGCTGCATCAAGCGGGCGAGCGCGCCAGAGACATGCTCGTTCGCTGGTCGGATGCGGCGGCGGAGAACGGCTACCTTCTCGTCGCGCCCAAGTGGAACAACGGCGCGAACAACCGATACACTTACAGCGCAGCCGAACATGCCATCGTGGTAGACACCCTGCGCGATGTCAAGCGGCGCTACAATGTGGACGACGACCGCGTGTTCTTGTTCGGACTTGGCGAGGGTGGCAACATGGCTCTCGACGTGGGCCTGGGGCATCCCGGTCTGTTCGCGGGCGTCTTACCGATGTCGGGCGTACCCCTGTTCCACGCCTCGCTCTGCTGGCGCAACGCGCAGTATCTCCCGATGTACTTCGCTTGTGGATTCAAATCGCCCGACGGCGATAAGATTCACGAGCTATTCAACAACTGGATCGTCCACCGCCACTATCCGGCTTTATGGGTCGAGTACAAGGGACGTGGGATCGAGTGGTTCGGCGGCGAGGTGTCCAACGCCTTCGATTGGATGCGAAACAAACGGCGCGCCTTTCCGCTTCGGCAGCTGGGAACCGACGGACGAGGCGGTGCATTCGGCGACGAGTTTTGCAGTCTGCGCAGCTGCGACAATCGATTCTATTGGCTCAGCAGCGACAACATCCGCGTAGCCCGCACGCTGGAAACTTGGAACACCGGGCGCGTTCAGCCGGCTGCCTTTCATGCCCGCGTCAACTACGAGGCCAACGACATTGTGGTCAAGGCCACGGGCGTGCGCGACCTAACCATCTGGCTCGGACGCAATAGTAAGGGCGAAGACACGATTGATTTCGACAAGCCCGTTACGGTGCGTCATCCTTTTGCCCCGCTTCCCTGGCGTCAGAAGGTGACACCGCGCTTGGATGTGCTATTGGACGACCTCTACCAGCGCGGCGACAGACAGCACCTTTTTCTGGCCAAAATCACGCTGGCGGTAGGCAAACGTCCCGCCCTCGGCGGACGATGATTTTATTTCCGGCGCGCCTTCGACGTGGAGGCGCGCCGTTCTCCTGCTGCCTCAATTCGAGATGCTCACTTCTCCCAATCGCACCGAATTGAGTTGCCGACCCGCCGCGCGGCCATTACAACGTGACTGGATCAACCCACCGTAACCGGAGTTCCTACCATGCTACGCCGACTCTCGTGTTTTTCGCTTCTGTCTCTCGTCTTGGCCTCCATCCCCGCAGTTGCGGCGGAGAAGAGCGACGACTTTTTCTTCCGCAAGGGAGATCGGGTCGTTTACCTGGGAGATTCGATCACCGAGCAATATCAGTACAGCTCGTATATGGAATTGTATCTGACGACACGATTCCCTCAGGGTGAGATGACGTTCATCAACGCTGGCATCGGCGGCGACACGGCCACCGGCGGCGCGCGGCGCTTTGCCGATCACGTCTTGGCCGAGAAGCCAACCGCGTTGACCATCGACTTCGGCATGAACGACGGCGGCTACGGCGGTTTCAATCCCGCCGCGGCCAAGAACTATATCGAGAGAACCGAGGAGATGCTCAAGGCCGCACAAAAGGCCAATGTCCGCGTCGCCCTCATCTCGCCCAACGCCGTCGAGACACGTTCCAGACCAAATCTAAAACTCTACTTGGAGACGCAGCAGAAGTTTTATGCCCCTCTCAAAGAGTTGGCCGAGAAGTATAAGGTTCCATTCGTCGATCAGTACGCCGTGACGCGCAAGGTGTTGGATAAGATCGCCGCCGACAATGCCAACGTGCATCCGTTTCCCGATGGCGTTCACACCAATGGCCCCGGCGGCCTGCTGATGGCCCATACGATCCTCACCGGATTGAAAGCGCCTGCCGTCGTCAGTGATGTCGAGATCGACGCCACCGCCAAGAAGGTCAAACCGACCGATTGCACCGTCGAAGAGTTGACCGCGAACAGCGACTGTGTGACTTTCCAGCGCAAGGACAAGGCGTTGCCGATGCCCGTGCAAAAAGACTGGCTGCCGATTTTGCCTTACGTCAACGCCTTGAAGGATCTCAACTACTATGGCCTGAAGGTAACGGGCCTAAACGGCAACAGCAAGTACGCTCTCAGTATCGACGGCAAGAAAGTCGGCGAGTATAGCGGCGAGCAGCTGGAAAAAGGCGTCAATCTTGGGACGCTGAACGAAGGGCCGATTTTCGAGCAGGGACAGAAAGTCTATCAGATGGTGACCGAGAAGAATAATCTGGTTCACCAGCGCTTTCGAGGCGTAGTCATGTTCAACGCCCCGGATTGGCTTGCCGACGTGGCCAAAGAGCGCAAGCCTGACGAATTGAAAAAGTTGATGAAGAAAATCGACTCGATGCAGGAACAAATCTATAAGGCGGCCCAGCCGAAGACGCATCGATTCGAGTTAAAGGCTATTCAATAAAGTCGATTCGCGCCGTCTCCATCCACCCGCGGGTGGGTGAGAGATCGAGAACGGCAGGTCAACTTTCTCCAAGGTTCGCCGCGAAGCCAAGCGCGAGACCGACTCGCTCCGCTTCGCGGCGAACCGCATTTTTGTGGACGCGATTGAATCGATCTATTTACTCCGTTTGTCCTCTTTCCGCTTCTCGTACTGCTTCAAACTGTCGGCGACTAAACCGCGCTCGATAAGCTCGCGTTCGGGTACCGCACCCAGATCGTTCGTCTCTTTCATCCAGCGGTCGAGGGCGGCGCGCAGTTCGATGAGCTTCTCTTTATGTTTTGGATCGTCGGCGAGATTCTTGACTTCATCGGGGTCGGCGTCCAAGTCGTACAGTTCCTCGCGCGGTTTGGTTGCGGCGAAGAAAGCGTCCTGGACGGCGTTGAGCTTGCCCTCGGCGTGTAACTTGCGCCATACCTGCATCGTTGGCATCAACTCCATGTAGGCGATGCGCTGGGCGCGCGACCATTCCGGGTGGAAATTGCGAACGTACTGATAGTGCTTGTCGCGCACGGCGCGGATGCGGTCGGGCGTTTCGTCCATGCGGTCGCGCGCGGCAAAGATGTATTTGCGCTCGGCGGCCTTCTTGGGGCCGAGAACGACTTGCCCTTGCAACTCCTTCGGCACGTCGGCACCGGCCAGCGCTAGGGCAGTCGGTGCGAAATCGAGGAAGCAGACGAGATCGTCGCGCACCGTACCGGGTTTGATGTGGCCCGGCCAACGAACGAGCAGCGGTACATGGATGCCCCGATCGTAAACCCATCGCTTGCCGCGCGGGAGACCGCGGCCGTGATCGCCCGTCAAAAGTACGATCGTGTTGTCGGCCACGCCGGCCTTGTCGAGTGCATCGAGGACGACGCCGACCTGATAATCGACGGCTGTAACCAACTCATAATAGTTGGCGAGATCGCGGCGAACCTCCGGCGTATCGGGATAGTATGCGGGCAGTTTCATCTTCGCGGGATCGCGGCGCTCCGAAGGTTTCAGGCGTTCGGTGTTCTTGGCAAAGCGGGTAGCGGGGGCACGGATTTGGCTCTCGTGGCTGGTAAAGATGTTGTAGAAGCCGAAGAAAGGCTGTTTGGGGATCTCCTTCGTCCAATCCGCGGTGATGTCGAAGGCTTTAGGCGGCAGAGCGAAATTGAAATCGGTTTTACCGTAGGGCGTCTTCGTCGGCCAAGCGATGGTATAGCCGGCTTTCTTGAGATAGTCGGTGAACAGAGGGGGCGGCTTGAGCAACGTCGAACGCATGTGGTGCGTGCCGATGCTCGTGGGATAGCGCCCGGTGATGAGGCCGGAGCGGCTGGGAGCGCACACGGGGGCGTGCGTGAAACAGCGGGTGAAGCGCGCGCCTTGAGCGGCGAGGCGATCCATGTTCGGCGTCACCGCATTGGCATCGCCGTAACAGCCGAGTTCCGGTCCCATATCCTCGCCGACGATCAAAACGATATTCGGCGGTGTCCGCGGCGCGCCCTCGGCGCGCCCAGAAAGCCAAGGAACGAGAAGTGACAACGCCACGAGTCCGCAGCGCGCGAGTAGCATGAATGATTCCTCGATCGAGTTTGAGTTAAACCGTTGAGAATACGAACGCCGCCAAGGTTCGCGTTCGGCACGGTTGGATTGTTCGAGCAATCCATGATGGATCTTTCTGTTGGGAACGACAAGGTCGTTCGTCTACTTTTCGGACGGCACGATTTTTTGCGAAAGCGAAGGTATCTCTCCATGCTTTGTCTCAGTAAGGCGTTTACGCTCTCGCATGGGCTTGGGCTGGCGTTGATTGCCGTCGCCGCGGGGCTAACGGTCTGGGCCTTTCCCGGCACGGATGATACCGGTGCGTGCGCATCCAAGGTCCAAGAATGGTCGATGGCAGACATGCTGTCGCACTTGAAAGAGTCCGGCGTGGAGCTTCGAGTCGTCTCCACTCGGAAGGACGGCCGAATCGAGCAATCCGCGTTCTTGACCTCCACGGATCGAAGTTGGCACGAACTCAATCTCCTTCCAAAATCGTCCCAGCGGATGGATCTTTGGAATAACACGCTCTATTGCGAACGCTGCCCAAGGGATGCGGACTTGAGCGTTCAAGCCGAACTCTGGGGCGAGAGTTGTTTGATCGTGGAGCCGTTCGTATTCTTTGGCGATCAAAACCTTTTGCAGCGCGTTCGTTCCGCCCTCGAAGGCCCCCTCGCCTCCGGCATCCGATCGATGGAATCTTCCCCGTAGTCCGAATCCGCCTGAATTGCCCCACTGCCCCGCGCCGATAGATGCAAGGGGGACATTCCGTCCAGCGACGTGGGAAGCGAGGCAGTGAATGGGATTTTTCTCCGGGCGCGTCACCTTCGGCCGGTATCGGGTCCAAGGTCCGTCTCCGGGCATGTTCGGGCCGGAGCATCTACAACGCCTCCAGACGCACGCCATCGGCAAACAGAAAGTCGTTTCCGCCGACGGCGTGGAATGCGGCTGGACGGCGGGAGATCACCTGCTCGATACCTCGTTCGATCTCGAAAAAAACATCGTCAACGACGCACTTCATTTTTGTCTGCGCGTCGATACCATGCGTCTCCCAGGCGATCTTTTGCGCGCTTATGCGCAGATCGAACTGCAAGGATTGGCCGCGAACAACTCCAGTGGAATTCCTAGCGCCAAGCAAAAACGCGAAGCGCGCGAATTGGCGCGCGAGAAACTGGAAGAAGAAGCGCGCGACGGTCGGTTTATCAAGCGCAAAGTCTTTCCGATCCTGTGGGACGCCCCGTCGAACGAACTGCTCGTTGGCAGCACTTCGGCGACGGCGCTCGATCGGCTGCATCAGTTGTTCGAGGACACATTCGGCTGCGGGTTCGAGCCGTTGGGCGCGGGACAACAAGCGTTTCGCCTTGCCGAGCCGCGACAGCAGACGCGCGGAGTCGATGATGCGACTCCTGCCTCGTTCGTGCCTGGGTCGTCGCCGTCCGAGGTAGCGTGGATTGTCGATGAGCACAGCCGCGACTTTTTGGGCAACGAGTATCTTCTTTGGTTGTGGTACATGCTCGATTCCGAGTCGGACACGCTCGCACTCAGCGACGGCAGCGAAGCCGCTCTGATGTTGACGCGGACGCTCACGTTGGAATGCCCGCGCGGACAGACCGGACGCCAGAGCATCAGTAGCGACGGCCCGACGCGCTTGCCGGAGGCGCGGCGAGCCATTCAATCGGGGAAATTGCCTCGCAAAGTCGGCCTTATCATCGTTCGGCACGATGCCCAATACGAACTGACACTGCAAGCCGAGTCGTTGGCCGTGAGCGGAGCGAAGCTGCCCGCGCCGGAAGCGAGCGAGGAACGCGCGCGCTTGGAGGAGCGCGTCGTGCAAGTGCGCCATCTTCTGGAGACACTCGATTTGCTGTACGACGCCTTTACCGCCAAACGGGCTAGCGATCAGTGGTCGAAAGAATTGGCGAAGATGCAGAAATGGCTGACGCGCGAGGAACGCGGGCGCGTGTCCGCAGTGGGGTAAGGCCGCGAGAGAGGGGCAAAGCGGAGACGATTCGCTCGAGAGATTTCCCTGGTTGGATCCTCGGGATGCGTTCTCGACGGAAACGATCTTGTCAAAAACACGTCGATGAGGCTAAGCTAGACCGCATTCGAGCGACCTCGACCGCCGATCCGGGCGCGATCTCGGCCACGAGGCTCTCTCCCCAACGGAAAGTCTTAAGCCAGGAAGGTGAAGCCATGCAGGACCGCGCGTTTATTCGTCGCACACTCATCGAGTTATTGGAAGCCGACACGGGCGAAAATCACAGCGATCTGGATGAATCCGTCAATCTGCGCGAGGGACTCGGTCTCGATTCGGTCGATGTCGTCAGCATCGTTTCGCAAATCGAACGCCGTTTTCACATTCGCTTGACGCATCAAGAATTGGAGAAGCTCGTCGCCGTATCCGACGTTCTGGATTTGCTGGAAGCGAAGTTGAACGACACCTCGTCAAAGTCCGCCGCCTAAATTCGGATGTCCGGGCAACCATGAATCGAATCCCTTCGATTCATGGTTGCCCGGACAGTCCCTCATGCCGCTCGCCGAGCCACCATCTCCGGTCCCGGCAGACGAATCACTTTCGATAGCTTCGTAATCGCATCGAGCAGTCCGGCAATCGATTCGGTGAGATGGTTGGCGTTGACCTGGATGCGCAGCACGCCGGCATGATACGGCACTGCGGGGAACGTCACCGATTGGACGTAGAAGCCCTGCTCGAAGAGGTAGTTGCCTCCGTTGAGCGTGTCTTCCTCGTCGCCGACCAGAACCGACAAGATTGGCGTTTGACCTCCCAAAACGACGAGATCCCGGTCGATCAATCCCTTGCTCAGTTGCCGAATGTTTCGATGCAAACGGGCCGAGAGCAGTTCGTATTCCGCCGAATTGAGAATGTCGCAAACGGTGCAAATCGCTTCGAGATAGCACGGAGCCACGGGACCACCGAAGATGTAGGTGTTGGAACGCATCTTCAACAATCGCTTCATCTCGTGGGTGCAGCCGATGAAGCCGCCCATGCAGGAAAAGCCCTTCGACAACGAACCGATAACCAGCGCGTTGTCGTAATCGCCCAGAGCGTCCAAGACGGTACCGCGTCCTTGCCTGCCCATGACGCCGGTTCCGTGCGCGTCATCGACGTAGAGGATGGCTCGGCGTTGCAAGCAGACGCGATTCAGTTGCTCTAAGGGAGGCAACTCTCCGCTCATGCTGTAGACGCCGTCGATGGCGACCACGGCACAACGATAGTCGCCCGCTTCGTCGAGAACCTTGGCCAACGCTTCGGGATCGCAGTGCGAAAACGAGAACAGGCGCGTGCCGTTGGCCTTGGCGATTTTGGCCCCTTCCTGAATCGAGTTGTGCGCTTGCTCGTCGACGATCAGTACGTCTTGGCGACCGACCAAGCCAGGAATGGCCCCCATGTTGGCGAGCGTGACGGACGGATAAATTAACGTCGCCTCGGTTCCCAGCCACTCCGCCAATTTATCTTCGGCATCAATGTTGGCTTGAACGCTTGAGAACGCGCGCGACGCGCCGTTGTGCGATCCCCAACGTCGGATGCCTCGATGGAGCGCGTCCAGAACGCGCGGATCCTGATCCAATCCCAGGAAACTATCGGAGCCGAAGTTGACGACTTTTTTGCCGCCCACTTCGATGACTCGATGCGGATCCATGCGTTCGACGACCATGTCTTTCATGTGCGTCGTGGGGAAGAGTTCGGCGAAATGTTCGATGAAGCGAATCAAGCCGTTCTGGCGTAGGGCGTTGGCCAGGTGCTGCATCGGGGAGACAATCATACGGACCTTCTTTTCCTCATGGGTCGAGCTGGAAAGCCCGACGGAGCATGTGAGGTCGGGATCAATCGCCCGACTCGCCTTCGCGCGATGGTGTACGGCAGGGTTGCGGGCACATCAAACCAAAAATGATGAGCGTGAGCAAGCGGAATCGGCTGCATTCGGGCAAACCCGAATCCCCCTTGCTTCCCAGGCTTGCCGCGCCAGACGAACCCTCGTTTATCATCGGATCGATGCAATGAGTCCGTTGAGCTTTTTTGTAAAAGAACGCTCCTTTTACCCGACCGTCGAGAATGGAAGTCGCTTTGTCAGCGAAAGCGCGAAGCGGCTGAGGCAAGAGGAGATCTTCCTGTACCTCGACTCAACAAGAAACAGCTAATCCCTCATGCACGATGCGAGCCTGGCAGGCGTCTTCGGGGCGTCCGGCGCGGCGGAGTTCGTCGCGCAGTCGTTCGCGCAGATACTCTTCCAAGCGTGCGATGCCCTCGTCGCTTCGCGCGGGATCGCGATGCCCCACATGGAGTTCGCGTACTCCAGCGGCGACGGCGGTGGCCGCGCAGGCTTCGATGGTGCTGTGTCCCCAACCCTGGCGTGGCATGGCTGGACTACTTCCGATCGGCTCGCGCCCTTCGTATTCGGCGAGCGTGTATTGTCCTTCGGTGTACAGCACGTCCGCTCCGCGAGCGAAGGCCACCAGTCCGGCATCGGGAGATTCGATTTGCTCGTGATCGGTGGCGAATACAAAGGCTCGTCCGGCGTTTTCCAAACGATAGGCCAAACAGCCGCCCGGATGGGTCAGCGGGTGCGTGCGAATGTGCGTGGAGCCGATGGAAAAGGAACTGCCCGGTTCGATGGGTCGAAACTCCTCGATCGCTTTCATTTGCTCGTAGGTGGGTGGAAAATAGTGACGGCTCATGCGCGATTGCGGATCGAACAGGACGCCGAGTTGATGGATTAGGCTCGGCGATCCCCATAGAGTAAAACGATTATTCACATCGTAATAGGGGGAGAAATACGGCGTGCCGCAGATGTGATCGAGATGGGGATGCGTGACCAGGACGTGGGCGCTGCGCTGCGGGCCGGACGGTTTGTCGCGCCAGCGTTCGGCGAGAGAGACGCCGAGTTCGCGGAGTCCACTGCCGCAATCGAGAATGAGCAGCGCATCCGGCGTTTGCACTTCGACGCAAGTGGTGTTGCCACCGTAGCCGCTGCGAAGGTGAAACGGCAATTCGTCCTCGATTCGACGGCGGACGTTCGCTTCCAACTCAGGCCCCGGAAGTAGATCGGCCAAGCGACCGCGTTCGATGAGTTGTTTGACGGCTGCAACGAGCCTCTGGGTAATCTCGGTAGGCCGCAACGGAGCGGTCAGGGTTCCCGTTACTCCCCAATAGACGATGGAAAAGACAGTTTCTGTCGGCATGACGACCTTCCTCGGCCTTTGGCTCCACCTTCCCCCCTATGTTACACATAGCCCGCCGTTCGCGTCCGCGCCATCCAGCCGCGATGGGACAAGAGCCGGTGTTCCAGGTGTATCCATCGGACGATTTACCGAGAGCAACGAAGCGAGATCGAGCCATTCAGTTGTCCGACGGCGGACGGTCGATGATGCCCCGAGGCGGCGGCTGCGGATCGTCGGTGAAATTAAAATTCGGATCGACGGGTTGCGCGGGATGGGAAGAATGACGGTGCCGCCTTTCCCATTCCTCATGCGCGCGAGCGAACTCCACCATCCGCTGCCTAGCTCTCAGCGAACGATAGCTCCACCAACGAACGAGGTTGTAGACCATCAACGCCAACATCAGCCAGACGCCCGGAAAGCTAAAGCGGCCGAGATGGATTTGAAATCGTTCGCCGCCGAGCAGATACTCGTAAGCAAACAAGACCACGGCGCAAATCAACCAGAATAATGCCAAAAAGAGGTTCATGCTCTTATTGTCTCCCTCCGCGATGCCAATGACAACGGGGTTTTCTCTTGGTGTCCAAGCGCCGCTTCTCGTACTATGTTCTCAGTCTGATTTTTTCGTTTCTCGCACGAGGTGCTTCTCATGCCGTCTCCCGTCGTTTCCACCGCCGATTTGGATCTGCTCCGCCGCTACGACACGCCGACGGTGTGCAACGTGGTGGAACTGTTCGACCTCTATCCGCGCACCGACGGTTACATGGATCGCCGCATTCAAGCGTGCTATCCGAAGCTGCCGCCGATGGTCGGATTCGCCAGCACGGCTACCTTTCGCGCCGCCGATGCTCCGCGCTCCGGGGGAGCGTATTCCGGCCTCGTCGAACAAGTCGAATCGTTCGCTCGCGGCGCGCATCCGCCCATCGTCGTCTTTCAAGATCTCGACAATCCCGTCGTGGCCGCGACGTTCGGCGAGGTGATGTGCAGTACCTACAAGGCGTTTGGCGCGGTCGGGATCATCACCAGCGGCGCGGGCCGCGATCTCGATCAGGTCGAGGTGTTGCACTTTCCCGCTTTTTGCGACGGCGTCATCTGCGCCCACGGCTACTGCCACATTCCGCAAATCAACGTACCCGTCCATGTCGGAGGCATTACCGTGCATCCCGGCGATTTACTGCACGGCGATCGCAACGGCGTGACGCGCATCCCTCTGGAGATCGCTTCGGCCGTCGCCCAAGCATGCGGTGAATTGATGGCCGCCGAGTCGGTGGTTCTCGATTACCTGAAAACGGATCGACCCGATCCGAAAGGCTATGCGCGAGCGCGCAACGAGTGCCGCGACCGCATCGAAGCGCTGGCAAAGCGTCTGAAGCGATGAAGGAACGTCAGGCTGCAAGGGGATGTTTGCCGTGCGTCGCGCGCACCATCGCCAGAATCGACTCCGCGGCGCGCTCGCAAGCGCCCGGTGCCGCGACTCGGTCGCGCAGCGCCGCCAGTTCGGCGCAGCGGCTCTCGTAGGCGGTGCGATCGTTCAACCAACCGAGGATGTGCCCTGCCATCGACTCCGCCGGACATTGCACACCGAAATACTCTGGAAATAGCTCTTTGTTCGCCAGCAAGTTGACCAAAGTGATGTACGGCACGCGCTTGAGTAGGTGCGCCAAGGCGATGCTGATCCTACGATGGCGATACAACACCGCGGTCGGTTTGACGCGATAGAGCAGCTCCAGACTCACCGACCCCGACACGGCCATGCACGAATGAGCGAGATGGATGATCTCCGGCGTTCGGCCAACGTGAACCTCAATGGGTAATCCACTGCCTCGCAAACTTTCCTCGACTTGGCCGCGATGGCGTTCGCGGAAGCAGGCGGCGAGAAAGCGGGTGTCCGGTCGTTGGGCGTGGATCAGACCGGCGGCGCGCACCAGCGACGAGAGATTGAACTGAAGTTCCGTGTTTCGAGAACCGGGTAGCAACGCAACGACGTTGCCCGGTTTGTTCCGTTGCTCGTCGACAAACGCTCGATCCAGACGCTGCTCGCGCAGTTCGTCGAAATACGGATGACCGATGTACTCCGCCGCCACGTTGCGCTGTCGATACCATTCTTCCTCGAAAGGCAGCGTACAAAGGACGCGATCGGTCAGCCGGCGCATTTTGTGAACGCGATAGGTAAGCCAGCCCCAAATCTGTGGCGGCACGAAATAGACCACCGGGATGCCGTGGGCGCGCGCGCGCCGCGCCAGCCACCAATGGAATCCGGGATAGTCGATGAGGACGAGTGCGTCGGGTCGCTGCCGAGCGAAGAAGCGGTCGGCCCGATCGAGCAGACCCCAGAAGCGCGGCAAATTGGCGACGACCGGCGCGATGCCGACGACGGCGAGATCGCACAGCGGGTAGAGCAGGCGACCTCCGGCATGCGCCATGCGGTCGCCGCCGAACCCGTGTATCTCCACGCTCGGCTCGCGTTGCCGGAGAGCGTGGATCAGATTGGCTCCGTGCAGATCGCCGCTCGGTTCGCCCGCGCTGACAAACAAACGCATGAAAGGCATCCTGCCGTTAGAGTGAAGAGAACGACGGACCTCACGGTCATCGTCGTCGCAGCAAATTACCACGTCCGCGCAAGTCACGCAACGGGGGAAATCAAGCCTCAGTAGTTCCAATTTCTGAGTTCTGAGTAGAAGAACAACGAGTCAGCACTCAACACTTGGAACTACTCCTCGCCTCCTCGTTCCCACGCTCTGCGTGGGAACGCACATCCGGACGCTCCGCGTCCCGTCTCTCGTTTCCCCAGGCTCGCGCCGCGGAGCGGCGAGGCTTGCGTTCCCACGCAGGAGCGTGGGAACGAGAGACGAGAGATAATAACAAAATGGTTATCTCGTTTGGTCGCCCTCATTCCACCGTAACGCTCTTGGCCAGGTTGCGCGGCTTGTCCACGTCGCAACCGCGCAAAAGAGCGATGTGATACGCCAGCAGTTGGAGCGGCACTACCGAGACGATGGGTTGCAAATACTCCGGCACATCCGGGACGCAGATGACCTCATCGGCGCGGGCGGCAACGTCCTCGTCGCCCTCGTGGGCAATGGCGATGATCGGTCCTCCCCGCGCCTTCACTTCTTCCAGATTGCTCATCACTTTGTCGAAGATCGCGCCGCGCGGCAACAGAAACACGGACGGCGTGTTTTTATCGACCAGCGCAATGGGGCCGTGTTTCATCTCGGCGGCGGGATACCCCTCGGCGTGGATGTAGCTGATTTCCTTCAGCTTGAGCGCGCCTTCCAATGCCACCGGATAGTTGTACTGCCGGCCCAGGTACAGAAAATTGGCAACGTGGCAATAGCGCTCGGCGATGGCCCGAACGGCATCGTGACACGACAAGGCGCGGCGCACGGCGTCGGGAATGGCGCGCAGTTCGCGGATGATTTGCGCGCCTTGCAAGCTGGACAGATGCCTCATGCGTCCGAAATAGAGCGCGAGCATGGCGAGGACGGCGACTTGATTCGTGAACGCCTTGGTACTGGCGACGCCCACTTCCGGGCCGGCGTGCAGATAGACGCCGCCGTCGGTCTCGCGGGCGATGCTGCTTCCAACTACATTGCAGAGTGCCAATGTGGGATGCCCCTTGCGCTTCGATTCGCGCAGCGCGGCCAAAGTGTCCGCCGTCTCGCCGGATTGGGTGACAGCGATGACGATCGTGTTGCGGTCGATGGGCGGATTGCGGTAGCGAAACTCGCTGGCGTACTCGACCTCGACCGGGATTCGCGCGAACTCCTCGAACAGATACTCGCCGACCAAGGCCGCGTGATAGCTCGTGCCGCATGCCGTCAGAATGATCCGCTCGGCGCGGCGAAGCTGCTGCGTATCGAGGTTCAGGCCGCCGAAATGCGACGTGGCGTCGGAGTCGACGAGCCGGCCGCGTAGGGCGTTCTCGATCGCTTCGGGCTGCTCGTAAATCTCCTTGAGCATGTAGTGATCGAACGCGCCCTTGTCGGTGTCGCTCGCATCCCACTCGATGGTATGGACGGCTGCCTCGACGCGGGCGCGATCGCCGTCGAGAAGGTGCCAATCGTTCGCCGTCAATACGCACATTTGATGATCTTGCAAGTAGACGACGCGCTCGGTCTTGCCAACCAGGGCACTGGGATCGCTGGCCAAGAAATTCTCGCCTTCTCCGATACCCAACACCAAAGGGCTACCCAGGCGCGCGCCGAGGAGCAATCCCGGATGGCGACGGCTGAGGACGGCGAGTCCATAGGTTCCCTTCAACAATGCCAGCGTCCGCGCCACGGCGTCGATGAACGCGGCTTGGGACGAATCCTCGGCGGGTAAGCGGCGGGCGATCAGTTGGGCGACGACCTCGGTATCGGTGTCGCTGTGGAACACCACTCCCTCGCCGGCCAATTGACGCTTCAGAGGTGCGTAGTTTTCAATGACACCGTTGTGGACGACGGCGATGCGGTTGTCGCCGCTGACGTGGGGATGGGCGTTGCGATCGTTGGCCGGTCCATGTGTCGCCCAGCGCGTGTGGCTGATGCCGGTCGTTCCGGGCGCTGCGTTTTGATGGAGATGCCGCGCCAGGTCTTGAATGCGACCGGCTCGTTTGCGCAGGTGTAAATCGCCATCGCTCAGTGTCGCCAGGCCGGAACTATCGTAGCCGCGATACTCCAGGCGATGAAGCCCTTCCAAGAGAAGCGGTTGTGCCTCGCGCGATCCGGTATAGCCGATGATGCCGCACATGCTTGGTCCTCCGTGAACCGCGGGACGATGGGAGCTTTCCTCGTCACTTCAGATTACTGAGTGTACCGAGATGTTTCCCTCGCGCACAAGCCCGCTACGGAGAGAGGTTCACCCGGCAGCTTACGCTGCCGGTTCGCTAGACGCGATTATTGGAGTTCGCGGACGTGAGAGACGGTGAGCAGATAATTGCGGCGTTCAAAATCGTAGGTGAGTTGGCCCCACAGTTCGACGTTGTGATCCTCGTAGCTCGTCAGATCGACACCCGGAGCGGCGATGACCGAGCGGAAGGGGCGTCCCTGAGCATCGAGCAAGTGATAGCGGCGTGTCACTTCGCTTTTATAGGCGCTTTGGAGCCGTCCCTTTTCGTAATAGACTTGCTGAGCCGCGCCTCCCGTCGCCGGTTTCGGACCCGTGGAAACGAGGAGGCCGTTCGGCGAGCCGCCCATTGCTCCGCCGATGGGCTGAACGACATTCGCGCCAACACGATTCACCGGAAGGTGAATGGGCACGGTGTTCGGGGTCGGTGGCGTTTGTCCGTCGGGATAGTAGAGCGAACCGCGCGGTGCGTGGATCCCGCTGTTGTTTTGCTCGATCCATCGCGCGCGGCGATAGGCTTCGTCGGCGCGCGGGGGATTGATCGACAAGTTGGCATCGCCGGCCAAACGATAGAGACGGGCGGCATCGCCGCTTCGTCCGGCGAGATCGGCTTTCTCGGCGTCGCGCCACAGGGTATCGCCGTCCGCCGCCTGCACGGTGGGCTTGGAGGCGGTGGTCGTCGGAAGATCGCCGGGTTTGGCCACGTTCTCCTTGCGAATGTAGCGTACTTCGCCTTCGGGAGGTTCGATCGGCAACCAAGTCCCCTCTTCGTCGGTCATCGTCCTGCCCACTACTCGCACCTGCGCGCCGCGCGGCAGCTTAACGCCGATCTTCGAAGGTCGCTCCGCTTTCAAACTGCTGCCGATCAACACGGGCACGTCGTTGCCGTCGTGGGTGACGACATAGTTGGCGTATTTGCTGCTAATGTACTGCACGAAGCGATTGTTGATCCAGCTGAACGAACCGGCGGGCGGGCGAACGACCAGCCAGCCGCTTTCCAGTTCGCGTTCGACCTGCACGTGTTCGCCCTGGCGGAGTACGTTGGTCGGATACAGCCCGCTCGACGTGCTGGGACCGCACCAAACTTGGGCCTGCGGCACCACGACGGTTCGCACGTCGGGCGCGGGTTCGGCGGCAGGCGAAGACGGAACACAGAGAATTCCACTCATTAGGACGATCGATGTAGCGAAACGCATGGATCACCTCCACGGACGCCTACCCTACGTTGCGCGGCCGCCCTTTCCTAAGTCGGCGCGAGACGGACTCAATCGTGAGTATCAAGTCGCCGCGGAGCGAGCGTTCGCTTCTCCGCGTGGGAATTTCGATTCAATGTGCCGCTTATAGCGAAGGAAGTGGATCGAGCAAGGCCAATTGGTGATGGTGCGAACGTACGGAAGTCGTAGGCGTCCGCGAGAACTACGCTCGTTGACGCCTACGACGCTTCCGCTTCTCCGCAAACTCTTAGGCTCTATCGGCAGCCGCCAGGAACTCTTGGCGCTGGCGTTCGCGGGCAGTGGGAATGCCCTCGCCGAAGATCAACAGCAGCGGACTGGCGATGTAGATGGAACTGTAGGTCCCGACGATGACGCCGACGATCATCACAAAGGAGAACAGATGCACTCCTTCACCGCCGAAGATATACAACACGATCACCACGAGCCATACCGTCATCGACGAGAGGATGGTGCGGGTCAGCGTTTGGTTGACGCTGTCGTTAATCATGGTCGCGGTCAGGATCGGGTTCTTGCCGCGTACCTCGCGGATGCGGTCGAAGACAACGATGGTATCGTTGACCGAATAGCCGACGAGGGTGAGCAATGCGGCGATAGCGGGCAGGTCGATCTTGAAATCGCTAATCATCAGCAAATTGCCGAGCCACGTTCCGTGCAGGTAGTGGCAAGCGGCAATGAAGCCGAGCGTGAAGAATAGATCGTGCAACAGACACAACACGGCGGCCGCGCCGAAGGTCCAGTTGCCGAAGCGGAACCACAGGTAGAGGAGTATGGCGGCCCAACTGGCCAAGATGGCGTAGAGCGCGCGTTCCTGAGTATTGGCCGCAAGCTGGGCGTCGAAGTTCTCCAAGCGCTCCGGTTGCGGGCTGGTGTCGAACGCTTGTTTGGTCTGAGCCAGAATCTTCTCGAACTGTTCGCGAGGCATCGTCTCGGTTGGTTCGACCTTCATTTTGGCATAACGACCGTTCTCGCCCTCGCCGAGCGCTTCGACGGTGAATCCCAGTCGATTCTCACTCGGGTAGAGATCGTCCTTTACCTCGCGTAACAGCATTTGCACTTGAGCGCGCGAGGCGTATTCCGCTTCGTCCGACTTCGGTTTGGTGAACTCCAGAGTCGCGCTCTTGCCGTCTTTGTCCAGATCGACCTTGTGCAACTCGATGTGTTCGAGATCGTCGCCCAAGCGAATGTTGACGACTTTCTGCACCTTCCGGGCGTCCTTGTCGGCGGTGCGAACCGTGAAGAACGAACTGCGGCCGCCGGTGTCATTGCGAGAGAAGACTTGTTCGACGGTAATATCGGCCAACTCGCTCTCTTCCTTCGTCAGCCCTGGAACGAGAACGTCGCGCTCCAGCTTTTCGCGCAACTCCTCGATCGTCATGGGCTTCGAGAGCTTGCCGGTATAAGCCGTGCCGCCGATGAAGTCGATATTCATCACGCTGCGCCCCTTGGCGTCCGGGGCGAGCCTCCAGAAGAACAGCCCCGCACCGAGGACGGTGAGGACGAGGGTGGCCGTGAACCAATAGTAGCGGATGCCCATGAAGTCCCAGTGATGGCGATGCAGCGCCCGTACCAGCCCTTGGTAGAAGCTGAGATTGTGCATCCACCCCTTCGACAGCCAGAAGTCGAACATGGTCCGCGTCATAAAGAGCGACGTGAACAGACTGATGATGAGGCCCATCGTCAAGCTGATGCCGAAGCCCTTGAGTTGATCGTTGCCGACGACGTACAACACGATGGCCGTGAAGATGCTCGAAAGGTGCGTGTCGATGATGGTTGGGAAGGCCCGGTCGTAGCCGTTGCGAATGGCGAGGGCGAGACTGGCTCCGCGTTCGCGTTCCTCGCGCAGACGCTCGTAGATCAGCACGTTGGCATCGACGGCCATGCCGAGCATGAGGACGAGTCCGGCCAAGCCCGGAAGGGTGAAGGTAGCATTGACGAGTACCATGAAGGCGACCGTCAGCACCAGGTTGGCCAAGAGAGCGACGCAGGCGACGATACCGGCAAAGCGATAGTAGTAGAGCATGAAGGCGAGAACGGCGGCGAAGGCGAGTCCGACCGAGAGCGTGCCCTTGAAGATGGTGTCGCTGCCGAGGGTCGGCCCCATGCTGTTTTCGCTGGCGGGTTCGCGTTTGAGCGTGGCCGGCAACGCTCCCGAACGCAGGATCGTGACCAATTCCTGAACCTTCTTTTGATTGAAGCTGCCGGAGATGATGCCTTGCGAATAAATGACATCGTTAATGGTCGGCGCGGACTGGATCTGCCCGTCGAGGACGATGGCCAGTTGGCGCTTGAAGCCGCCCTCGGCTTTGGACGGCGGACGATTGAGACTCGTTAACTCGCCGAACAGAGCGCCTCCCTCGGAAGTAAAGGCGAAATGAACGGCCGGTTCGCCGCGCGGATCGGCTCCCGACTTGGCCTGAGCCAGATAGTCGCCGGTGATCTCCTTGCCCGGCTGGGAGTTGCGGGTCAGGATAAAGTATTCGTATATTTTGCCCAGTTCTCGATCCTTGGGCGAAACGCGATTGAGATTGCGAATCGTTCGGCTGTAGAGCAAACACTGCGAGCCGCGCGAGGAGTTGAAGCGGATTGGTTCCTTGTCGCGCGCGTCGGCTACTCTCTTTCCAAGCTCGGCAAAGATCGCCGACTTGTTCGCCTCATTGTTGAGGTTCAGATTCCAGATCTCTTCTTTGCCGACCAAGACCCAATTGTAACTGTAGTCGACATTCTCGCCGTTGAGCGAGATGGAAAACGTGGTGCCTCCGCCTTGGGGCAACGGGTCGGGAGGGGCCAACCCCTTTTTCTCCGCATCGTCCAACTTCGATTTGTTGTCGGGGTTGCGGAAGAACTCTTCGGCGCGCTCCAACGCTTCGCGGTCGTCGGTCGGATTGGCAAGGATCTTGAATTCGAGTTTGCCCTGCTGGCCGATAAGGTTCTTGATGTTCTGAACTTCTTCGTCGGAGAGCGTGCGCCGCCCGGAAGCCTGCCCACCTGTCGGCAGAATGATTTCGACGCGCGCCGGTTCGCTATTGATGGGTCGAATCGTGACGTTCAGTAGATCGGCGGGATCGATGCGGCGCTTGAGGGCAGCGGCCAACTCGTCGGATTTAACCGGCTCGCCCTGTGCCTGCTGTTTGGTCGTATCCACCTCGTAAACCAGTATGGTTCCGCCGACCAGATCGACGCCGAGACGGAACTTGCCCGCCGCATAGGCCCAACTGCAGACGTAGATGCCCACCAGCACGGGGACAACGCAGAAGATAATCCTGCCGAGAAATGATTTCATGTTTGGACTTCGTGCCTTTCATCACTCCGCCGAGCGGGGGGCGTAAACCCCCCGATTCCTTAGCCGCATCAGGGGGATTACGCCCCCCGCTCGGCGGGTATTACGCTTTCACTTCCTTCGCCGCCTTGGCCTCTTTTGCCGCCTCTTCGTTCGTCAGGTTGCGGAGGACGCTGCCCTTCGTCATTTTCACGCGGACATTATCCGCCACCTTGACCGTGATCTTGTCGTCGGTCTCGCTCACGTCCACCACGGTTCCATAAATACCGGCGTTGGTCAGCACTTCATCGTTCTTCTTAAGGTTCTTGACCATCGCCATGCGTTCTTGTTCTTGCTTTTTATGAGGGCGCAAAATCAGCATGTAGAACACAATGAAGATGATGGGTAACAGGAACATGATCCCGTTCGTTCCCGGATCGGGACGCGGAGGATCGTCTCCCAGCAAAACCAAGAATCGCAACATGGACACCCTTTCCGCCCGCTGCCGTCTCGTGGATTAAAAAGCATATCTTAAGGCGATTGCCCCCATCGGACAAGACGGACTGCGGCAAAGTCGTCGAAGCGCCGCTCCTCAATCGCCCGCCGCGCTGCTTCCATGAGACGGCAATAGAAGGCCACGTTATGCAGCGACAACAGCGTCGGCCCCAGCATCTCCTTGACCAGAAACAGATGGTGCAGGTAAGCTCGACTGAAATGGCGACAAGTGTAGCACCAACAATCGGACTCGAGCGGTTGCGGATCTCGCTTGTGACAGGCGTTTCGGAGACGGATCTCGCCCTCGTCGGTAAAAGCCGAGGCATTGCGGCCGTTGCGCGTCGGCATCACGCAATCGAACATATCGATGCCCGCTCCAATACCGGCGAGCAAGTCGCGCGGCGTGCCTACACCCATGAGATAGCGCGGCTTCTCCTCCGGCAACAACGCCGCCGTTGGAGCCAAGGCGGCCAGCATTTGCGCTTCCGTCTCGCCGACCGAGAAGCCACCCAAGGCGTAGCCGGGAAAATCCAGATCCGTCAGTTCGCGGGCACACAATTCTCGAAGCGCCAAATCGGTGCCGCCTTGTACGATGGCGAACAACGCCTGATCGATCCGACGATGGGCGGATCGACAGCGCTCGGCCCAGCGGATCGTTCGTTCGACGGCCACGCGCAGGTAGTCCGGCGGCGTGTCGCCCGGCGGGCATTCGTCGAGACACATGGCAATGTCGGAGCCGAGATTTTCTTGGATGGCGACAGCGCGTTCCGGCGTTAGATCCACCAGGGTACCGTCGATGTGCGAGCGGAAGACGGCGGCGCGGTCGTCGATTTGCCGCGTCGGAGCGAGACTATAAACCTGAAACCCCCCGCTGTCGGTGAGGATCGGCCCTTCCCAAGCCATGAAGCGGTGCAACCCGCCCAACTCGGCAATAACGTCATCGCCCGGTCGCAGAGTGAGGTGATAGGTGTTGCCGAGAACGATCGACGCGCCGGCGTCGCGGACCTGTTGCGGCGTCAAGCCTTTGACGGTCGCCTGTGTGCCGACCGGCATGAAAACCGGAGTCTCGACGACACCGTGCGGAGTCGTCAATCTCCCGCGCCGCGCCGCTCCCTGCCGCGCCAAAACCTCGAAACGAATGGCCATTCGGTTAAGTCTTCGCTGTGCCCCTATGCGAAGGAGAGCGCGAACGCCGCGCTCCCCTTCGGGGTCGAGGCCAATCGTTAGTCTCCGCGGAGAGTGAGGCCGAGCTGCGACAGCTTCTCGCGCACTTCGCTCAGCGAGGTGATGCCGAAGTTTTTCGACTCCAGGAGTTCGTCCGCCGTGCGATTGACGAGATCGCCCACCATGTTGATGCCCAGGCGATTCATGCACTTGCGGGCGCGGACGGACAAATTGAGATCGCTAATTGATTTATTGAGAACCGCCTGCTCTTGCTCGCTCAGCTGTTGGGGCCGATAGCGCGTGTCCGTCGGAGTGCCTTCTTCCAACGATTGCCCCAGTCGCAACCCCTTGGAAGTCATGATCTCCTTGATTTCTTCGAGCGACGTTTCGCCGAAGTTCTTGCTGCTGAGGAGCTGTTGTTCGCTGATGCGCGTCAGATCGCCCAGCGTCTTGATGTTCATTTTCTTAAGGCAGTTGCGGCTGCGGACGGACAACTCGAAGTCGGTGACGGAGATTTCCAGCACCTGGCTGAAGCGGTTGAAGGTGTGTTCCTCTTCCGGACTGTAGTACATCGTCTGCGATGCCTGCGAGTCCTTGAGGAAGAGGCGCGCTTGCTCGTCGGTGGGATCGCCGGTCAGTACGCGCCGATAGCATTCGACGGCCTTATCGTATTTCTCGTGATCCTCGTAAAGAACGCCGAGATTCTTTAAGACTCCGACGTGGATCGGCGGATGTTTCAAGCAGCGTTCGTAGAAACCGATGGCCTCTTCGTCGTTGCCGGCCAAGTCGTTGGCGTGGGCCAGTTGGAACAGAACGCCGGTGTGCGCCGGATCGTATTTCTCGGCCTTTTCCAGATGGTCGATGGCGGTTAGCCGTTCGCCCTCGGCAAGATGGCACGAGGCGAGTTGAAAGTGATACTCGGCGCTATGGCTCGACAGTTCGGCCAGTTTGTTGAGAATGGCGTGGGCTTGGTGCAAGTCACCCTTTTGGCGATAGATGCCGGCGCGTTGGAGCTGCACTTGATTGGCGTTGTAGCCGGACTTCTCGGCCTTGTCGTAGGCTTTCAGCGCTTCGTCGAATTCGCGGCGCGAGACCAAAGCCCTACCGAGGTAGAAATTGGCCAGCGCCCCTTCGCTTTGGCGCAAGTGATCGACGGCTTGTTGAACGTAGCCGAGGAAGAAGGAAGCGATTCCGAGTTTGAGATGCCAGCGTTTGACCGCCGCGCCGCTGGCGCTCTCGATCTTTTTCTTGATGACCTCCGTGACTTCGCGGAGAGTGCGATACTGCGTGCCCCCTTGGGCCAACGCTTCACGCAGTTTCGACACCGTTCCGGCATCGCAGTCTTCTCGTTCCACCAACAGGGCTTTCAAATCGATCAACATCGGCTCAACCATGCAACGCACTCCCATGAAAACCAGCGCTCGCGCGTGTCTCTTCACCGATTGCAAAATGTTAGTATAACGGTAGCGGTTGTTCGTGCAAGAGAGGACATCGCCAGCCCGCGGCGCAAGCAAGGGAAAAAGTACCCCTTGCTTGCGCCGCGGGCTGGCAGGCGGGGTCGCAGTCATGTCGCGTTCGCGTTCTCAACCTTCCACACCACCCGCCTGTTACGCGATGGTCCACCCCGGCTTGGAACCGATTGCCGCCGAGGAGATCGAGCGCGACTTCGGCGGGGAAGTCAAGAAGACGGGGAATGGCATCGTCGTTTTCCGCGCGCCGAGCCTCGACGAGCGCTTGCTCAGTTTACGCACCACGGAAGACGTGTTCCTCTTCGCCTGGGGCAGCGATCGCCTCACGCATCGGGCCGCCGATCTGGAGAGCATTCGCCGATGGACGGCGCGCGAGGCGGACTGGCAATCCCTGCTGCGCATCCATCACGGCCTCCGACCGAAACCGAAAGGGAGAACGACGTATCGCCTCGTAACGCAAATGGAAGGACAACACGCCTATCTTCGCCGCGATGCCCGCAAGGCGCTGGCGCAGGGGTTGGCGAACGTCGTTCCAGAGAGTTGGCGACCCGCCGAAGAGAACGCCGCCGTCGAGTTCTGGTTGACCATTCACGAAGAGACGGCCGTTTGCGGTCTGCGATTGTCGGATCGGACCATGCGTCATCGCGATTACAAGCTGGAGCATCGACCTGCCTCGTTGCGTCCGACCATCGCGGCGGCGATGGTTCGCTTGGCCGAGATTCGACCGCGCCACGTTTTCCTCGATCCGATGTGCGGGGCGGGTACGCTTCTAGCCGAACGTACGATCGCCGGACAACGTATTCGGGGCGGGTTTGCTGCAGCTTGGGGCGGCGACATCGAATTCAGCGCCGTTCGCGCCGCGGCCATCAATCTGCGCCGTCTCGGTTCGGTCCTGCTGGCCCGCTGGGACGCTACTCGTTTACCCCTCGCGTCCGAGTCGGTCGATCGCATCGCCACCAATCCACCGTTCGGCAAGCAACTGAGCAGCCCCGAGGCCGTTGGGCCGCTCTATCGCGCCATGCTCCGCGAGTACGATCGCGTGCTGCGTCCCGATGGGGTTGCGGTGATCGTGGTCAGCGCAGCCGGCGAATTGCGCTCCGCCGCGCGAACGGTCGGTTGGCAACAACGAAGGCAAGTATCGATCCGCGTCCTCGGTCAGCCCGCAGTTATTAGCGTCTGGCGGAAGGCGGGAAAGTAGAGTAGCATAAGCTATCAGTCCGAAGCCCCATCGAAAGGCTATTCGACTACCCTTCGCAGGCGCTACGGGCTGGTTTATCTTCAGATCTTTCAGGGCGATTATCATGGCTTCCCAGCGACTTACCTGCCCCGATTGCAAATCGGTACTTCGTCCGGCCAAACCTGTGCCCGACGGTAAGAAAGTCAAATGTCCCAAGTGCGGCGGCTTCTTCACCACGCCCGGACTTCTCGAACGGGAACCCGCGCGAAAGAAACCTGCCGCCATCAAGACGGCGAAAGAAACCAACAAGAAACCCGCGGCTCCCAAGCCTCCCGCCGACACCGATGAAGGCGACGGTATTTACAGCTACATACCCGAAGACAAAAAAGCCGAAGAGGACAAACCGGACATCGAGTATGCTCCCGATATGTCCATCAAAGACTTGCGCGGTCCAGCTCAGGCCGCCGTCGTCTCCCCGTCCAATTACATGCTCATTCTCGGCGGATTGGGCTGCCTGAGCAATCTCTTCCTCATCTGCGTCAGCTTCTGGCCGATGGTCTTCAGCGACTCTCCGGTCGATTGGAAGAAGGTGCTTACGCTGTACTATAAAGACGACAAAAACGCCGTTCAGCGCGTCGATGGAATTAAAGAGTATAAAGACCTTAAAGACAAAGACTTGGACATCGTGCAAGATGCCGAGGCCGACGCACGGTTGTACCGCTTCATTGCGATGGGCGTATACATTTTCCTATTCCTCTACAATGCCGTCGCCATTATCGGGGCGGTGAAGATGCAGAATCTGGAATCGCGCGGCTGGGGTATCGCTTCCAGCATTATGACGATCTTGCCATTGAGTTCCGGCGGCCTCAGCTCCTTGGTCGGTGGCCTATTCTACTTCACCATCGGCTCGTGGGTGTTGGAAGAGATGAATGCCTACTACTCGTCCGGCATCAGTTCGTTGCCCTATTTGTTCGCGCTCTTTGTCGGCGTATGGTCGCTGCGCACGCTGATGTCGCAAGAAGTGATCGACGGCTTCGAATATGTGGCGGAGTAAGAGGCGAACCGGCAGCGTAAGCTGCCGGGTTGTACGCTCCTCACCCAGTTCGCCCTACCCGGCAGCTTACGCTGCCGGTTCGCCTTACCCGGCAGATGACGCTGCCGGTTACCCGGCAGATGACGCTGCCGGTTCGCCCTACCCGGCAGATGACGCTGCCAGTTCGCCCTACCCGGCAGCTTACGCTGCCGGTTCGCCTTACCCGGCAGATGACGCTGCCGGTTACCCGGCAGATGACGCTGCCGGTTCGCCTTACCCGGCAGATGACGCTGCCGGTTCGCCTTACACTTTTAGCATGCCGCTTTTGCGAGCGAACGGGAAGATGCCGCCCGCCTCCAGGATGGGCGCGACTTCGCCCAGCGGCTTTAATTCGTACCGTTCGCCGGTCGTGATGTTGTGCAATGTGTGTGCGACCACATCCAGACGCAGTTCGTCGCCGGTGCAGACGCGCTCGCACAATCGCTCGACGCATTCCAGCGGAATCAAATAGCCGCCGTTTACCGAGTTACGATAGAAGATACGCGCGTAGAACTCGGCGACGACGGCTTCGATGCCGGCGGCGTCCAACGCGATCGGCGCGTGTTCGCGCGACGAACCGCAGCCGAAGTTCTTGCCGGCGACGACGATTTTGTAGGGCGAGACAAACTCGTCGTCGGTATGAAACGGCACATGCCCCTTGGGCAAACCCGCTTGCGACGGCGGCACGCTGCTGAGCGCGTATTTGCCGAATTGCTTGTATTCCTCTGGAATCGACGGGTTGAACGTCAGATACTGAGCGGGAATGATCTGATCGGTATCAATGTTGTCGCCCAGGACATAGGCTTTGCCGGTGATGGTCGTTTGCATAATTCCTCAGTTCTGAGTGCTGAGTTCTGAGTGCCAAGTCTCAGAACTCAGCACTCAGAACTAGGGTTTACTCCAGGTACTCGCGCGGATCGGTGATGACGCCGTTGAGCGCGCTGGCGGCCACGGTCAGCGGGCTGGCAAGGTAGACGCGCGCCTCCTTGTGTCCCATGCGTCCGGGGAAGTTGCGATTGGTCGTGCTGATGCAACTGAGCGGCTGATTGAGCCGACCGAAGGTATCGCTCGGTCCTCCAAGGCAGGCGGCGCAGGAAGGAGGACCGACCTTGGCTCCGGCGGACAGAAACACTTCTTCGAGCGTTTGTCCGCCGATTTTCTCCGATTTCAGCCCCGAGGCCACTTCGCTGGTGGCCGGGACAACGAACGTGTCGATCTTCACGCTCTTGTCCTTGAGTATTTTAGCGGCGGCGCGGAAGTCGGTGAGCTTTCCTCCAGTACAAGAGCCGATATAGGCGCGATCGAGTTTCGTCCCGCGAACTTCGCCGACGGCGGCGCGATTGTCGGGACTGTGCGGCTTGGCGACGACCGGTTGCAACTTCGTCACATCGTAGACCTTTTCATGGATGAACTTCGCGCCGGGGTCGGTGTGGACCATAGTATACGTCTTGGCGTGCTTGTTGCGGGCGTTGACGTAATCGAGCGTCACTTTGTCCGGCGCGATGATGCCGTTTTTGCCGCCGGCTTCGATGACCATGTTGCATAGCGTCATGCGTTCTTCGATGTTCAGCGCGTAGACGCCGTCGCCGTCGAACTCCATCGCGCGATAGGTCGCTCCGTCGCAGCCGATGTCGCCGATGACGGCGAGGATGAGATCTTTCGCCATCAAATACGGCGGCAGTTGACCGTGAAAGACGAACCGCATCGTCGGCGGCACCTTGACCCACAGCTTGCCCGTACCGAGGATGAAGCCCGCGTCGGTATTGCCGATGCCGGTGGCGAACTCGCCGAACGCCCCCGCCGTGCAGGTATGGCTATCGGTGCCGAATAGCACTTCGCCGGGCCTCGTGTGTCCTTCCTCGGGCAGCGCGATGTGGCAAACGCCTTTGTATTGATCGGTGCCAACGTCGTAGTAGTAGGGCAAGCCCTGCTCGCGGACGAACTCGCGCAGCACATCGACGTTGCGATTGGCCATCTTGTCGGCGGTGAAAATGTAGTGATCGGGAACGATCACTACTTTCTCCCGATCCCAAACTTTGGCATCTTTGCCGAAGTGTTGTTTGAACACGCCGATGGTCCCTGGCCCGCAAACGTCGTGCGTCATCAGAACATCGACATCTACCCAAATGTTGTCGCCTGGCCCAACGGCATCGCGTCCGGCGTGTTGGGCGAGGATCTTTTCGGTCAAAGTCATCGGCGTCATGTATCGCTGGCTCCCTGAGCGTCGTGGCATCCGAACTGATAGTATATTCGGCCAGAGAAAAAGGACATGCTTCCTTCTCGGTTAGCCGCAACCTGAAGGGGAGCGCGTGGAGGAGCGGCTCGACGAGGATTCTATTTCGCGCGGTTGGTTGGAGGAGGAGGAGGACCGAAGATCGTTTCCGGTTTGGGAAGCGATTTGAAATCGCAGTGGGCCAAGCGTTCGAGGATTACTTGTTCCAGCTTGTAATCGCGGCCAATGGGAATCCAGCTCGGTTCGTACACGGGCTGCTCGATGACTTCAAATTGACGTTCGATGGTGCTGACCATGTTGAAACTGGCGGAACCGGCCGTGGCGCGCAACGGAGCTGGGAGATCTTCCAACTCTTTTAATACTTTCACGTCGATGTAATAACCACCGTCGTCGGCCGTGGAGATGAGCAAGATACAGCGATGGCGGATCGTTTGAAAGCTGGCCAAGATTCTCTGATAGAGATCGGGGCTGCCCGGTTTCCAAGGTTGCTCGATACCCGGAGCGACCGCCGGTTGCGATTCGATGCGACCCTCGAAGCGATTGGAGTAGGCGATCTCGAAGAAGTCGTCGACCACGTCCAGTGCCTTCTGATAAATCTTGTCGTAAACCTCCGGCTGCGGCCCTTGGGGAAGATAGAGAGGATTCTCTTGGGCCACCCACTGATCGGGCCTCAAAATGATGGGGTTCTCTTGGAGCGGGCCGGTCGAACAGCCGGCGAACACAAGAGCCGCCAAGCTCGCGCTTCCGACGATGAATTGTCGGCGGTTGATGCGCCCCATACCGATTCCTCGTCGCCTCATCGCCAGCGCAGCCGACGACCGTGCGCCCCCAAACTCTCTGTTACGACTAAGGGGAGGGGTTATGCCAATCGAGCGACGATAAGTCAAGGCCGATTGCGACGACAGATCGCCTTGCTCCGTTCGCGCGCTTCCTGTACAGTGCCGCTTCGTTCATGGAAGACGAGTTTGTTCCGATGAGAAGGGATGCACGATGGCTGGCGGAACGCGCGGACTGCGAGGCATTGCGGCGGGAGTTCTTCTACTGTCGGGCTGCGTCGGACTCGGCGATGCCCTGCCGTTGAAGTCTCCATCGAATCCCCCTCAAGAGCCTCGCGTTGCGACTCAGACGAGCGCCGCGGAAGCTCCGGTTGCCCAGGCCCAGCGCGATATTCCACTGGTTCCGTTGCCATCGTTGACGCCTCCGACGCATCAGGCGTTCCGGCCGCCCTCGCCGCCGCCCGCCGTTCCAGCCGCCAACATCGATATCGCCTCGCCCCCTGCGGCACAGGCCGCCACTCTTATCGAGGATGCGAAATCAACGCCGCAACACTCGGCCCGACAGCTTCTCGAACGAGCCTCGTCCCGATGCTCGTCGCTCAATTCGTACATCGTTCGGCTCACACGGCGCGAGCATCTCAAGGGCAAGGGCAACGAGGAAGAGATCATCGCCTTCGCCTTTCGCAAACATCCATTCAGCGTCCATTTCAAATGGCTCGGCAAAACGGCGAACGGACGCGAGGTCGTCTACGTCAAGGATCGATTCGACAACAAGATTCATACCAAGGTGGCGAGTGGCGATGCTCCCTTGTTGCCGGCTGGAGCCAAGTTGTCCCTGTCTCCCGAAAACCCCCTGGTTCGCTCGGCCAGCCGTCATCCCATTACCGATGCCGGCGTCTCCCACTGCGTCGATTCTTTGATCGACATGCTCAACGCTCAGGATCGCGGCGATACGCGAGAGGGGACGATTGCCGTACTCCCGCCCCAAAAGCGCCCCGAATACGCACAACCAATCGAGACCATCGAACGCACCATTCCTCCCGGCGTCGAAGCGGATCTACCCCGTGGCGGACGACGATTCATCTACTTCGATCCCGACAGTCAACTCCCGTTACTCGTCGTCACTCTCGACGAAAAAGGCAACGAAGTAGAATACTACCGCTACGACCGATTGATGACCCCCGCCAATCTCGACGACGACGACTTTAACCCCGACAAACTGTGGGCCAAACGGCCGGCGGCAGGCGGTAAGCAGAAAGCGGAAGACAGAAGGTAAAAGAGGTTTCGGTGGATCGCCTGTCTATCGCTCGCTGCTTCTCATGGACGCAGTTTGGCCTCGCGGCAAACGCGCGCGGGCGTTAAGAACCCCCTTCGCCCGCGGATCGGCCGGCGACTGAAGAATGACGGCGGCGCGGACGTGCCAGCGATAATGCCTCGCGGAAGTCGATTTGACGGCACGACGAACCCGATTCCAGATAGCGGTGCATCAACGCCATCGTCTCATCGACGAGATCGACTTGAATGAGCAGCAGTTCGCCGGGACGCGCGCGTTCCAAAGCGTATTCCAACGCCTGAATCGCTCCGTCCACTTCTTCGATGTGCTTGACGCGGCAGCGCCCCGTCAACCCTTTGCGGAATAGAGAATTGATCTCGCCCGGAGCGCGGCCGCGGATACAGTTCTCTTCTTCGTAGAGAATCACGCGGTCGAAGGCGTCGCCGAGAAGTTCGCCCTGACGGATGAGGTCGATGTCGCGGCGGTCTCCGGCGGCGGAGTAGACGGCGGAACGGAACTTGTGGGGCAACGCCTCGAAGGTCTCGATCAACGAAGCCAACGACGAAGTGTTGTGCCCGTAGTCCATGATGACCGTGGCGTCGTTGAACTCCAGCACGTTGAAGCGAGCGGGGGCAAGATCCAGGTCGGCGACGAACGTTTCGAGTCCCGTGAGGATCACTTCGCATGGGACGCCGAGAACCCAAGCGGCGGCAGCGGCGGCCAGCGCGTTTTCGACCTGGAAGCCGACGAGGCCGCCGTGCGTCAGCGGCACGTTTTCCAGACTCACCAAGGGGATCTCCTGCGCTCCCTCGGCGAGAATGATGCGACGATCCCGAACAAAAGCGGCGCGGCCACCGCGGAGGCGATGCTCGACGACCACCGGATGGTGCCCGTCTCGGGCAAAGAAAACGACCGATCCTGGACAATAAGTAGCCATGTCGGCAACTAATGGATCGTCCGCCTTGAGGACGGCGTTGCCTTCGGGGGCCACCACATCCACGATGGCACGCTTGACGCGCGCGAGCTGTTCGAGCGTCTCGATGTCGCCGATTCCCAGATGATCGCCCTCGGCAATGTTGGTGACGACGGCGACATCGCAGCGATCGAAACCGAGTCCGGCGCGGAGAATGCCGCCGCGTGCCGTTTCCAATACCGCAGCCTCGACGCGCGGATCGCCCAAGACCACGCGCGCGCTGAGCGGCCCGCTACAATCGCCGGCCTCAACGCGCTGGCCGTCGATGTAGATGCCTTCCGTACACGTCATGCCCACACAGCGTTGCGTGCAAGCGAGGATGTGGGCGATCAAGCGCGTCGTCGTCGTTTTACCGTTGACGCCGGTAACGGCGGCGATGGGAATGCGCCCCTTCTGTCCGGCGGGGAACAAACGATCGAGCAATCCCTCGACGGGCGGGACGAGATTGGCGAGCGATACTTGTCGCTGGCGAATTCCATGAC
Organism: Planctomycetota bacterium; assembly: GCA_021781415.1. Taxonomy (GTDB): domain Bacteria; phylum Planctomycetota; class Planctomycetia; order Gemmatales; family Gemmataceae; genus JAJPHU01. Next base: position 109,533 of record JAJXWW010000085.1, read on the forward strand.
CGAGGACGAATCGATCGGAGTCGTCGAGCCGAGCGATGGGGATGTGCCGCTGCCGAGCCGCTTGTCGCAGAGCGGTCTCCGTCGGATGCGGGCGGTGGCGTTGGGCGACTTCACGCAGTTGGGCCAACGCGCCTTCGACATCGAAGGATCGGTCGTGGACGGCGGCCAAACAGAGATCGCGGCCTACCTCGAGCGACGCGCGACCGAGTTCTTCGCATTCAAATTCAAGAGCGACTTTGTACACGCCGTCTTCGTGGGTTTCGCGCGTGCGACCGAAGCCGACGGGCGTACCGGCCAACGATTGCAACTCGAGCGCGACGTGTTCGAGGATATGCGCCTGCCAGGTACCGCGCCGCAGGCGCTCCAAAAAGCCGCCGCGCTTGCCGACGCTGCAACGATGTTCGATTAAAGACGGAAGCCAAGCCATGAGTCGATCCGTAAAGCCCGGCAACTCATCGGACGGGGAATCCTTCAATGTTCCCAGATCGACCCAGGCTTCGAGGACGGGATAATTCGCCCAGATGTTGGGACCGCCAAGAAGCCGGACTTTCCTGAACTCCATCTGTCAGTTCTCCTCCCACCGAGTCTGCGGTGAGGTAAATAGGCATGAAATTGCCGAACGGTACTAGAAGATTCCGGTAGGTTTGTGGACTCGCGCAGCGCACTACCGCACGAGACGACAGTCGTTGTCTCCGTGTTTGCGCCGACGTTGGCGCGCTCTGGGAGGTATCTAAGGTCGAAATCCGTTTCGCACATCGGTGCAGATTGGAAGCAATTCGCGTGCCTTCCCGAAGAATCGAGGAACCAAGTCGTCGCCGAGCGGGCGCGAAGCCACAGCGAGAAACTTAAGGGAGGAGGACACGTCAACTCCTACTCGATGGGTTATTCGCCGTCCTATAACGACGACACAGCCCCGTTCCGGTTGGGCGTCCGGTTGGGCTGACTTTAGACTCATCACCATCTAGTATAGAGACTGCATGGGTCGATGGTTAGGGGCTAAGTGCGATTTGCCCCCTGAAATCGAGTGCGCGATACCACATAAGCCGGAAGGCGAACCGACCTTGGGCAAATCCCCCAATCGTCAGACAATGAGGAGAACTGGGCAAACTTGAACGAATCGGATGAGAAATGGGGCGCGTTGCCGCCCGAATGGCGCGAAGACATTGCCGCTCAGCTGCAAGCCGGCGAGGTGCTGCTGGCCTGGTTCGAGCCGGACCTCGACGAAGGCTTGCGCTATGCGCGCGGCTTGGTGGTTCTCACCGATCGGCGGGTGCTGGCGTGCCGGGAGGCGTGCTGGGACGATTGGCCATTGACTCAAGGAACGAGTCTGCGCACCGCCGAGCATGGGAGTGCCGGTCTGCTCGAATGGGTAGATGGCGCGGGACGGCTCGCCTGTTGGCGCTACACGGCGGCCAAGGCGACGGCGGCGCATCGACTGGTTCAACGATTGTCGGCGTTACAGTCGAACAAGTCCGAAGACTTTGAGTCGGCGCGCGCCGTTTGCCCCAGTTGTGGCGCGACCATCGACGCCGACGACGGCCGCTGTGAAACCTGCGTCGCGGGTCCGGCCAAAGTCTCGGCGTCGGCGCTGCTGCGCCTCGTCTCGTTTGCCCGCCCCCGCGCGGGCCTGATCGCGCTGGGCTTCGTGCTGACGCTATCGGCGACCGCTGCCGGGTTGGTGCCGCCGTATCTTACGATGCCGCTCATCGATAACGTCTTGATCCCTTGGCAAGAGAACCAGGTCGATAACTTTCATCTAGCCGTCTGGTATCTCAGCGGCTTGGCGGCGGCGGCGCTTTTGGCTTGGCTGCTCGAATGGGGCAAGCTCTATGTCTTGGCCTGGGTTAGCGAACGCATCAGCGCCGATCTGCGCTCCCAAACTTACGCTCATTTGCAGCGCCTCTCGGTCGAATTTTTCGGTGGCAAGCGCACCGGCGATCTCATCTCGCGCATCAGCAACGACACCGAACGCTTGTGCAACTTCTTATCGCTGAATTTGATCGACTTCGCCACCGATATTTTGATGATCGCGATGACGGCGGCGATCCTGTTCGCCATCGATCCGCTGTTGGCGACGGCCGCCTTGTGTCCGTTTCCCATTATCTTGTGGATGGTGGCGCGGGTGCGCGCCCGGTTGCTTCGCGGCTATCTGCAAGCGGGAGCGGCTTGGGGGGCGATGACCAGCGTGTTGGCCGACACCATTCCCGGCATTCGCGTCGTCAAGGCATTCGCCCAGGAAAGCCGCGAGATCGAACGCTTCGACACCAGCAATGAGCGCGTTTTTCACTCTGCCAATCGCTTAAATAAGGTTTGGTCGCTCTTTGGACCGACCGTGACGCTTCTCACCACGGCGGGACTGTTGATCGTCTGGGCGTTCGGCATTTGGCACGTCCAGCGCGGTGCGATCAAGGTCGGAGTTCTAACGGCTTTTCTGGCCTACATCGCTCGCTTCTATACGCGCATCGAGTCGATGATCCGCATGGCCTCGGCGGTTCAGCGCGCCTCGGCCAGCGCCCAGCGCGTCTTTGAAATTCTCGATAAACACAGCAACGTGCCGGAGCCGACACGACCCGTTCGCCCCGGCAGGCTCCAAGGACGCATCGAACTGCGAGGGGTGCGCTTCAAGTACGGAGCCCGCGAGGTGCTGCACGGTCTCAATCTGGCGGTAGAACCCGGCGAGATGATCGGGTTGGTGGGACCGAGCGGCGCGGGAAAAAGCACGCTCATCAATCTCATTTGCCGCTTTTACGATGTCAGCGCCGGAGCGATTCTCGTCGATGGCGTCGATATTCGGTCTTATCCAGTCGAGGAGTATCGCCGGAATATCGGTATCGTTTTGCAGGATCCGTTCTTGTTCTACGGAACCATCGCCGAGAACATCGCCTACGGTCGAACCGACGCCAGCCGCGAGGAGATCGTGGCGGCGGCGCGGGCGGCGCGCGCGCACGAGTTCATCCTGCGCTTGCCCTGCGGCTACGATTCGTTGGTCGGCGAACGCGGTCAATCGCTGTCCGGGGGCGAACGGCAACGCATCTCCATCGCCCGCGCCCTGCTCATCGATCCGCGCATTCTCATCCTCGACGAGGCGACTTCTTCCGTCGATACCGAAACGGAACGCGAGATTCAGACTGCGCTGGAGAATCTGATTCGCGGACGCACCACCATTGCCATCGCCCATCGCCTCAGCACCCTCCGCCGCGCCAATCGACTCGTCGTCGTTGAGAACGGCCATATCGCGGAGATTGGCCGGCACGACGAATTGCTCGAAGCGCGCGGCAGCTACGCGCGTTTGCACCAAGCGCAAATGGAACTGGTCAACGGGAGAGTCTCCGATGACAACGAATGAGAGAAGCGTCGCGCCCGGCGAATCCCCACCGTTCTCTCTCGGGCACGACGATTGGGGCCGACTGGTGTTGACCGACGCCGAGGGAAATCGATGCCCCGGCGTCGAGGTGGTCCGCGCCTTCCCACTGTCCGCTCCGCGCCAGTTTGTCTCAATTTGCGATCCGAAAGGAAGAGAATTGCTCTGGCTCGATCGGCTCGACGACTTGCCGGAATCCCTAGCTCAGTGCGTGGAGGAGGAACTGTCGAAGCGCGAATTCTTGCCGATCGTCCACCGCATTGTGAGCATCTCGTCGCCGGTGGAACCGTCCGAATGGGAGGTTGAGACCGATCGCGGTCCCACTTTTTTCATGCTCGACAGCGAAGACGACATTCACGAGTTAGACGAGTGCCGCGCTCTCATCACCGACGCCCACGGCATCCGCTATCTTATTCCAGACAAGACGAAGTTGGATGAAGGTAGCCTGCGATATCTGGAACGGTATTTGTGACAACCCTCGGCAAGCAAGGCATTCCGTTTGGTATAATGGCGGAGTGAAGGGAGCTTGGAGACGATCCGCTTCTCGGAGCGATTCTGAGTGGGCTACCGCGTTCGTGTTGCAAGGGAGGCAAAGACGATGGAATATCTACACAGAGAATTCGATCTGGCCCAAGACGACGTGGTCGAGATCCTCCTATCTGGAAATGCAGCGAATGTCTTGTTGCTGGACGGCGATAATTTTGAGAACTATCGGCAAGGCAAGCCCTACAAGTGTTTTGGCGGATACGCGCGGACCACTCCGTTTCGGATTGACGCGCCGCACGCCGGACGATGGCATTTGGTTGTCGATCTCGGGGGAGGAGCAGGCCAAGTAAAGGCATCGAGCCGCGTCATCCACAATCAATTGGCGTGAGGGTACAATTGTGGCTGCCCGAAGGAAAAATCCCGAGCCGCCGCTCCGAATTGCCCCGCTGGGTGAATTGCGCGCCTACACGATCTCGGAACACGAGTTGGAAAACCTGGAGCAAGGTACTCCAGTCTCCGACCTGCTGACAATCGGCCTCTGCTTACTCTCGTCTGCGTTAACTCTCTTCTGTACGCTTGTCGGCACGCCCTTACCGACCCATACATTTACCCTCTTTTTTTGCTCATTTCTCATCGTTGGTTTGGGAGGCGGCATTTGCACTTTTCTCGGCTACCGTTTGCGGAAAAGTACGAAAGAACTGACGCGACAGATACGCGCTCGCATGCCGGAGACGCCTCCGATCCAGCAAACTTCTCCCGAACCACCTCCCCCGGAATCCTTGATTCCGCCGACAATCCAATAGATTTTAGCGATCTGAAGCGAAATGCAACTGCGACTCCATCGACCGCAACACTAACGGAAGCGTTAGCGGCGGATTCTCTTCCGTCGCTAACGCTTCCGGCTCCGACGTTTCGCGGCTACCGCTTTGCCGGCGGTTGGGGCAAAGGACGAGGACGCATATCACCGAGCGCGGGTGTGGGCGGGATTACTTGTCGGAAGCCCTCAAGGGGCAAAGTCGATACCTTCACCAATTTTCCCGACTTATCCACTTCATAGGCCATGCCGAACTCGATCCCAAAAGTCGTACCGTGACGCATTCGGAAACGCTGGGGAGGAGGTACTTTCATGGCCGTCCCCTTGGCTGGGAGAGGGGCCGGTTGAATCCCCGGTTTGCGATTCGGCGGCAACGGTAACGGAACGGGACGAGGGCGGATGTTGTCGGTATACTCGTAGGCTCCATCGCTTACGCGCGTTCGGAAACAGACGCGCAGATGTTGGCTTTCCGCGATCCAGGTGACGTAGAACAACTCCGTCGTCTCGCGCGGTCCCGTCGGTTTCTTGTCTTTCAGGGCATCTTTCCCTTCTTTGGCCAGCGCCTCCTCAAGCGTCTTCTTTTCGTCCTGCAAATAGGTCTGATAGCGTTTCCGGAGCAGGGCGACGACTTCGGGAACCTTGAGCGGATATTCCTTCGTGCCATCGAGCCGCTTCATACTCGTGGCAACGAACGCTTGGTCGGCCGGCGCGGCCAAGCCATCGTTGACTTCCACCTCGACCAGGGCATACGGCACGTCGATACCCCATTGCTTCACGGCCGTGGGGCTGGCCATGTCCAGCTGGGGATAGGTTTTCCGCTGCTCTCCTTTTTCGCCGACGGCGATCTGCAGATTCGAGATGCGCGGTTTGTCGGCGACGGGGACGTACATCCATCGGTAACTGTTGCCGTTCGCGCTGAATCCCATGGCATCCGGTGGGCCGCCACGCCCTTCTTGGGCCATCATGGCGACAACATCGCTAACCACGATGCCGACGGTGCTTGCGGGCAAGGCTTGATATTTACGCTGAGGGATGAATGCTTTACGGTCTTTGACGATTTCGCTAATCGGCCCGCGCGGAGCGGGAGCGGCCCAAGCGATGCCGACGACGGCGCTGGCCACGAAAGATAGGCCGACGATGCGAACGGGGAGAGACATAAACCTAACCTCCGAAACAGAAAAGAGAACCCCTCCTAAGACGAGTTAAACGGCGGAATCGTTTGGGAGCCATCGAGAAATCTTGCCGGACGATGTTAGCTCCGAGGCATTGCGTCGTCTTACCAGTGACTACCGAGCAGGGGATTCCTCTGGCCCACGGACGGGGGCGGATGAAATAATGGAACTATGAAGTCAAAGCCGCCACCGGCCGATGTTCGCCGAGCGGACTTCGAGCAGCTGTACGAACGTCACAGCCGCGAAGTCTGGGCCGTTGCCTATGCGCGCTGGATGAATGCCGACACCGCGTCGGACGTGATGCAGGAGACGTTCCTGCGTTTGTGGAAACAACAAGAGACTGGCGAAACGATTCTCAACCCGCGCGCCTGGCTATTGCGCGTCGCCCGAAACTTGGCCGAGGACTTTGCCAAAAGCGCTTTTCGCCGTAATGGCACGAGTCCCCCTCAGACGATGAACGGCGTGCAGGCATCCGAACCCATGCCGTTAGAGCGGTTGGAGCGAGACGAAACCTTCGCTCAACTGCGCGAAGTGATGGAACAGCTACCGAAAGCGGATCGCGAGATCCTGACGCTGCGATACGCTCTGGACTACGAAACGGGGGAGATCGCGGAGTTGCTGTCGATTAACGCCACGGCCGTTCACATGCGGCTGAGTCGGGCTCGACAGCGTTTGGCCGACCGCCTCAAAAGGGAAGGCGTGGGACCGTTGCCGTGATTTCCTCAACCCGGTCTCCGGTCGGACGGAGAACGCTCTCTCAGTGAGAAGGACGTTATGCGATCCGTTGTACCGCTCTCCCAAAATCGTGGCGACAATGTCGATGGTTTGCTCCGCGCGTTCTACCGCGCTCAGATGCCTCATCCGTGGCCGAAGCCACCTGAGACTTCCAGCCAAACCTTACCCTTTCGGCGTTTTTCGAGAGGGCAAGGAGCAACGCGCAGCCGATGGGTATTGGCCGCATCGGTGGCCTTCTTGCTGGCCGGCTCGCTCTTGTTGCCGCGGCGTTTCACTTCCCAAGAAAGGCCGGAGCCAGGCATTGAAGCCCTAGGCACGGCCAATCGCAACATTCTGCCCGATGCGCCGAAGATGAAGACCAACGAAGGGAAACCCGTCGAGAAGAAGCAGCTTCCCGGTCTCGGCTTCGACGAAGGCGAATTACTGCCCGATCTCGACGACACCGGCCTTTTCCCACCCAAATGACATGCACGAAGTGAACACCAAAAGCGAACCGGCGACTTACGTTGCCGGTTCGCTTTGTGTAAAATGGGGGTATGAGTGAGAACCCCTCTCGCTCTGGGAGACGGAGTGAGTATCATGCACCCCTTGAACGAACACATTCAGACCCTCACACGCCGACATTTTTTTGGCCGCACGACACTCGGTCTCGGCACTGCGGCATTAGCCACGCTGATCCCGGATCGAGCGGGGGCTGCCACCACGACCGGCGGACTCGCCGATCTGCCGCACTTCGCCCCCAAGGCCAAACGCGCCATCTATCTATTCATGAACGGCGGGCCGTCGCAACTCGACATGTTCGACTACAAGCCGGCGCTCGACCAACTCTTCGATAAAGATCTTCCCGAGTCGATCCGCAAGGGACAGCGTTTGACCACGATGACCAGCGGACAAGCGCGCTTTCCGTTGGCCCCTTCCAAGTACAAGTTCGCCCAGCACGGCCAATCCGGCGCGTGGGTCAGCGAGTTAATGCCGTGGACGGCGAAGATGGCAGATAAACTCGCCTTCATCAAGAGCGTTAACACCGAGGCCATCAATCACGATCCCGCCGTCACCTACATCTGCACCGGCCACCAATTGCCCGGCCGCGCCAGTCTCGGCGCGTGGCTCAGCTACGGGTTGGGCACCGAAAACAGCAATCTCCCCGCCTTCGTCGTTATGACAGCAAGCTGGACCGGACGCAAAGAAGCACAAGCGATCTACAACCGTCTCTGGGGATCGGGATTCCTACCGAGTAAACATCAGGGCGTGGCGCTGCGGTCGAGCGGCGATCCGGTGTTGTTTCTCTCGAATCCCGCCGGCGTCGATGCCGCCACGCGCCGCCGAATGCTCGATGCCTTGGCGAGACTGAATCAGAAACAGTACGACGAAGTCGCCGATCCGGAGACGCAGGCGCGCATCGCTCAATACGAGATGGCTTTCCGCATGCAATCGTCCGTACCGGAATTGATGGATCTGTCGCGCGAACCGAAGAACGTCCTCGATTCCTATGGCCCCGACGTTCACAAGCCCGGCACATTTGCGGCGAGTTGTCTCCTCGCTCGTCGCTTGACCGAGCGGGGCGTTCGCTTCGTACAGATTTTCCATCGCGGCTGGGATCAACATTTCAACATCTCCGGCGATTTACCCAATCAATGCCGCGACGTGGATCAACCGTGCCACGCCTTGATCCGCGATCTCGAACGGCGCGGCCTGCTCGATGAGACGCTGGTTGTGTGGGGCGGAGAGTTTGGTCGGACGACTTATTGTCAGGGCAAGCTGACGCGCGAGAATTACGGCCGCGATCATCACCCGCGCTGCTTCACGGTATGGATGGCCGGCGGCGGCATCAAGCAAGGCATCAGCTACGGAAAGACGGACGATTTCAGCTACAACATCGTCGAGAACCCCGTTCACATTCACGACATGAATGCCACCATCTTGCACTGTTTGGGCATCGATCACCGCCGCTTGACGTTCAAGTCGCAGGGGCTGGACATGAGGCTCACCGGCGTCGAGGAGCATCGTGCGGTGCGAGCCATCTTGGCGTGAGAGACGATTCTCGGTCGCGCAATCGTTCGGCCCGAATGGGAACATCGCGCGGGTCGCCTCGAGCGCGCAGAGGTCGAAGCAACTCGACTTTGGCGGAGACGAGAAAGAAAAATGAGGTTTCGCGTCGAGAATCTCTTGACACCAACGGGGGTTGTATGAGAATGGAGGGTTAGAGCCGATCCGCGTGCGTTATCTCGTCGCGCCGAGAGGAGCCGATCGTGAAACGTCCGTCGCTTGTCCTATTATTGGCCCTTTTGTCCGTATTCGTATCGCAATCATCGGCGGACGAACCGTCCAGGGAATCGCTCGCTCACTTGCAAAAAGCCTTCGCCGACTATTGCGGCGCACATCTCGTTTTCAACGCCGAAGATTTGCCGGAAGGAACCTATCACGACATCATGCCGTCCCTGAGTGACGAAGGGCGGCTCAAGGCGGCCCGCCTCGTCCTCGCGGAGATGCGCAAGCTGCCGCCGCGCTATTTGGACAAAGTGGGTCTTAAGAGCGTCGGCATCTTTGCCGCTTGCGTCTCGCGTCAGGGCGACGGCTTTCGGGATTTCGACGAACGATGGAAGGGCTATCGCTATTTCGGTATCTACAACGGCAAGAACGCGCTCGTCGCCGCCTATTACAACGATGCGCAATTGCCCGGAACCCTACACCACGAAGTCTTCCACCACGTCGATGCCACGCGAAGAGGCGAGACGAAATATACCACCGAGTTCGTCCGCGACGATCGCTTTCGGAGGGCGCTATCCGGTGCGGAGCGTTATAGCGCCCTGCGTTTGTCCGAGGCGGACTTGAACGCGCTGCGCAAGGTCGGTAAAGGGCGCGTTTTGGAAAATGTGGTCGGTCCCTATTGTGAAAAGAATGTCGGCGAGGACAAAGCGGAGACGGCGCGTTACCTGATGGCCGATCTACCGGATGCCCTCGTACAGATGGCCACGCGCTCCGAGCTATCCGGCAGCCAACGTCTGTTGCACGTCCTGAATAAATACCAGCAAGCCGCTCCGGAGAGACTGGGGCCGGAGTGGTTTCTCTCCGTCGCTCTCGGACGCGCCGCGCCCGTGGCTGCTGCAACCGTCGCCCCCGTTCCCGTCCCCGCTTCCACTGCCATCCTTGGCACGGGAAGCAGCCGTCGTTAGTTCGCCATCTCGATTGGCGAGTACCCGTTTCCGACGCGAACGGGTACTCGCCCGGCAAAATCATTTCGTTCGTCAACTCGCCTCCTTGCGAGAAACCCTCCGACCGAGTATCTTCACGAATGTCGATCGCGCGGACTCAATCGCTGAAGTTTCCTCATGGGATGAGAGGTTCTCGCCATGTTGCCAATTCGTTCGTGGATGCTTCTCGTGCTTGCGGCGTTTCTCATGGGAATCACGGCCATTCGCGCCGAAGACGACGAACCGTCGCTGCGCGGAAAGAAGCTATCCGAATGGATCGCCCAGCTGCAAAACGGCAAGACGAGCCTCGACCGCAGGGCGGCTCTGTTAGCCGTGCAATCGATTGGGCCGCGCAAAAGCCGAAAAGTGACTCCGGCGCTGATCGCCGCGCTGCGCGAGAATAGCGATGAGACGATCCGCGCCGGGTCTGCTCGCGCCCTTGGCTACATCGCGGCCAAGGCTCGTTTTGAGGACGATGTGCCCGTAGAGAAGGTGCGCGATGCGCTAGCGACGTCCCTGCGAGCGGACAAGCAACCGTCCGTGCGCAGGGCCGCCGCCAAAGCTCTCGGCGAGATGAAAGTACGCGCGCAGGGTGCGGTCGAGGTGTTGGGGCTGGCGTTAAAGGATGCCGACGCCGGCACGCGGGCAGAGGCCGCCGCCGCGTTGCAGCAACTCGGCAAAGATGCCGAAGATGCACTAGCGGAGCTACAAACCGCTCTAAAGGATAGCAAGATGGAGCGGTTGATGCGCGTCCACTGCGCCCACGCTCTCGGACGCATCGGCTCGGCCCAAGCCGTTCCTAGTTTGCGCGAGGTTCTAGCCGAGGTCAAAACGGACGGCGAACTGCGCCGCGCCTGCGCGGAAGCGTTGGGCCAGCTGGGCAAGCAGGCCACCGACGCCGCGCCGACGCTGGCCGCCGCCTTGACGGCCAAGGATTCGGATGTCGGCTTACGCCGCGCCGCCGCCGAGGCACTCGATCGCATGGGAGCCGAAGCGAGTGCCGCACTTCCCGCGCTGCAGGCGTCGCTGAAAGACGAAGATCAATTCGTCCGTTCCCTGTCTCTGCACGCCGCCAGTCAGATGGGCCGCGAACTCGGCGAGCAACGCAAACCGACGATTCTTGGCATCCTCGCGGCCATGGACGACAACGTCTTGGAAGTGCGCGTCACGGCCATCGAAGCACTGGGCAATCTCGGCGCGGACAATCTCGGCGAGCTGAGCAAAAATGTGGTCGAGAAGTTGACGGCAGCCGCGCGCGATCCACAACGGGTCGTCGCCGAAGCGGCGCGCGTCGCACTCAAGAAACTGCAAGGCTCTCGATAATCTTCGTTCTCGGATGGTTTGCGAGCGCATCGGAAAGGGATCGCACGATGGGAACTATGGATCGACGCACCTGGCTGACGGCTACGGCGGCAACACTCGGCGGAGCGTTGGCTTCGGACGCCGCGGCGACCAAAGACGACAATCCAGATAGCAAAAAAGCCGAGCCGTTTCGCTTCGGGCTGAACACGGCCACGCTCATGGGGCAAAAGTTGTCTATCGTTGAAGTCGTCGAAATCGCCGCGCGCGCCGGGTATCGGGCCATCGAGCCGTGGGTCCGCGAACTCGATCGGTACGTCGAATCGGGCGGAAAGCTGAAGGATCTGCAAAAGCGCATCGCCGATCGCGGGTTGAGCGTCCCAAGCGCCATCGACTTTTTCGAGTGGATCGTGGACGACGAAGCCCAACGGAAAAAGGGACTGGAAAACGCGCGGCGCGGCATGGATGCGGTGAAGCAGATCGGCGGAACGCGCATCGCCGCCCCTCCCAGCGGAGCGACCAACCGAGCCAACATTCCGTTATCCACCCTTGCCCAGCGGTATCGTGCCCTACTCGAAATCGGCTCGGAGATCGGCGTCGTGCCACAGATCGAGGTGTGGGGCTTCTCCAAGACGCTGAGTCGGTTGAGCGAAGCGGCCTATATCGCCGTCGAGAGCGGTCATAAGGACGCCTGCATTTTGGCCGATGTGTATCATCTCTACAAAGGCGGCTCCGGATTTGGCGGCATTCACGTCCTCAACGGCTCGGTCCTGCACGTCCTGCACATGAACGACTACCCCGCCGATCCGCCGCGCGAGACGATCGCCGACGCCCAGCGGGTTTATCCCGGAGACGGAGTCGCCCCGCTGAAGACGTTCCTGCGCGAGCTGCGCCAGATCGGTTTTCGAGGCACCCTCTCCTTGGAATTGTTCAACCGCGACTACTGGAAGCGCGACGCGCTGACCGTGGCGCGGTCTGGCCTCGACAAGATGCGCGCCGTCGTCGCAAGCAGCTTGGAATGAACGCTCGAACCTTTCAAGGCTCCAAGGGGTTTTTATCCACAATGCGGAGTTGAAAAAGCTGCATTTCGTCCATTTGCACCGCCGACTCGATACCAGCAAACGATACGGCGAGCATGCCGCGAACGTGAAAGCGCTCTTCGGCAGCCGCCACGCGCCCTCGCTTGGGATCGTAGGCGATCGCGCCTCGCGCCGTCTGAATTTGGAAGCGCGATTGCCCAATCTCAAACGGCAGTCCGCCACGTTTGGTCGGCGGCTTGTACGACAAATCGAGTGCATAATCGTAGCGTTCCATCTCGCGCTGCTTTCCCATCGCCTGAAAGTGTGTCTTGCCGTCCCAGGTGCCCAGCGGTCCCCAACTGTGATTCATCGCACGATCCCAGCGTTGGCCGCGCCGCACATCGTTCGGCGGCTGAAAGAACGACAGCTGCGCCAACTCTTTCCAACCGTCTCGATCCATGAACGACCACAACAGGAAACTTGGACCACCCAGTGGATTGCCCACATCGAATACCTTAAATGCCTGCGTTCCGCCCTCGAATTTCGTTACCTCGCGGTCGGCGTTCAAGGTCATCGTGAACGAAGCGCCCTTCGTCTTTTGCAGCATGTCATTGAGTCGGACTTGGAGGGCGGGATCGGCGTTGCTCAGACGGACGCCCACAACTTTTTGTTCGACCACCATGCTGCCGTCGTCGTTCTTTTTCTCGATGCGGAACCGGGACACGAGGACGTACTGCACGTCTTGCCCCACGTCCAATTCCAGGATGCGATAGCGCGAAACCCGGCCGATGACGAGATGCTGAAAGAATTCGTCCGCGGGTGCGGGCGGCAACGGTTTCACCACTCCGATTTTTACAGTGCGGGGGGGCGGAGGATCGTCCAACGGCGGCGCGGTGGATTGCGGCGCATCGAGAAGCGGCAATGTGGTTTGCAACGGCGGATCGGGCAATGGCTGCGAACGCGACACGATCGGATCGGGAGGCGAGGGCACGGATTCCTTCACCTCGGCGCGGGGCGATTGTGGCTCATGGCGGGGCGCGGGGAGCAAGCGAATGAGGAGAATGCCCGCGACAAAGACGAGGAAAAGTGTCGCCCCCGCCGCTACCGCTAAACGCGGCCACAGGGCGCGCCAGCCCGTTGTGGCTGCCGACGCGGCGGGGAGGCCACATTGGGGACAAATGGAAGACGGGTCGGTCAATTCGCTCTCGCTCGACCAACGATTTCCGCAGGAGCAGACATGAAGCACATGCATGGATTGGACTCCCGAGAGAGAGGAGATGCAATCGTCCTCACGTCCATTCGTCGTGGTCCCAGCGTCGATGGCGTTCGCTTTCCGCTTGCAGGGCCGAGAAACTGCTTATGCAAAACATAAGGAAAAAAATCGCCATGAACATGCTGCCAAAATTGAGATAAGGAAGGGGGATAAGGGGCTGTCCGCGCGAAGCCATGAACGTATGAACGGCCAAGACGCCGGAGACCACGAGAGAGATGCCCAAGGAACACGACAGGCCGCGCACCGGCATGATGGCCATGCACAGTTCGCGCGTAATTTGTCCACCGTCGAGAGGCCAAATCGGCAGCAGATTCAACAGGCCCCAGAAGAGATTGATCCAGATCATGTATTTCACCATCTGCAGGACGTAAGGAATCCACTCCCGCGAGAGGTGTGGCTCGAACAGTCTGACAAGCCCCAAGAACGCGGCGAGCAAGAGGAATTCCGCCCCGGGTCCGGCAAAGGAAACGAGGATTCGCTGCCAACGCCTCTGCAAGACATTACTGCCGACGGCCAACCCGCCCATGCCGTACAACACGATGTAACCGTGCGAGCCAAACAACTTGCCCATCAGCACATGACCGAATTCGTGGACGAGGATGGACACGAACACGCAGCCGACCCATAGAAATAGGGACGGAAATCCACCCCCTAGAGGATTCATCGCCCCATCCCAGCCGAGGATGAGATTGATCAGCCAAAACATGGGGTGTACGCGAATGGGCGTGCCCAACATCCGCCAACGCAAATCGTATCGAGTTTCTTCCGGCTCAAAAAGCACAGCGAGCATCCTTCAAGAAAGTTGTCGGTACTTGCATGGTCTGATAGTAGGTAGTCCGTGGCCAAGGGTCGAGAAACGTGTTCCGAGAGTGATCCTCTCCCTTATTCACTGTACAATCACTTTATTCGCATGGCTACGGACCACGGATTACGGACTTCGCTATGACTACACCGCTCACCCATCGGCTCGCCGTCTACACCGGCACGTTCGATCCCGTTCACCTGGGGCACCTCGACATCATCGGTCGCGGCAGTTCGATCTTCGACCGATTGATTGTCGGCGTCGGCATCAATCCGGACAAGCAGCCGTTCTTCGATCAGAGCGAGCGCGTCGAATTGGTCCGAGCCGTCATCGCGCCGTACGCCAACGTCTCGGTGCTGCCGTTCACCAGCTTGGCCGTCACGTTCGTGCGCGAGGTCGGAGCGCGCGTCATGCTGCGCGGCCTGCGCACTACCAGCGACATGGAAAACGAGTTCACCATGTCGTTGATGAATCTGAATCTCGATCCGGAAATCGAGACGGTATTCCTGATGGCCAAGGAAGCGTACTCGCACGTCAGCAGTACGCTGCTACGTCAGATCGCCACATTCGGCGGGAACCTAGAGAAGTTCCTCCCGCCCACGGTTCAAAGGGCCTTGGAAGACCGCGTGCGTCAGCGTGGGTAAGGCGTGGTTCCAGAGCGATGAAGGTGGCGATATATTACGCGGAGACTTCTGGAGCCGCGCAGGATAGGGAGACTGCGCCGCGAAAGTCACGAATCCACGCCAAGCCACGACGCTTCCGATGATTTCTGCCCGAAATAAGGTATGCTTTGTGGATTGTTTTCTTTTTTCCTTTTCCCCGGCTCGAACGGGGAAGGCCTACTCTTCGTCATCCAGATCTTCTTGGACCTGCCGCAGCGCTTCGGCGAGTTTCGCCGCGTCGACGCCGCTAATCGCGTATCGAACGATTGGGTTTTTCTTTCGCCCCACGACGATGAAAAAGCGATCTTGGTACTCGTCATCCTTAAGGACAGTTACAGGTGTTTTATTGTCCTTGCCAATTACCAGCAGCCCTTCGCAGCCCTTCGACCCATTGGGCGAAGCGAGCTTTACCGCTGGGGTACACTCAAGAAAGTGCTGCAAGTCGGCGACGATGGAAGGCGAAGGAATCTCGAAATAGAGAGAGATTGCCGCGCCTTCGATCTGAGCGAACCAGCGCTTCCTTCCCGAAATCGCCTCGTCGATGGCGACATCCCACTGCCCGGCCGAACCGTTTGCCAACAAGCCGACAGTTTCGACTTCGGTTCCCTGCATGTGCGTTGCATTCTTGGAGGTACTCATCGCAGTCTCCCAATTCAGGCCAACAGATTGCCTTGCAGATCCACGCGGAAATAGCTCCGTCCCCCGTCTTCTTGAACATCCCAATGGTCGGGGTCGCTTGCGTGTGCCCTATCTTTTATCCATATCCGATCCTTCGAATCGACGTAACCCTTCTTTCCTTTTTTTGGACCGTGACTGACGGTGCCCTTTCGGATAATCGGCTGTCCGTTGGCATTTCGATCCAGCTGCGGCTCAAAAGGCACGCTCCCACCGATCGGAAGTCCAGCTTTCTCTATTTGTCGAGCGATTTTCCTCGGCAGTTTTATCGCCATACGCTGACCTTCCCGCATCGTGGACTGTATTTTGCGAGCTTGTCTCACGGAGTTCAATCGTGCAGCTATTTGAACTCAATCTGACTGGGACGAGGCTTCTGTTCCCCCCTCTATCCGTTGGTGCTGACATCGCTTTGCCAGTAAGAAGGGCGATTGATGACGTAGCAAACGGGCACATGGGCGACGGCGAACAGCGATCGGCTTACGTTGACGGTTCCCCGGCGGCGAGGAGGAGTTCCACCGCTTCGCGCCCCGTCATGCCGGTGCGGATGCCCAACTCGCGGGCGCGCGGCGTCAGATCGACGATTCTGGCCTCGAATAAATCTTCGGGTTCAACGAGCGGCTTCTCCGGCGTGCCGCGCGCGATGGCCACGGCTTGGCCGAACTCACCGGCCGTCTTCACGTCGTAGATGCCGCAACCGACCAGACCAGCTTCGGTCAGAATGACGCAGTATTGCCCCTTGTGCCAGCGGTTGCTGATGCCGATAGCGCAGCCGTTGGCGAATTGAAGGGGACGCGAAATGGTGCGAGGCAGCGGATCGCTCATGGCGTGATCTCTTGCGAAAAAACAAAGTCTTATCGAACCTACGACGCGGTATATCCTATGCGGTTGCGATGCGGGTGGAATGTCCCGTGGCGTCGAGGAATCACGGTCGCGTCTCGGTGGTGGGGATCGGCGAATACAAACGCACATCGACGCGCTGGGCTTTCGAGAGATCGATGCCTTCGTGGGCCAAGTCGAATTCCAAGCGCGGCTCTTCGCTCAGTTGTAGGGGCAGGCGCACCGCGAAAGTACTGCCCCGACCCAGTTCGCTTTGGAGCGTGACTTCTCCACCGAGAAGTTTCGATAGCTCGCGGACGATCGATAGACCCAGGCCGGTGCCGGCGTGTTGGCGCGTCAATGGATTGCCGGCTTGTCGGAACTTCTCAAAGATCATTTCCTGTTCCTCCCGAGCGATGCCGACGCCCGTATCGCTCACGGTCAGGACGATGAAGCCGCCGCCATTCCAGCGGACGCCCGCCGCGGTTGTCGAGGGCGGAGCGGTCATCGGATCGACCTCGGCTTTCAATTGCACGCGCCCCCCTTCCGGCGTGAACTTGATGGCGTTGGACAGCAGATTCGACAGGATCTGTTGGATTTTTACCACGTCTTGGCGCAGAAGGGGGATGTCCACGGCGAATGTTCCGCGCAGGTCGATGTTTTTCTTCTCGGCCATGGGACGAAACATCGCCAACATGCCCTCGCACACATCTTGTATCTGAAACTCGACCAAGCGAACCTGCATTTTTCCCGCTTCGATCTTCGCCAGATCGAGAATATCATTGATCAGATTCAATAATTGTTGACCGCTCGATTGAATGTTTGTCACCCAGCGCGTTTGTTTGTCGTTCAATCCGTCGTTCGACAGCAACACTTCGCTGAAGCCGAGAATCGAATTGAGCGGCGTTCGCAATTCGTGGCTCATCGTGGCCAAGAAGTCGCTTTTCAAACGGTTCGATTCGTACAAGGCCATGTTGGCTTGTGCCAACTCATCGACCTTGCGATCGAGATCGGCATTCACTCGACGCAAGCGATCCTGCATACTTACAAGATTGCGCAACATGCGATTGAAGGCATGGCTGAGATCCTCAAATTCGTCGCCGGTTTGAATTTCGCTGCGCACGTTCAATTCGCCGGCGCTGATGGCATCGCTGACTTCCTTCAAATGTTTGACCGGCTTCACGATGACGTAGCGGACGATCAAATAGCTGCCGAGCATAATGAGGAACGTCGTGGCGAAAGCGATGGAGATTAGAATGGCGCGATTGGTATGAAAGCCGTTTTCGATGGGCTGTGTATCGACATCGAGTTTGACCACGGCCAACAGATCGCCTTCTTGCAGGTCGGCGTTGCGTTGGCGGTGACAGGACAAACACGACTCGGTGGCGCGAACGGCTCCATAATAATAGTTATGTTTTCTCGATAGATCGAGATAGTTATCCTCGTATTTATTCGGATCGCTCTGAAACGATTTGATGCGCTCCAAGGTTGTGGTGTCGGGAATGTCCGGCGAGCGCGTGGCATTGGGTTTGATGATCTCGGCGCGAAACTTGAATGGCAGGGGCCATTCGTTTTCCCATTGCGCGCGGAACTCCTTCATCGCTTCGTCGAGCGCCTCGGTCGCGGCGGGGCGATCCTTCTCGCGCGGTCGACCGGGACGACACCCCAATGCCAACTGTTGATCGACGATCTCGTTGACGAGGAGACGGCAAGCGGTTTTAATCTGATCGTAGGCCAACGACTCGGTCTGCCAAGAGTACAGTCGAAAGCTGCCGGTCAACAACAATACAATAATGGCACCGAATAGGTAGCGGAACTTGCGCTCCAGTCGATACTCGCCCAACAGACGTTTAACCGAACGATACCACGACATACGATTCTCGGCTTTCCCCTAATTCATTCGCGGATGGAAATAAATAGATTGTGGACCGCGCCGTCATGTGGCCCCTTTTGCCTTCGATGGTCTTCGTAGTCTTTTCTCCGCGTTTTTCGGAGTGAGATTCGTTTGACAGGTCGGACAGTAGTGAGTGGATCGTCCGGCCAGGCGGAGGCAGGCGATGGCTTGGCCGCAACGGGGACACGCTTCGCCGGTTCGACCGTAGGCGCGGAACTCGTGCTGATACGCGCCCTGCAACCCGGAGCCGCCGACGTAGTTTCGGATGCTCGAACCGCGCCGCTCGATGGCTCGACGGAGAACCGAGGACACCGATTTGCGCAAACGGTCGCACTCGGCGTCGGTGAGATCGCAGGCGCGGCGGGACGGATGCAGGCGCGCCGCGAATAACGATTCGTCGGCATAGATATTGCCGACCCCGGCCGTCACCGATTGATCGAGCAACACCGCCTTGATGCAACGCTTCGAGCCGCGCAGCTGCTCGCGCCAATATTGCGCCGGCAGATCGAAAGGTTCCGGTCCCAACCGCGATTGGTCGAAGAATGCTTGTAAGTCCGATGGCGAGGGAAAGAGGACGGCGCTGCCGAAACGACGAATATCGCGGAAGCGCAACTCCTCGGCTCCGTCGTCGAACGCGAAAATCAGATGCGTGTGATCGGCGAGAGGGTCGGAACTGGGAACGAGCGTAAGTTGGCCGGTCATGCCCAGGTGAACAACAAGAACGGCTCGGCTGTCCAGTTCGATGAGAATCCACTTGCCGCGCCGCGAAACGCTTTGCACGACACGACCGGCGATTTTGGCGTTCCACGACGAACGCCACGGTTTGCGCAGAGACTGTCGGCTGCCGCGCCGCACGCTCGCCAGCCGCCGGCCGACGAGATGCGGCCTCAAATCGCGGACCACGGTTTCGACTTCCGGCAATTCCGGCACGGCTCACCTCTTCCTTGGCTTTCTCGATAGAATTATAAAACATGGGGCGCGTTCGCACCACATCGGTTCGTCGAGCGGTACTGGCACGGTCCCGCTCGCGCAGTCCGCGAGGAGCAACATGAGCGACAAACTCGATTCTCTGATTCGTTATCTCGATCATTTAGAATGCCGGGCTTCGTTGAAGGAATTGACCGCGCAGTTGCGGCGACTGGAAATCGACGACCGCGACGTGGCAGAATTTATACGCTTTGCCGATCCGTCGTATCAGCGCGTGCTGGTGCGGGCGAAACGCTGGTATCACCTATGGGTTCTGTGTTGGAAGAACGGACAACGTTCGCCGATCCACGATCATCTCGGTTCGAGTTGCGGCGTGCGCGTCCTCCGCGGCACGGCCACCGTTACCGATTGCGTCTTCGCAGCCAACGGCTGCGTCAAGGCGGTCGGTTCGCGCGATTATCCTGCTGGCAGCGTCTTGGCCAGCGAAGACGACGACCTCCATCAATTCTCGAATCTCCAGGACGGCGGAGCGGACTTGGTTACTCTGCACGTCTATTCGCCGCCGCTTCGACGCATGGGCGTTTACTCGTTGACCGACCGAGAGCGCGGCGAGGAGGCCTGGCAAGAATCGCGCAAGATGGTCACGGTATCGCCGGAGAACAGCGAGACGCCTCTGGAAAGCATTCAAGGCTGGGTGACCCCCAACCGGCTCTTTTTTGTCCGCAATCATTTCGAGACGCCGGCGGTCGAACCGGCGTCGTGGCGGCTGCGCGTCGAGGGATGCGTCGAGCGACCCGTGGAGTGGACGTGGGAGCAGCTGTTGGCCTTGCCGCACCGCAGCGTATTCGCCACGGTCGAATGCGCCGGAAACGGACGGTCGTTTCTGCAACAGAAAGCTGCCGGCGTACAGTGGGGGGCGGGAGCCGTCGGACATGCCGAATGGACGGGCGTACCGCTGTCCCGCGTGTTGGAGGAGTCTGGGCTAAGTTCCGATGCGGTGGAGGTGCTTTTCGAGGGCAGCGATCGCGGCAGCGAGACGGATCATCCGGAGCCAATGCACTTCGCCCGCAGTCTGCCGTTGGCCAAGGCACTGGACCGCGATACCCTGTTGGTCACGCGCATGAACGGCGAGTTGCTGAGCGCGAGCCACGGCTTTCCCTTGCGGCTCTTTGTGCCCGGCTGGTACGGCGTGGCCTCGGTGAAATGGCTGCGACGCATCGAAGTGCTGAACCGGAGCTTCCACGGCTATTATCAGAGCGTCAAATACACGGTGCGTCGTTCGTCGCCCAACGGTCTTGAATCGGTCGTGGTGGGGCCGATGGCGGTCAAGTCGGAATTGATCCGACCGGCGGAGGGGGCGGAGTTGGGCATCGGCACCAATCGACTTTTCGGCGTGGCCTGGGCCGGTGAAGAGGCGGTCGATCGAGTCGAAGTCAGCACCGATGGGGGCGAAACGTGGAATTCCGCCGAACTGCTTGGCGCACAATCGGCCTATTGTTGGACGCCGTGGGAATATCTGTGGGAGGTCGCCGAGCCGGGCGAATACACTCTGCTGACTCGCGCCGTTTCCGAAGGTGGTCGCGTGCAGCCGTCGCGCCACGATCCGCTTAACGGCGGCTATCTCATCCATCATAGTCGACCTATCGCGGTACGAGTCCAAGCCGGAATCACCGCGCTGTCCGGTCGAGTCGATGCCGAGACGTTGCTGTACGACATGAACGCCTACGCCGAGGAGAACCTGCGCCTTCCACTCGATGTCGAGCTGGAGTTCGCTGCCGGCGCGGGGATTTGAGAGAGGTTTTGTCCGAAAGATTCGCGGAGGAGGAGCGCATTCGATGGGCATGGAACAAACCGTCTCATTTGCTGGCAATTCGGTCCCTGCCTATGGGGCAGTGTGCGACTTCCTCGGTCAACGGGGGTTCGCGTTGCAGATGGGGATGATCGACGGTCAACTCGCCTTTCCCGATGAGTTGCCCCACGACGACTGGCTCGAACTGCGCCTTCGCACATCGCAGGGCATGGTCACGGTGCGGCGAGAGGGACAACGTCTCACGTTCGTCACCTGGGGCAATGCCGACGCGGCTGCCCGACAAGCCTGGAATGCGCTGACGTGGGCGTTTGCGGAACTGGGGGACGGTCGCGTCGAATCGCCGGAAGGCTCGTTCGATGCGGCGACGTACCGCAAGCGCGTCGAACTGCCGGAGGCGTTGCGCTGATTTACCATCGCATTCGCGTCTTCCCTGCGGGCGCGATTACGCGGGGGAGAAGCGTTGCTGCGGCGTGCGATGAAGGACGGCCCGCGCTTGAGCTTGTAAGGTGGCGACTTCGGCCATCAGTGCGGCCACGGCGGAGGGGTGGTCGGCAACTTCGATGGACCAACGGCATTCCCAGCGCCCGCCCGGCGGCAACAGCGGAACGCGCCCTTGTTGCCTCTCGAAACTCTTAAAATTGGGATAATTCGTCGCCGGTTCCAACCCCGTGACATAGCCTTCCTCGATCGCTCCGGTATTCTTCCAGACGGTGAAGCAAGGCAATTCGCGCCGCGAAAAGCGCAGCGCGACGGCGCGGTCGGCATTGGGAGCGATCAGAACGGCGAGCGTCTGGCCGCGCGCATCGGCTTGCAGATCGTACAGATAAACCTGTTCGGCGAAGCCGGCGACGGGACCGGCGTAGGTTTCGTGCGTGTCGATCCCCTCGGCGGCGCGCGGGGTTTGCGGCGCGAGTTCGCGGATGGGAGCGAGAATGCGGCTGCCGGCGTCGAGAAAGGGTCGGCCAAAGTTGCAATGATAGAGCAGTTGCATCTCGACCGGATGCGCGGCACGGTTGACCACGACATCGTGGATTACCAGCCGATTCGAGCCGGGGACGGTGGTATAGGTCGTCGTCAGCCGCAATTGAGGACAAAACAGAGCGGCTTCGTCAACTTCTCCCGTGACGCTGATTTCGTGGGGCGGGTCGAGCTGCACGCGCGCCTCGACGGCGTGGGCGGGCACGTTGGCGATGCGTCCGTGCAGGGTCAACGGCGTGCCGTTGTCGTCGCCGGGCGGGCCGTTGGAAGCCAGGCCGCAACGACACAGCCATTCGTCGAAGCCCGTCAACCAGCCGATGCCGCCGCGATCGAGCGGCTGGACGTATTTCGGATGTACCGGGCCGACAATCGGCGAGCGCCAGCCCAGGGGATTCCCTCGGTAGTCGCCGCGCCACAGCCCCATGCCGCGCGTCGGCAGCACCGTGAACGACAGCGCTCCGTTGTGGACCTCGATCGCGTCGAGTCCATCGCGCAGCCCGCCGCGCAGCGTGCGTTTGCGCAACGACCAATCGAACGGCATCGGCAAATGCAGGCTGTCATTGCCCGTCGCGAAGCTGTCGAGCCACACGTCGCCGTGAACGTCGGTAAGGGTCCAGGTTTTATAGCGCGTCATGTCGATCTCGAATTAGCGGACGCCGTGCATCATGGCTGTGATCTTACGCACAAGCAGGAACAACACGAATGCCGCGATGCCCAGGAGGGCCATGATGTATAAGAAATACTCGGTCGGCGTCCACTCGCCCCATCGCTCGCCGAACGCTCCCGCCGCGAAGTTGCCGAAGAAACTCGTCAAGAGCCATAAACCCATCAACATGGTGGCGAACTTCGCGGGGGCCAACTTCGACACCATCGACAGTCCGACCGGGGACAGACACAACTCGGCCAACGTGGCGAGGATGTAAAATCCGAACAACCACCACGGACTGACGCAATGCCGAGCCGAGTTCAAATACAGGTGATTGACGGTGTCGCGGAATTTCGGTTCACCGGCGGCGACTTTCAGCGCTTTGACGTCCTTATCGGCGAGACGCAGATCCTTGACCGTCAGCGTGTGGTCGGTCTCGTCGTAGCGAACCTTTTTGTCGTCGAGTCCTGCGTAGCGCAGATCGAACCCTGGCGGCACTGGATCGAGTTTGACGGAAACGGTGAAGGGTTTATCTTTCGGCTGACTCTCCACTTCCTTCTTGAGTTTTTCGATAGCTTTTTCGAACGACTCCGGCGCGGTATCGCGTACAATCCGGTCGCGCTCGGTATCCGCCAGGACGCCGCGCATGAGGAGCCGTTTCTTCTCTTTGTCGTAGGTGAGTCGGCTGGCATGATAGGGTTTCAGTTCTTTGTTTTCCTCTTCGCACAGTTGATTGTCGGCATTGAGTTTAATCTGCGGGGGTAATTCGCCTTCGAATGCCGTCTCGGTCGTTTGATCTTCGCGTTGGGCGGCTAGGTACATCACGCCGAATCCAAGACTAATAAGTACCAGACCGATGGCCATTTTCCCAGCTACCGAGGGATTGAGTCCTCGACGATCGAGCGCGGTCCACAGCCAGGCAAACAGCGGAGCCAGGACGAAGATAGCCAGCGCATTGATCGACTGGAAATACTCGGCGGGAACGGGGTTCCATTGGCGTTTAAACCACTCCCATAAGCCCTTTTTCTCGCCGGTTTTGTCGGGCCGACTCGGTTTGAGTTTCCACATGGTAAACCATCTGGATAGCCCCGCGTTGCCGGTTTGATCCGACTCCCCTTCGGCGGTTTGATCGGAGTGCGGCTTTTCGGGAAACAGCGGCGGCGGCTGAGCGGGGCCGGTCAAGTAGCGATTCGTAGTCTTATCGGCCCAGACGTTGAGCGCGTTGCCGGCTTGCTCGAAGGCGGCCCAGAAAAAGACGACGAATATGCCCAGAAGATAGATCGTGAGAACGCGATCTCGCAACGCGCGTTGCGGCTGACCCAATATCCAAGCACCGATCAACGCACATACGGCCACGATGCCCATTGAAACCAAGGTGTTGTTGGCAATGTGTTTGGACAGTGAGAGACTTTCGAGAAACTCCGACGGCGAGCTGAGTTTCACCGAGATGACGCGCAGCGCTCCCAGTACCAACGCGCCGGCGAGCAATACCCAGCCGAGGACGGCGCAGACAGTCGGTGCCATTCGGTTCAGGTGCGGAACCGTTGAAGAGGTTTGTTCGGCGGTCGCTTCGGACATGGGGCCGCCGACTTGCTGTACGGGTTCGACTCCCTCTCGACCGTCCACGCGCGTCTCTGCTCCCGCCTTTAGCTCTTGAATCCACGGTTGGCCGACGAGATAGAAAAGTAATCCTAATACCATGCCGATGCCCGCAGCCATGAATCCGGTGTGGCGTCCGCCGATGGTGTTCGCCGCCAACCAACCGCACACCAACGGCGACAGAAAGGCACCGAGGTTAATTCCCATATAAAAGATCGTGTAGGCACCGTCGCGGCGTGGATCGTTCTGCGGATAGAGTCGGCCTACTTGGGTGGACATATTCGGTTTGAAGAAGCCGTTGCCGAAAATCAAGAACACGAGCGCGGCGTAAAAGATCGCTTCCGGCTCGAAGGTCATCAGGAATTGCCCGATCGCCATGAGAATCGCGCCGATGACGACGGCTCGCTTGTTCCCCAGCCAGCGGTCGGCCAAATAACCTCCCAACAGCGGCGTTAGATAAACGAGACTGGTGTACCACTTGTAGACGTTCGACGCCTCGCGCTGGGTCCACTTAAAATCGTTGACGAGATACAATACAAGTAAAGCCCGCATGCCGTAAAAGCTAAATCGCTCCCACATCTCCGTGAAAAACAAGACGTACAAGCCCAAAGGATGGCCGAGGAACGTGCGTTGCTTGGGGATGGAAGCGGACGGAGCGGTACTCATGCTCTTGATCCTTTTACCTTGTGCGAACCGGCATCCAACGCCATCGGCTTGGGCGTGGAAGGCCGTCTTGGGAACCAACAAAAGGAAGAGGCAGGGTGATTGTAGCGATGGCTGGGGAAGTGGGAATGCGCGGGTTGCGACAAAGCGGAACTCGGGCCGTCGCCGCGCCGACAAGACACAAATCGTGCTTGTCGGCGCGGTCGGTCGGCGAAGAGGTACTTCGACGTCATTTTTTCTCCGTCGCCGGTTTGGGAACCGGCTTCTCGCGCGGCAACAACTCGGGCAGATTGGCGACGCGCAGGGCGGCAACCGCCATCACCTGCGTTCCCTGAATCAGATCCGGTTCGCGGGCTTTGTCCAAGGTGTCCGATTGCGAGTGGTGCGAGAAGCGATACTCGGCCGGATCTTGTCGCACCGCAAAGCCAGGCACGTTGACCTTTTCAAACGAGAGATGATCGGTGCCGCCCATGCCGCGCAGGTCTATCTCGGTCACGCCGAGCGCCTTCAGCGAAACGAGTTCCTTTTCCATAATCGGTTTCAGCGTCTCGCGCCCCTGTAACCCGATGCCGAGGACGCGGCCCGTGCCGGTGTCGTGAACCAGCGCCATCGACGTTTTGGCCATCTCGTCTTTGTGCCGCTTGACGTATTCCTTGGAACCGTGCAACCCCTGTTCCTCTCCGGTAAAGAGGACAAAACGGATCGTGCGTCTCGGACGAACGCCACTCTTGGCCAGCACGCGCGCCGCTTCGAGAACGACGCAGCTACCCGTGCCATTGTCGGTCGTACCTTGGCCGAGATCCCACGAATCGAGGTGCGCGCCCAGGACGACGATCTCGTCCGGCTTCTCGGACCCGCGAATCTCGCCGACGGTGTTGTAGACAGCGACGGGTCCGGGAATGAGCTTGTTTTCAATCTCGACCTCGACGCGCGTCTTGGCCGGCGCGGGGCGCGTGGCCAGGCGATAGAGCTGGGCGTAGTGTTCGTGGGCGACGAACAGGCTCGGCAGCGGCTCGCCTCCGCTGACGCGATCGTCTCCGCGCCAAGCTCCCGTCATGTTCAGCAGTCCGTGCGGCTTCCCCGCGTCCATCAACAGCGCGGCCACCCCCTCGGTGCGAAGGAACTCCGCCAATTCGCGGCGAAAGGTCGGCGAGGGATAGCCTCGTTCGCGGCGCGGCGGCGCGGGAACTTCCGCTTTTCTGTCACCCTTTTTGTCGCCCTTGGCATCGGCGCGCGGTCGTGGAGAGCCGAAACCGTTTTCGGTTACGGGGCGAATGGTAGTCGGTTCGCCGCGCAGCACGACGGCGTTCTTGAGTTTGCCCTTATAGGGGGCCAACTCGGCGGCGCTGCGGGCTTTCAGCAGCACCACCTCGCCGGTCACTTTGCCCTTCGTTCCCGGTGTCCAGCCCATCGCGGCCACGGTGAGCGAACGGCCATTGTTCGGTTCCACGATGCGGAGCGAAGCCCGGCCGCGCTCCCAACCGACCGGAATCGTCCACCCCTCCAGGTGAACATTTCTTAAGCCGTAGGCGCGCATCTTTTCGGCGGCCCACTCGTTGGCTTCCTTGAGCGCGGCGGACCCGGTGAGACGCGGGCCGATCGTGTCGCTCAGATACGTCAGATTGGCCATGATTTGCGAGCCATTCTTGGCTTCGGCGATGAGTTGCTTATCCAGAGCGAGGGGATCGAGGCCCGACGGCGCGGGAGCCGTCGTTTTCGGAGCGGCCGGGGGATCGGCGACAACTTGGGGCAGCAGCACCGCCAAGGCCGCGAGCATCGCCACCCGCCGCGCCATCGACCACCGAAGGAATACGAGATTCGAACCATCAATGCGAGTCATTTCAGTTCTCTCTCCAAAGGTGTGAATAGACCGAACTCTTGAATCTAAATCTTCGTTGTCAAAGCTCTGGCGGCGAAGCGCGCTTCACCGCGGGATGACTGGGAGAAGAGTGGATCGTTGGACTTTGGGTGTGCAACTTTTACCTGGATGGTTCTCTCGTTCCCACGCTCCTGCGTGGAAACGAGCATACGGACGCGCCGCGGAGCGGCGGAAAGTGCGTTCCCACGCGGAGCGTGAGAACGAGAAGTTCCCACCCGAGTAGCAGACGCACACCCTTGGACTTCCGGGAGAGTTTTTCGATGACGACTCCGTCGTTCTCTTGCTTTATATCACCTGGCCGGCGATTGTCATTCCTCTCGCGTCCGAGTTCGCGTCGAGCTTGCGATTCGATGGGGCAATCTCGTCCAGTCGGAGCCTGATTCACGACTTCTTCTGCCACGTTCGCTCGATGAATGTCGTATCGACGAGGCCGTCGCGGAAGGCGGCGAGGCGCATGATGTCGCGGTGAATGGGGATGGTCGTGTGGATGCCTTCGACGACGAATTCGTCCAAGGCCCGCCTCATGCACGCCAAGGCTTCGGTGCGGGTCGGTTGATAGACGAGGAGCTTGGCGACGAGCGAATCGTAGTTCGGCGGGACGCGGTAGCCGGCGACGGCGTGGCTATCGAGCCGTACACCGGGACCGCCGGGCGGTTGCCAGCGCGTAATCAAACCCGGCGAAGGTCGGAAATTGATGGCCGGATTCTCGGCGTTGATGCGGCATTCGATGGCGCAGCCGCGATGTACGATGTCGCGCTGGGCGAACGGCAGTTTCTCACCGGCGGCGATGCGGATTTGCGCTTTGATCAGGTCGATGCCCGTCACCAGTTCCGTCACCGGATGCTCGACCTGAATGCGTGCGTTCACTTCGATGAAATAGAACTTATGGTTTTTATCGACCAGAAACTCACACGTTCCGGCACTGTAATAGCCGGCCGTCTTGGCCAGGCGCACGGCCGCATCGCACATGGCCTTGCGCACTTTGTCGGGCAGATTCGGCGCGGGCGACTCTTCGACCAGTTTCTGATGGCGGCGCTGAAGAGAACAATCGCGCTCCCATAAGTGGACAATGTGCCCCTCGCGGTCGCCGAGCAGTTGCACTTCGACGTGGCGCGGTTGTTCGATGTACTTTTCGAGATAGAGGCTGCCGTCCTTAAAGGCGCTCTCGGCTTCCTGGCGCGCCGACACCAAACCGCTCAGCAGCGACGCTTCGTCGCGCGCCACGCGCATGCCGCGCCCGCCGCCACCCGCTGCCGCTTTGATGAGAACCGGAAAATCCATCTCCTTGGCCAAACGCAGTGCGTCCTCGTCCGACTCGATCAACCCCTCGCTGCCGGGAACGACCGGAACCCCAGCCTGTTTCGCCAGTTTGCGCGCTTCGTTCTTGTTGCCCAGCCGTTGCATTGCTTCCGGCGGCGGGCCGATGAACTCGATCTTGCAATCGCGGCACACTTCGGCGAAGTGGGCGTTCTCGGAGAGAAAGCCGTAACCGGGATGGATGGCCTGCACGTCGGCGGCCTCGGCAGCGCTGATGAGGCGCGGAATCTTCAAATAGCTCTCGCTCGCCGTGGCTGGGCCGATGCAGATTTTCTGATCCGCGAGATCGAGATAGGGCGCGCCGCGATCCGCCTCACTGTAAACGGCGACGGACTCGATGCCCATCTCCTTGCAGGCGCGGATGACCCGCAAGGCGATTTCTCCACGATTGGCGATCAAAATGCGTTGAAACATCGTCGGCTTTCGGCTCTCGGCTTTCGGCTCTCGGCTCTCGGCAATCCGTTTGTCGTGGGCCGTTCGCCGAGTGCGGAATGCCGATCGTCGTTTCAAGTGTTGGGATCGACTCGGAACAGGACGGTTCCGTATTCCACGAATTCCTTATTCTGCACGCAAACCTCCACGATGGTTCCGTTGCATTCGGCCTGGATCTCGTTGAAGATTTTCATGGCTTCGATCTGGCAAACGATCGTGGTGGGCGCGACGCGCGCTCCGACCGCGACATAGGGCGGCGAGCCGGGTTTCTCTTGAGCGTAGAAGGTACCGACCGTGGGGCTTTTGATTTCGGTGAGTTGGCGAGACGGCTGCGAGGGTGGCGGCGGCTCGGCGGATGCCTTCGGCGTTGGGAGTGAAGCGGGCCGTGCCATTTCGACGGGAGCCGGCGCGGACGCTGCCGGTGAAAAACCACCCCTACGCAGAGCGATGCGCTGTTCCCCGTCTCGTAGATCAATCTCGCTCAGTTCGTACTCGCTCATCAAGAGGACGAGTTGTTCCACCGTCCGAACATCGAACGGACCCGGATATTTGCGTGCATCGTCGGCCAACGCGATCTCCTTCACGAATCCAATTCGATTTTTCGGGCGGGTCTCGCCGCGCTCGACCCCACCTACGCCCTATGGAGCAACAACCATCGCATCGAAGTCGCGGGGCAAATGCGTGAGGCGTTCCACGCCGTCCGGCGTAACCAGAACGTCGTCCTCAATGCGAACCCCGCCCCAACCGGGCAGATAGATGCCCGGCTCCAGAGTGAAGACCATCCCCGGTTCGACGAGCATGTCGCCGTTAGGCCGAAGCCACGGCGCTTCGTGAATCTGTAGTCCAAACCCGTGTCCCAATCCGTGGCCGAAATACTCGCCGTAACCCGCCTCGGCGATCGACGAACGCGCGGCGGAGTCGATGTCGCGCGTCAACGCACCCGGTCGAATCGCTCGAAAGGCCGCTTCCTGCGCACGCAGCACCACCGAGTAGACCTCGCGCAGTTTGTCGGCCATCGCCGCGTTATCGCCTGCGAAAGCGGAAGTTGTACGAGGAATCAGCACACGAGTCAAGTCGCTTTTGTACAGAGGAGCGCTCGCGCCCCAATCCACCAACAACAGTTGGCCGGATGCTACGCGGCGATCTGTGGGCGGCGCGTGCGGCAATGCCGCGCGTTCGCCGACGGCGACGATCGGGGGAAAAGCCGTCCCACTCCCTCCCGCGCGGCGGATGTAATACTCGAGGGAATCGCACAGTTCCTTCTCGGTATCTTCGGGCCGCAGCAAGGCGCGAATCACCGTGAAGGCCCGCTCGGCCACGTCAATCGCCTTGCGGATCTGAACGAGTTCGTCGGCGTCCTTGACGACGCGCAGCTTCTCGACGCGATCCACGCCGGGCTTCCAATTGAGACTCGGAGCCAGTTGCCGGAGTTGTTCGTACTCGGCAACCGTTACCGCGCCGCTCTCGAAACCGACCGTCCGGACGCCGAGTCCATTGAGTATCTGGCCGACGGCCTCCGGCAGTTTCTGCGCCGCCGTGCGAAGATGCACCGGCAGACCGGGACACTCCTCACTCAGCTGCACCGCGTACCGCGAGTCGCTCACCAAGAGCAGGCGCTCGCGGGTGAGGAGCAGAACGGTACTATCGCCGGTGAAACCCGTCAGGTAGGTGACGTTGACCGGATTGCCGATCATGAGGACATCAATGTCCTCCTCGGTCAGCGTTCGGATCAAGCGCTGGCGGCGCTGCGCGGCATAGTCCATACGGGTAATCCGTTATCGGAAAGCGGTGGTCCGTAGAAAATAATAGTCGATCCCCGTCCTCTCGACTACTGCCGAACGACCGCTTCCGTTCGATACAAGTTCTTATCCTGGATGTAACACTCCACGGCGCGAGGCAGAAAAAAGCGGAGACTTCGACCGGTGGCGGCTCGGCGACGGAGGTCGCTGCTGGAAATGTCGATCTGCGGCGTCTCGACTCTGTCGAGGCGCACCGGTATTTCTTCCGGCAGACGGAGCCGCGCGCGGAGCGCGTCGACGGTCGATACCGCCGCGCCGGGGCGCGTCATCACCAAGAGGCCGGCCAGTTCCAAAACGCGCGCCGGTTGATACCAATTCGGCAAATCGTTGAGCGTGTCGGAGCCGATGAGGAGATAAAAATCGTGTCGCGGATGACGGCGGCGCAACTCGACAAGGGTGTCGGCGGTGTAGCTGGGTCCGGGACGTTCTTTCTCCAATTCGTCGATGCGAAAGGCGCGATGGCCGGCCAGGGCCAAGGCGAGCATCTCCACTCGCTGCTCGAAGCGCGTCAACGTCGGGTCGTCCTTGTGAGGCGGATGCGCGGCGGGAACGAACC
This sequence comes from Planctomycetota bacterium, assembly GCA_021781415.1. Taxonomy (GTDB): domain Bacteria; phylum Planctomycetota; class Planctomycetia; order Gemmatales; family Gemmataceae; genus JAJPHU01. The sequence continues at coordinate 140,338 of JAJXWW010000085.1, forward strand.
ATACTTCATCGAGCCGTCCCTGTTCTCGGCTCTGCTCGGCCAAGAGAAGATGGCCCATATGCACCGGATCGAACGTGCCGCCGAAAATGCCAACGCGCATGACCGTCACCCAAACGAGAAGATACCGAACGCTTGCGGCTCGTCACGAATCCGAGCCGCAAGCGTATCAAAAATGGGTCCGACTCCTTCTATTTCGACTTGCTCAAATCGGTGAAGTGGATGTCCTTAAAGATGACTTCCATCGTGGGAAATCCGGCATGCAGCTGCCAGGCGATGATGCCGTCGTCCGGCATCTTGGGAAAATCGTCGTCCACCATCGTTTCGTCGTTCACCTTGATGGTGACGTGCTTGCCGACGCATTTGATGTAGTAGTCGTTGAACTCCTTGGGCTTGACGGCTTTCTTGACGAGATCGCCGGGCGATTGTTTCATCATGCCGCCGAACCGTTCGCCGTAGAGGCTGCCCCAATAGTTCGCGCCGATGTCGCACTGCGGCCCAGCGACGACAAATTTCTCTTTGTCTACCACTTTACTACGAATCTGCACGCCGCTGTTGCCGACGCCGTCCTTGAGCCGAACCTTGAACTTCAACTCGAAATCGCCGTACTTCTTCTTGCTGCAAAGGAAGGTGTTGAACTTCGGATCTTGCGGGGTAAACCCAACGATCGCTTTGTCCTTGGCGCTCCAATATTCCAGCCCTTCCCAACCTTCGAGATTCTTGCCGTTGAAGAATGAGGAACCGCCTTTGGGTTTTGCCACCGGCGCGGCGGGCGTGTCGGTCGCCAAGAGGCCGGTGATAAACGCAAGCGCGGCGAGTAGGAGAGAGTAACGCATGGTGTCCTCCGAGTATAGACGTTGCCGACGAACCGCCGTCGGCATTGGGATTATCCTGTCGAGAAGGATTCCCATTTGCAATGATACTTGTCCCGATTTGTGCTGCCACTCCTTTCCCCGGCCGTCGAAGCAGCGTCGTCTGGAGGCAACTCGTGGAAGAAATTATTCGATGGAACGGCTGCCGCCGATTTTCCCGGACGGATCGCCAACGAGAGCGGAGACGCTAAGATGGCTCCATGAACGACTACGCGCGCCACGAACATCACGACTTTCTAAACGCCGCCCAGCAGGCGTTGGCCGATCCACCGTTGCAGGCAGCGCTGATACGGTTGACCAGCACGCTCATGGCCGGCAATCGGCGCGGATACGCCGCCCTCGCCGACATTCACGATCTCCGCGAACATGCCAAACGCATCAAGGAACACGCCCTCGCCCATCTCGACCGCTATCTCGAACAATTGGAAGCCTCGATCCTGAAGCGCGGCGGGCACGTTCATTGGGCCAACGACGCCGAGGAGGCGAGGCGAATCGTTCTCGACATCGCCCAGCGAACGAACAGCCGTCGCATTGTGAAGTCGAAGTCGATGACTTCCGAAGAAGTGCATCTCAATCCCGCGCTGGAAGCGGCGGGATTGGAGGTGACGGAAACGGATTTCGGCGAGTTCATCATTCAGTTGGCGGGCGAACGTCCGTCGCACATCGTAGCGCCAGCAGTCCATCACACGCGGGAGAGCATCGCGCGCATCCTGTCGGACTACACCGGAACGAAGTTGCCGGATGAGCCGGAGTCGCTTGCCCAGACGGGACGGCGACTCCTGCGCGAGAAGTTCGCCCAGGCCGACATGGGCATCAGCGGGGCGAACTTCGCCGTCGCCGAGACAGGAACCATCGTCCTCATCTCCAACGAAGGCAACGCTCGGTTAACGACGACTTGTCCCCGCGTTCATGTGGCACTCATGGGAATAGAAAAAGTGCTGCCGCGCTGGCGCGATTTGCCGGTGTTTCTGAAGTTGTTGGCGCGGGCGGCGACGGGACAAGCTCTGTCGGTGTATACCAGTATCATCACGGGTCCCCGCCGTCCGGGCGAGACGGATGGACCGGAAGAGTTTCATCTGGTGCTGCTCGACAATGGCCGATCCCGCGTGTTGGCCACGCCGTTCCGCGAGAGTTTGCAGTGCATCCGCTGCGGCGCGTGTTTGAACGCTTGCCCAGTCTATCGCCGAATCGGCGGCCATGCCTACGGTGGCGTCTATTCCGGGCCTATCGGTAGCATTCTGACGCCGCTCTACGATAGCGTGTCCCACAATCCACACTTGCCGCATGTGTCGTCGCTGTGCGGCGCATGCCAGGCGGCATGTCCGGTGAAAATCAACATCCCTCATATGCTCATCGGTTTGCGTGAATTGCAACACCACCACGGGGGCAAGAGTCGTCTGGAGAAACTGGCCTATCGGATCTCGGCGGCGGTTCTCGGTCGTCCCTGGCTCTACCGTCTGGCTCTGCGCTGCGTGCGTTCGATCCTTCGTCCCTTGGCACGCGAGGGCTGGCTGCGGCGTCTTCCAGGACAAGGCGCGGCGTGGACTGCGTCGCGCGATTTCCCCGCTCCGGCGGCGCGCTCGTTTCGAGAACGCTGGCCAAGACTCCGCGATGGATTAGAATGAGGTTCCTTGCAGGTCGGGTCGAGCGAATCGAGACCCGACCGACTCAAGACGTGGACTCGAAAAAACGACGTTGATATCGTACCAGTGGCGGGCGGACGATTCCCACGCTCGCTTTGGTTCGGTCGCAACCGCGAGAGGAAGCATGGCCGTCAATCTCACTCCACAATATCTCGAAGCCGAAGCCGAGTACAAACGCGCGCAGAGTGCCGAAGAACGGCTCGAATGCCTCAAGCGAATGTGGACGCTGGTTCCCAAACATAAGGCCAGCGAGAAATTGCAAGCCGAACTGAAAACGAAACTCAGCGCGGCGCGAGAAGAGGTCGAAAAAGAGCGCAAAAGTCCTAAAAAGGGCGGCGTCAGCCACAAGATACCCAAGCAGGGAGCGGGGCAGATCGTCCTCGTGGGCGGACCCAACGGCGGCAAAAGTCGCTTGTTGACGCGCTTGACGCGTGCCACTCCGGAAGTCGCGCCCTATCCGTTTACCACGCGCGAACCCCACGCCGGCATGATGGATTGGGAGGACGTGCGCGTGCAACTCGTCGATACGCCGCCCATCACCGCCGACTATCTCGAAGGTTATCTGTCGAGCATGGTCCGCGCCGCCGACGCCGTCTTGCTGGTCGTCGATCTCGGCGACGACGACGGACCCTTGGCAGCCGAAGCCGCGATCGAACGTCTGGCCCAAGTGAAAACGCATCTCGTTGGCGAACCGCCCGCCGAGTCCGACGATCCGACGCTGCACCACGCCAAGACGCTTCTCGTTGCCAACAAACTCGATCTGCCCGATGCCGCCGAACGACTCGAACTGGTGCGAGAATTGTTTGGCTCGCGCTATCCGATTCAGGCACTCGACGCCGAATCGGGCAACGGTCTGGAAGCCCTGCGCACGGCCATCTATAACCTGCTCGATGTCATCCGCGTCTACAGCAAAAGGCCCGGCAAACCGCCGGATATGACCTCGCCCTTCACCTGCAAGAGCGGTAGCAACGTGCTTCAATTCGCGGAAACCGTCCACCGCGATTTCGCCGAGACTCTCAAATCGGCACGCATCTGGGGAACGGGCGTCTTCGATGGACAGACGGTCACGCGAGATCACGTTCTGCACGACAAGGACGTGGTCGAACTCCACGTCGGATGAGGGACCGTCGAATAACTCTCGGCAGCGTGAGCGAATCGGCTCGTCTCTTCGCCTCACGCTCCGTTGGACACGGCTTCGTCACCGACCAGTCCGAGCGCCTCAAGCGAAGGGGCATCGAGAATGGCCAAGAGCAACTCTTGCAGATGCTCTGCGGGCCACGTTTCCAACCGCTGTATCACCGCTGCGTTCAGCGGACCAAATCGCCTCTCCAACAGCAATCGAGCCGTCTCCCTCAGCGTCTCTTCGCGTCCCATGGCAACGCCTTTATCAAATGTCGTGAGTATCATCGGTTCCAACTCCTTGTACGGATCGCTGTGTAACATTCGCTCCAACTGCCGTTCTTCCTCGTCCCCCAACGGCGTGTACGCCTCCACGCATTCCTGCAATAACAGTCGGCGATATTCGTTCTCCGGACACTCCAACAGAATGCGACGCAACGCCTCCAACCGCAACCATACTTTACCCGCTGAGGGCGGACGCATCAACGCCGCCAACGCCACCCCCAACCAGTTGTCCCCCTTGACATATGCCTCCGCCTCCAACTTCGGCAAACCCACATACAAATGGGTGCATTCCCAATCCGTGGTCATGCAGCTGCGTGCCCAGCTGCATGGCTGGATTGAGGTTGTGGCTTTGGCGGAGTGATTGGCACACCTGCCTTCAACTCGCCGGGCATATCCGGGGATTGCCA
>JAJXWW010000073.1 GCA_021781415.1 Planctomycetota bacterium
AATGAATTTCTTGTTCATGGGAAACCTCCTTGTGGTCGAAAGTTTCCCGAAAAACTACAACAGATGCAACCCCAATTCTCAGCCTTGAAGGGGCACTAGTCGATTTATCGCCAGAGCTATCACACCGAGAATCCCATGAACGAACATCTCTCCCGCTGCTGCACCCTGCTCCGCCGAGTCTGCTGGGCGATCTCCGCCTTTCTCGTCGTCTCGACCGCTTCGGCCCGCGCGGCCGAGCCTTGGAGCGCCATCATCAAACCGGATAACTCCTTGGCGTTCGGCATCCGCCAGGGCGACCAACCCGTCTTGCAGCTGAATCTCGTCGGATGGGGCCGTCAGTGGGCCTGGATCGGAATGCAGTCTCGGCAGAAGACTGAAGGAGATCGACTTTCGCTTCGCGTACCCTTCGTCGTCAACAAGGCGAACGGCGAGGCGATCGATGTGGGATTCGAGGCATGGCAACCCGCCGCCCGTCAGATCGCCTTTCGCTACGAGCTAAAGGCGGAGAAAGACGTACCTTTGACGCAGCTCATCGCAGCCTTCGGATTCGAAGCGGGCGGCGGCCAAGGGAATGTGACTCTGCATCATCCCGAAGGGAAGCCCAGTAAGTTCTCCTTGCCCGTGCGCGGCATTCGCAATCTCCCCGTATCCTCGCAAGCCGACTTCGAGTTGGACAAACGCAGCACCCTCGCCATGAAGATCGATCCACCGTGCCCGATTCGCTTCGATAACGGTATGCGCGTCGTGTTGGCCTCCGACCTGTTCCCCAAGGGCGAACGTCGCGTCACGTTGACTCTGACGTTTCCCGAAAAGGTTGCCTTCATCGCCAAGCAAGCCGACCTCGACCGCTTGACGAAAACGCTGGCCGGTCCCGATTGGTTTGCCTTCCGACCCTCCAAGGAGTTGACGGCGGGCGTCCTCGACATGAACGATTGGCTCGAACGGCCAGCAGGAAAGCGCGGCGGCGTGCGCATGGTCGAGAATCGGTTCGAGCTGGAGGACGGCACGCCCATCAAGTTCTGGGGCGTCAACCTATCGTACACCGCCAACGCTCCGGACAAAGCGACAGCGGACTTCACGGCCGCTCGCTTCGCCAAATACGGAGTCAACGCCGTGCGCATGCACAAGTTTTCCTATCCCAAAAATCAGATGGGCATCGGCGACCTCAACGATTCGACGCGCATGGACGCCCAAGGGATGGATCGCCTCGATTACTTCGCCTCCAAACTGAAGGAAAATGGCATCTATTTTGGCTGGTCGCACACCTACGGCTTTCGCGTCGTCCCCGGCGATCGCAAACGGCTCTTGGCCTACGACGAGATTGCCAAGAACCTTAACGGCAATACCTATGCCTTCATCCACTTTGCCGAAGACGTGCAAGACCTGATGATCGAGATGGTCGTCAACCTTCTCAAGCATCGCAACCCCTATACAGGCCGCACCTATGCGGACGAACCGGCTTTGTGCTTTCTCGAATTGCAAAACGAGGACGACATCTTCTTCTACACGTCGGAGAAAGCCTTCAATGCTTGTCCGACCTATCGAAAGCGGTTTCTGGCGCGATTCGCCGACTGGCTCAAGGAAAAGTATGGAACCCAAGAAAAGCTTCAGGCCGCTTGGGAAGAGGCGTTGCGGCCAGAAGAGAAGTTGTCCGAGGCCAATCTCGTTCCACAATTAAATCCGTGGTTCTTTGGCGAAGATAATCTGCCCAAACAGAAGGGCGGCGCGAGGCGGCGCTTGCTCGACACGGCCGCCTTCCTGCATCACGTTCAGGATCGCTTCTACAGTCGCTTCGTCAAAGCCATCCGCGAGGCCGGTTACAAGGGACCGCTCAACGGTTCCCCTTGGCAAGCGCCGAGCATGGTTCCCCACTACTACAACCTGTACTCCGATTACCAAGTCGGCTTCATCGACCGGCACAACTATTTCGAGGGCGAACGCTCCGGCATGTTCTCTTCGATGTTAACCCATCCGGGGAGCGGGTATTTCGGCAGCGGACTCCAACAGGTACTCGACCGGCCGTTCGCTCTTTCGGAGTGGATTCACGTTTATCCGAACGTCCACAGCGCGGAAGGCCCAGCGATCCTGGCGACTTACGGCATGGGACTGCAAGGCTGGGATGCCTCCTACGAGTTTCAGTCCCAAGCGACTCGCCGCGCCTTCGGTGATATCGCCGGCCAATTTCCTTGGGGCGTCTGGGAGGCCGACGTGCCTACCTCTCTCGGTCAATATCCATCACTCGCCCGCACGATCTACCGGGGCGATGTGACGGAAGGCGAGGTGATCGCAGCGCGACGCATTCGCATCCCCGACTTGGCCGAGGGGCGCTTCAACTTCTCCGACAAAATCGAACAGCACGGCGACGTAAAAACCTTCACGGGCAGCGTTCCGCCGGAGGCCTTGGCCGCTGGTAGGGTCGTCGTCGAGTTTACCGATAAATCTACCCCTTCCCTTTTGCCGGACATGAAGCAATATCGACGCGGCTCGGTCGTTCATTCGACGACGAAGCAACTCGCCTGGGATACCTCCGGTCAGGGATTTTTCACCGTGAACACGCCGGGTACGAAGGCGGTCGTCGGTTTCACCAAGGGAAAGGAACAGAAGCTCGGTCGTGTGACCATCCGCCTCGACAGCCCCTTCGCTTCACTCTTTGTCACCGCCCTCGATCCAAAGTCAAATCTCGCCAAAGGCAAACGAGCGCTTATCACCGCACTGGCGCGGCAAAGCAACACAGGCTTTACCTACTTCACACCCGACAACAAGGTGATAAACAACGGCAAGTCGCCCATTCTTCTGGAACCCGTCCGGGCAACTGTCTCCATCGCGGATCGACCCATCGAAGCCGTCCATATCCTCGACCACGACGGACGACGTACCGGTCGAACTCTCCCCGTTGCCGAGGGTCGTTTCACGCTCGATGGCGCGGTGGACAAGGCTATCTATTACGAAGTGATCTTCCGCTGAGAGCGATTCGGGCGAACGACCAGTCGGTCCCAGTCTATCCGAGGCGCGAATCCGAAGGGGCGATCCCTTCGGAGGGAGGCGGAGTAGGGACGAATGGTTTGTCGCTGGAGAGGCTGGGAGCCGTTCGACCGTCGCTTCTACTTCCGTGCCAACAGTGACAGAGATTTTGATGGATCAACGCAATGGGTCGGTCGTACACATCGGCAATAATAATGTCGGCTCCTTCCACTTTGAGAAGGATGTTCGCGATGGTAGCAGTCTGGTCGGCCATGTTTTGATTGGTCTGCCACTGACTGCCTTTTCTCAATTTCGCGTCGCGGAGTTCGTCCCAACGCAGCTCGCCGACCAGATCGTTCTGCACCATCGCCAAGCCATCGGGAGAGATGACCAGTCCCGATTGTCTCCACTTCCGTCCCGCCGCGCGAGACGTTTGCCTACCAAACAGCCAAAGCAGCAACGTGAAAAGCGCGCCGAGAAGCGTCGCCGCCGCCGCGCCGCCGATCCAATCGGCCTCGCCTCGTAGGGTTCCCCATATCAGCCAGACGATTCCAGAGAGAAGCAACGCCAGGAAGAAGGCTTGGAGACGTTTCGGTTGCGCGCCGCGCCCCAGATACCCGCGAGCGGCATACGTCCACACGCGCTCCGCCCCGTGGACGCGCTCGCTGCGAGCAAGATAGCCCTTTAAGGCGGTGGGTACGTTCCGCGAACCGCTCGGAGAGAAGCGGCCATAGAAAAAGCCGTACACCTCGTCCGAAGGGACGTTGAGACGCGCGGGGATGTGCAAGATGCCTTCGCGGTGAACGACTTGAATGGGATAGCTCCGCCGTCCGGTTTTATAGGGGTTGGACGGTCGATTCGGTGCGAGCAGTCCTTCCAGATCGGCATAGCGCACGGTAGTCGGCGGTTCGTCCACCTCGAGAGCGTCGTCCGCGAAACGAGCGACGAACGGCTTTTCGCGCGCGCGGGCAAGAAGTAGTGCCGACAGCCACGGCAACAGGGAACCGATTGCCAAGTGGATGTTGCTTACAGCGACCGACCACGCGTCGAGCGCTACCGCCAAGAGAATCCAGGAGATCACTCCCCACGGTGGCGGCGGACGGGATTCGATGGTTTGTCCGATCATGACGGCCCATCTCTTAAAGGAGACAGAAAAGACCTCAATCGTGCTCAAATCAAGTCGCCGGTTCGAATTCGGCTTCGGCGCGCCGTTCGCTCTCGTAAACCAAGGCGGATTTGATGGAGGAAATCAAGCCGATGACAATCGCGATGCGCACGATCGCTCCACCCGTCGCATAGCGGGCGATCGTTTCGCCTTCACCGAAGGCAATGGTAATCGTTAGACCGGCGACGAATGCCACGATATACAACACCAAACCGATAACCGTGGCCGGAACCGGGAAGCGATAGACGAGAACTCCCAGTAGCAAGAAGATAAAACCCGATAGAATGAACAGGCCGTCGATCAGCGAGCCTATAAGGAAAGCGTTGTCTTCTTCTTTTTGGAGCAAGGGGGGATCGATCATCACCATGCCAGGGCCGCCTTGCTGTTGAATCTGCTTATCCACGGCCTGTTGAAATTGGGAACGAATCTGGGAGATGTCCAGAATGTTAATCAGGATGGTTGCGACGCCAACGAAGAGGAAGATAACCCGCGCTTGCTTGAGTCGGTTGCCTCGCGCCTTCTGTGCCAGGCTGCCCAGTTTCGGTACGCCCGGCTCGTCCTCGCCCCTCTCGATTTTCGGCTGCGATTTCGGCGTTGGAGGAGTCGGAGTATAACCGTCCTCATGGCGTGGGTCGTTCGGCGCGGGGTCATTGCTGAAGGAGGAACTCATCGGGGACATCCTCAAGAGCGAGTGCGAAATTAGCATTCCTGAGATTGTATCTCCATCAAAACGGCGACGCCAGAGGATGCCTTCGTTTCTCGGTAGTTGGGCGGTTGTAGGTCGACGCGCGGTTGCCGAGCGAGCGGACTCGAATGACCGATTCGACGTTGGCGCAAGGGAACCATTGAAGAAACCTTTGCCTTGGACTAGAATTGCGTTGATTGAACCGAGACGGCTTCCAACCGGGGCCGAATGGATAGAAGGAGCGGGTCTGTGCAGATCAAAATTTCCGTGCGGCATGGACATATCAGCGACGCCACGCAGCAGCTCATCCGCGACAAAGCCGAGAAACTGCTGCATTACTTCGACCGCCTCACCATGATCGAGGTGACGGTGGACATGAAGAAAGACCAGAAGTGGGTCGAATTTTTGGTGCAAGCCGAACACAAACACGACTTGGTGGCCCACGATAGCCACGCCGATTTGATGGCGGCGGTGGATTTGGCACTGGATAAAGTCGCCCTCCAGCTGCGTCGCTATAAAGAGAAGCTTCAGGACCATCGCCGGACACCCTCGGTCGGCGAAGTAGCCGGCGCGCCCACGGTGGAAAAGTCCGGCGAGGAATGACGGAGACGTTGGCATGCGAATGTCCGACTTCGTGGCGCGAGACGCGATTATTGCCGATCTCGCGGCCACGAACAAAGAAGGCGTAATCCGCGAGATGGTTGAAAGTCTGCGCGCTGCCGGCCAGTTTCGAGGGGCCGATCTCGAAGACATCATCCGCGCCATTCTCAAGCGCGAGTTTCTCGGATCGACGGGAATTGGCCGCGGTGTCGCCATCCCCCACACCAAACACAACAGCGTCGAACGCCTGATCGGCACGGTCGCCATCTCGCGCAAAGGCATTGCGTTCGACAGTCTCGACGGCGAACCCGTTCACGTCTTCGTGCTGCTCATTTCGCCTCAAGATCGGCCCGGCGATCATCTGCGTGCCCTCGAAAATGTTTCCCGCTCATTGCGCGACGACAAATTCGTCGCTGCGTTACGCTCTGCTTCGACGCGCGAAGAAATCATTGCCTTGCTCGATAAGGCCGAACATTAAAGGGCCATCGACGATCGGCCGAAGCCGAAAGCCGAGAGACAAGAGCGGATTGCCATGAACGGGCCAACCTTAAAACAGAACGTCGTCATCAACAACCCACAAGGGTTTCACCTGCGGCCGATGGGCGCTTTCGCCCAGCTGGCCTCGCGCTTCGAGAGCAGCGTCAGGGTCAGCCGAGAGGGACAGACGGTCAACGGCAAAAGCATCCTCGATCTGATGCTGTTGGCCGCCGTACAAGGGACGGAGTTGATGGTGGAAGTGACCGGCCCCGACGCCGAAGACGCCTTGCCGGCCTTGGTTCGTCTGTTGAACGCTCCGCCGGAGGAAGAAACAACGGCCTCGTCCGTGTGATCGATTCCTTCCCAGTTCGAGACATTCGTGGCCGACACGAACGCGGTTCTCGACGATGAATCGAGTTCGAGGGGGAAGTGAATCCGCGAAACGTAACGCTATGGAAATAAAACGCGGCATCGCTGTCTCTCCCGGCGTCGCCATCGGTCCCGCCCTCGTGTTGGATACCGAATGGTTCCGCATCCCGCAGCGCACAATCCCTCGGAACCAAGTCGAGGGAGAATGCCATCGTCTGAGTATGGCCTTGGCCCAAGCCGCTGCCGAAACGCGCGTCAATGAAGAAGCCGTCACCGCCAAGCTTGGTCCCCAATATGGGGCCATCTTCGGGGCGCACGCCCTCATGCTCACCGATCCGACCTTGGTGCAAGAGATCGAATCGCTCATTCGCAACGAGAACTTTGCCGTCGAGTATGCCGTTAGCCGTACCATGCGCCGCTACGCCAAGGCCTTGGAGAGCATCGAGGGAGGCTATCTCGCCGAGCGCGTTGCCGATCTGTTCGACATCGAGAAGCGCATTCTTCGCCATCTCCTCGGCCTGCGCCGCGAACAGCTGCGCGACCTTTCCGAGCCGGTTGTGGTACTGTCGCACGATCTGTCGCCCAGTGAGACCGCCGAACTGGATCCGCGCCGCGTTCATGCGTTCGTCACGGAAGCCGGTGGGCGAGCCAGCCACACCGCCATCGTCGCCGGGGTTCTCGACATTCCCGCGGTCGTTGGCGTTGGCCCTTTCCTGACCGATGTGTCGGGAGGGGATGTCCTCGTGGTGGACGGCCACCACGGCTTGCTCATCATCAATCCCGACGAGGAAACGCTGGAACGCTACAAGCATGTGCGCGCCACGTTCCGCAGTCAGGAGAGTAAGCTCCACGAACTGCGTCATCTTCCGGCGCAAACGCGAGACGGCTCGCGCGTCGCCCTTCTGGGCAACATCGAATTCCCCCAAGAGAGTACCCCTTGTCTGGAACGGGGAGCCGAGGGAGTCGGACTGTATCGCACCGAGTTTCTGTATCTGGGCAAACAGAGTCATCCCAGCGAAGAGGAGCATTTGCAAGCGTATCTGACGGTCTTGCGGACGATGGAGTCGCATCGTCCGGTCGTCATTCGCACGCTGGATCTGGGTGCCGATAAGTTCTTGCCCCTCGGCGTTGGGGCGGAATCGGGCGCTTGGCGCACCGCTCCGGAGCGCAACCCGTTCTTGGGTTTGCGAAGCGTTCGGTTGTGTCTGCGGAATTTGACCTTGTTCAAAACGCAGATGCGTGCCATTCTGAGAGCGAGTGCTTTCGGCGATGTTCGCATCATGTTTCCGATGATAAGCACATTGCTGGAACTGCGCCAATGCAAGATGATTCTGGCGGAGGTAAAGGAAGATTTAGAGGAGGAAGGGATCGCCTTCAATCCTCGCCTGCCGGTCGGCACGATGATCGAAGTGCCTTCGGCGGCTCTCCTGGCCGAGTTGCTGGCTCGTGAAGTGGACTTTTTTTCCATCGGCACCAACGACTTGATTCAATACACGTTGGCCGCCGATCGCAACAATGAGACGGTGTCCACCTTGTACAGCCCCGGCGATCCGGCCGTTCTCCGTTTGATCGAAGGTGTCGTGCGGGCTGCCGCCAAATACAACGTGACGGTCAACGTCTGCGGCGAAATGAGCGGTGACCCCCTTTATACGATGTTGCTTTTGGGCCTGGGGATACGCCAGCTAAGCGTGACGCCACACAGTATACCCACCATTAAGCGCGTGGTGCGCTCCGCGACGGTCGAGGAGTCCGTTAAGGTGGCCCAAGAAGCCATGAGGCTGGAAACGGCCCGTGATGTAAACAATTATTTGCGGGAACAAACGCGACGCATTCTTCCCTCGGCATTCGACTAATGTACCTCGGCTCTCGGCTTACATCTACAGCCGATCGCCGACAGCCGATTGCCGACAACCGAGCGCCGATTGTTCCCCCCGCATGGGGATAGACCGTGCCTGGGGCATCCGAGATACAATCCACCGAGACTGTGCCGCCCGTCGAGCGCGCTAAACGACCGCTCGACAAGGCGCGCATCCGCTTCGCCAAAAGCGGTGCCCTGCGCTTACTCAGCCATCACGACTTGCTGCGCACCTTCGAGCGGCTACTGAGGCGGAGCGAACTACCCTTCCATCGTTCTCAAGGATTTCATCCCAAGCCGCGCCTCGTTTTCGCGCTGTCATTGCCACTCGGCGTCGTCGGACGCAACGAAGTCGTCGAACTCGAACTCCGCGAAAGCATCGATCCCGAAGAGATTCACTTTCGACTGGCAAGACAAACGCCCCCCGGCTTGGAAATTCTCTCCGTCCATCGCATTCCCGTCGGGATTACCGCCCAGGTCCGCCATCTGGTTTACGCCCTCCCGATTCCCGCGGAACGTCTGTTCGATCTGCCGCGCCGTATCACCGAGATCCTCGCTTGCACCGAATGTTGGATCGATCGCCGTCGCCCCCAATCGCGCAAACCGGAACGGCGACTCGATGTGCGGCCTTTTCTCGCGGATCTGTCGATTATCCAACGAAGCGGATCGTCGGAATCCGCGGTGTTGGAGATGGTTTTTCGCTTGACCTCGGCCGGGACGGCTCGGCCCGAAGAGATTTTGAGCATTCTGGGACTCGAAGATTTGCTCGATGCTGGCTTCGTCTTGGAACGCAGCCGGCTCGAGTTGCACGATGAAACATAGTTCGCGCTCCTTGGCCTTTAGTCCGCATCTCGTGGCGAGTCGCATCGACCGTGGCCACGCGACACGGACTGCGGGCGA
>JAJXWW010000082.1 GCA_021781415.1 Planctomycetota bacterium
TCGCCACCGGGGGCATGGGCACGGTCTACAAAGCGACCGATACGGAATTGGGCCGGCTCGTCGCCCTCAAGGTGTTGGACGCTTCGTTGGCCGACAAGCCCAACACGCTGGAGCGCTTTCTCCGCGAGGCGCGGCACGCCGCGCGGCTGGGGCATAAGAACATCGTCACGCTGTACGATTCCGGGCACGTCAACGGACGGCATTTCTTGGCGTTGGAGTTTGTCGATGGCATCGATTTGTACGATTACATCGAGCGCAAGGGACAGCTGGCACCGGAAGAGTCGCGGCGGATTCTCATTCAAGCGGTGAAGGCGCTGGATCACGCCTATCAACAGGGCATCACGCACCGCGACATCAAGCCGTCGAATTTCTTGCTGACGCGCGATCGGGACCGCATGCGCGTCAAGTTGACCGACATGGGCCTGGCGCGAAAAGCCGGCGAGGATGAGTTCCGCATCACCCGCGCCGGCAGCACGGTCGGCACGGTCGATTATCTCGCGCCGGAGCAGGCGCGCGACAGCGCCTCCGCCGACATTCGGAGCGACATTTACTCTCTGGGATGTACTCTTTACCACATGCTGGCCGGCCGTCCTCCCTTCCCAGACGGTGGATTGGGCGAACGCATCTTGAAACACTTGCAAGAAGATCCGCCCGATATTCGCCAGTTCAACGCGCGCGCGTCCGACGAATTGTGGGAATTGTTGCGGAAGATGTTGGCCAAGAAACCGGAAGACCGCTTTCAGACGCCGGCGGAGTTGTTGTCGGCGTTGAAGGCGCTGCCAATGCAGGCGATGGAGGACGGCCCCATCCATTTGCCGCGCGCGCCGTTCGCCCGGGATCGGTCGGCTTCGCCCAGCGATTCGTCCACCGCGATGTTTCCCGAAGCGCGACCAGAGAAGCCGCCCACGCCCGTGCCTCGCCCCCGTTCCCGCGTCGCCGAAGACGATCCCTCGCTACTGAAACTATCCGCCGAGAGCTTGCAAACGGCGGCGCGGCAATACCAGCGGGCCGAAGAGGCGCGCGGCAACGGCAATCTCGAATACGCCATCGAACTGTTGCTGAAATGCACGAAGTTCGATCCGGTTAGCGTCGTTTATCGCCAAGCGCTGCGCGAAGTTAGTCGGTCGGCGGCCCAGCGGCGAGGACTCAGCCGTTGGATCGCGTCGTTGAGCGCCTTGACCTCGCGGGCGCGCGTCCTATCCGCCAAGCGCTCCGGCCAATTTCTTAAGGTGTTGGAAGACGGCGAGGAACTCCTGGTTCGCAACCCCAACGACTTGAAAACGCAGACGATCATGGCCGAGTCCGCCGTCGAGCTGGGACTGCTGCGTTTGGCCTCGTGGATGCTGGAAGAGATACGCCGCAACGATCCGCGCCACATCCCCGCCTATCGCGCCCTGGCCAATCTCTACGAAAAACAACGCCAGTTTAGCGACGCCATCGCCGTTTGGGAAGAAGTGCGCAAGATGGCTCCCCACGACGGCGAAGCGGCGCGAAAGATCAACGATCTCGCCGCCGCGGACACCATTGCGCGCGGCAACTACCGCCGTTGACGACCAAGACTTACTCGTCGCGCTCGATTTCCACGTCTCGGATCGTGTAAAGAAAATTCTCTGGATCGGTGGCGTTGAGGCGCAGTTTGCCGCGCGCCTTGACCCGTTCGCGCGTGTAGGGATATGTCTTACCTTCCGGCAGTTCCACTAGCAAAATCGCCGTCGCCTCGGGCTGTTCGCAATACCAACAGCCGATGGGATACTCGACGAACAAGAAGGCATTGAAGTCGGCGTCGTCGCCCAACGGTTGCAGATAGCCGCTCAGTGCCACCGTCTTGCCGTCGAGATCTTTCAAATACGGGGGAAATGTCGGTCGATAGCGGCGATCCACCGTCGTCTCCGAAACGACGGACCACGGCAACACGTTGACCCCCTTGGGGTCGATGGGCGGCAGTGGCGCGCGGTCGAGCTTGCGAGCCAGCGGGCGCGTCGAACGCGGTTTGAAAAACCCGGCGTGTCCCTCGTGTTTAGTCTTGGTGTCGCCGTCCTGTTTGGCAAGATCGGCGGCAATCCGAAAGGCCCGGCGATGCTCGTTCAATTTGGTCGAGCGCATGCCGAATTCGGTGACGCAGCCGTCGAGAATCGCGGCGGCTAGGGCCGCGTCGCCGTTCGCTCCCGCGAATTCGCCCAACTGCCAAAGCAATCCGCCGTCGCTCGGCAGCCACAGCGCCAACTGCTGCAACTGTGCGGCAGCATCCGCAGTCAGACTTTTCCTCTCCGCCTCGGTGAGTTTGCCCGGCTTTTGCCAGCGGAGGCCGAACAGATCGTCGAGATCACCGGTCTCCCCCGAGCGCCGAGCGCGCTGACGAACGAGTTTGAGATGAAGCTGCTCCAAAGGTCGCCGTTTGGCGGGAGCGAATTGCACGGCTTGTTCCAGACACGCCGTCGCCTGCGCCCAATCGCCCTGCATTTGCCAAGCCGTCCCCAGGTTGGCCGCGAGCGCGAAGTCCCTCGGATGTTCTCGTTGAGCCGTGCGCAAAATCTCGATGGCGCGCGCGGTGTCGCCGAGTCGGACGAACAGCGCGCCGAGATCGGCGGCTTCCTCGGCCGTCAACTTGCGCTGCCGCGCCCATTTCGCCAGCTTCTCCGCTTCGGTTCGATAGTGCTTGCGCGTCGGCGATTCTGCCTTCCCGGCGGGCGGCGTCGCGGCGAGGGCGCGCAATGTTCGTTGATCGAGCAAGAAGCCGCGCCACTGCGAAGGCAATTCCGAGTATACCTCTCCGGAATAGTACAAACCGGCGCGCGCGTGCGCGGCGGTGTTGAGAAGGAGAGCGGCGAGTACGAACGCGAAAAGTGTGCGGCGCATGGTGGTCCTTTCTCGATTCGAGGACTCTAACTCAGTTTACCGCGCCGGAATGAAGACGGCCAAGAGGAAGCGTATTTGCTATAACCCCCCTAATGAGCGGGAGGCCGCAAACCCTCCGCCATTCGTCTCGGTCGGAGAATTTACACCCACCCGCGCTCAGGAAATAGAAGTCGAGTTCACCATGCGCCGATTGACGATTCTTTTCGCCACGATTTTCCTCGTCTCCCCGCTTATCGCCGGTGAGAATTGGCCGCAGTTTCGTGGACAAGGAGGCAACAGTCGCGCCGACGACGCCAAATTGCCCACGACATGGAGCGAGACCAAGAATGTCGTTTGGAGGACGCCCATCCACGGCAAGGGCTGGTCGTCGCCGGTCGTCTGGGGCGATCGGGTTTGGCTGACGACGGCACCGGAGGACGGCAAGAGACTGTTCGCCGTCTGCGTCGATCGCGGCAACGGCAGGGTATTGCACGACGTCAATGTCTTCGATGTGGAGCAACCGAGCGCACTGTGGGCCAAGTACAATAGTTTCGCCTCCCCGACGCCGGCGATCGAAGAAGGTCGAGTCTACGTCCACTTCGGAACCTACGGCACGGCTTGCCTCAACTCCCAGAGTGGCGAAATCCTCTGGCGGAGGCGCGATCTGCACTGCGATCATTATCGCGGCCCAGCTTCTTCTCCGATCCTTTATGGGGATTTATTGTACCTCACTTTCGACGGCTTCGACCGGCAATACGTCGTCGCGCTCGATAAGAAAAACGGCGAGACGGCGTGGAAGAAAGACCGAGACATTCAATACAAGTCGACCAACGGGGATATGAAAAAAGCCTACGGCACACCGGCGATCCGCACCATCGACGGCAAGCCACAACTCATCAGTTCGGCGGCGACGGCCACCATCGCCTACGATCCAAAGACCGGCGAAGAATTGTGGAAAGTCTATCACGGCGGCATGAATGTTCCGGCCCCGCCGTTACAAGGGCAGGGCAGGATATTCCTCTGCACCGGCGACGGTGGATTGGGTCTGTTGGCCGTGCGCGAGGGCGGGCGGGGCGACGTGACGGCGACGCACCTCGATTGGAAGGCGAAGAACCGAGCGGTCGTCCCGTCGCGGTCGTCGCCGATCCTGGTGGACGATCTGCTCTACATGGTCAACAACGATGGGATTGTATCTTGCTTGGAGGCTAAGACGGGCGACTCGGTGTGGCAAGAACGTCTCGGCGGCAAGTTTTGGGCGTCGCCGCTCTATGCCGACGGTCGGCTGTATCTCTTCGATGAAGACGGCCGCGCCCATGTCCTCGCCGCTGGCCGCACCTTCAAAAAGCTGGCCGCCAACAAACTCGACGACGGCTGCCGCGCCTCACCCGCCGCCTCCGGGAACGCGCTCTTCGTCCGCACTTTCACGCATCTGTATCGGATCGAAAACAAGAAGTGAATCGAACGAGAAACCGTCGTCTCAAAGGTTGCCGCGTTCTCGCCGCGGCCGTATCTCGACCTATTTATTCTCCCGTTCTGAATCGAGGCGCTTCGCCGAGCTTGGCGGCATCCTTGCCGCCGGAGATTGCACGAACATTAAGCCGATGAGATGTGTCCGAATCGACTTGTCTCAACACCCCGAACCGATTGCTCGCAACGATCCAGCGCGTCGGGCGGCGAGGGGCGGCACGACCATTCCCAAGCGCGTCCGCATCGCCCACATTCCAATCGCTCCGATAGAGAGCAACAACCAAGCGGGCGGCGCGGGAGCCGTGGGCCCCGCGCCGAGGGGTTGAATGCTCGCGTCGATATTTCCAATCGAGTCCTGGAAAGTTTGCGTCGTCGTGCTGCCGTCGGAATTGAAATTGATGTCGGCGACCGTGCCGTTGGGATCGGTGGTTAGCAACGTGGTGGAAAAGTCATTGGCATACATCGTCACGGCAAAAGTTCCGGCGTTGTCGAGCGAACCGGAGAACGACACATCGAAACTGAAATAAGTGCCGTAAGTAACCGGTTGATAAACGTCATTGAGAGCACTAGTATTGCTGATGGTTAAGGTTCCAGGCAAGCTACCCGAACCGCCTCCATCCGTGCCGGCGGACGTGCCGTTCACGGAGGATTCCAAGGTTGCATCGGTCGAGAAATTCGTCACGGTAGCCGTCGCGGTCGGCGAACCAAGCCCAGGGGCAAATTGAATGTCAATAAAGCCTTGCGTGCCGGAGATCGACGACGTATTTACTGTCACCAAGAAGTCGGCTTTGGCCGATGGAGCCAGGCCAAAGCCGACGGCGACGGCAATCGAATAGAGAATCAATCGGAACACTCTTTTGCATCGTTCGTTTCGCATCTTCATCTCTCCCGGATAGAAATACTACGTCTAACTGGTAAGTACGTCGGAGAACAGCAACGGCGTAAAACTAAAGACACTCAGCGACGGATCGCTGAAGAAGAGCGCTATTTTCAGCGATTTTCCTGGGGCTAATTGGCTGAGCAAGGACGCGGGAATGTGAACGTAAGGCCCTTCGGTCGTCTTGGTGATGGTCAACGTGTAAGCCGTTGTACCGACGACAATGGTTGCCTTGCTCAACGTCACGCCTGCGGTTAGGTTTTCGATCAGTAGATCGAACGATCCCCGGATGGGGCTGCCGCTGGTATTGGTGATGATGAGTGTGCCGCCGAACAGTTTGGTTCCGCGATTGTAGAGGAATCCGGTACTGCTCACGCTGACCTGACTCGCGACGTTCGTGGCCGGATTGAGTGTGACCGTTGCCTCAGCCGCCGTTATGCCGTTTTGAGATAGCACCACCGTGGCCGCATACGATTGCGTCGCGGCGTAGGTATGGTCGCCGAAGACTTGAATCTGATCGCCGGAGATTTTGATGGTCACCGGCGAACTGCTGAAAGCCGAATCGTCGGCGGATTGATCGCCCCAATTCACGAAGGCGGAGTAATCTTTCGAGGATGTCGCGGGCGTGGGTTGCGTGAATTGGGCCAGAAGGATTGAGACACCCTGCAAGTCGGACACGGTCGCGGCCGCCGGGGGCGCGATAACCTCCGCCTGCGGCAGAGTAACCACCGGAGTCGCGTTGAACTGGTCCGGAGACGTGCTTACGGGCGTCGTGCCGGGAAACGGACTGGGAAGGCCCTTAAACCCGGGCGTTCCGTTCCCGCCGGTCAATCCAAATTGTCCGGTCGGACTACCCGAACCGCCACCTCCTCCGTAACCTCCATACCCGTTATATCCAGCCGTACCAGTGCTACCCCCAATGAGTCCAGCGCCGCTCTTCACCGAGTTGCTGGCGATAGAGGAATCGGTACTCAGGGTGACGGTTCCGGAAGCGAGGTAAAGCCCTCCTCCCGTGGCCACGCCGCCGTTGCCACCATTTCCTCCACTGCCGCCGTTCCCGCCATTGCCCCCTTGCCCGCCGTTTCCTCCGGTTCCGCCCTTACCGCTTGGGCCTTGAGGGCCGAAACCTGTGCCAGAGTGGTTGTCGTTGGTGCTGAACCATGAACCGTGACCTCCGGGGCCGCCCGAACCACCGGCACCACCCCGTCCTCCTCCCCCACCGCCGCCACCTCCACCCCCCTTCCCTCCCGGTCTCCCCCTGCCGCCCATCCCTCCTGTCGCCGCATTCGAGGAGATGGTCGAGGAGGTTAATCCCAACGATCCTCCCGTTTGATAGAGGCCGGCACCCAAGGCATTCCCCCCATTGCCTCCGTTGCCTCCGTTGCCACCATTGCCGCCGTTACCGGCCGCGCCGCCCGAACCGCCCTTCCCACCATTTCCACCGACGCCTCCCTGAAGCTCGGCAAAGTGTCCCTTGTCGTCGCCATCCGTATCTCCATCGTTAAAGGGAGCCGTCCCCGCAGCAGCCCCTTTCGCACCCGCGCTCCCCGTTCCTCCCACGCCTCCGGACCCACCCGCGCCGCCTTTTCCTCCGATTCCACCCCAGCCTGCGGAACCTCCGACTGCATTGTTACTCTTAATGGTTGACTGATAGAGAGTTACGGTGGCTTTGTTCAGGTACAGACCGCCGCCGGTGGCATTCCCTCCGTTGCCTCCGTTGCCGCCATTTCCTCCATTGCCTCCATTGCCTCCGTTAAATCCCACGCCGTCGATGACTTTGATTTCGGACTTGCCCTTGCCTCCGTTGCCGCCATTCCCTCCAGACATTCCAGTGGTTCCGTTACCGCCGAGCGCTCCATTTCCAGAGACCGTCGCGGAGGCAACCACCATTTGCCCGCCGCTGATGTAGATGCCGCCTCCCGCCGCGTTCCCTCCATTTCCCGAAGGATTGGCTTTATGACCGTTGCCGCCGTTGCCACCGTCGCCGCCCAACTTTGCCCCCGACGACCCGTTCTTGACCGTGCCCAACGAGGTGTACCCGCCGCGCCCTCCCCTTCCCGCCCATGCGTAATTGTTCTGAATCGTCGCGCCTTCGAGAGCGATCTTCGCTTGGTTCAGATAGAGTCCGCCACCCTGCGCTTTGCCTCCCGTTCCTCCTTTGATAGTTCCGGTGGCGGAAGCGAATCTCGAAGCGCCGACCCCTCCATAGGCATCGTTGGATTCAATTTTGCCGCTGAGCAAAACGAGTTGACCGCCGGACATATCGACGCCGCCGCCTTGAGCGGAGCCTCCCGCGGGCACGCTCGAAGCGCTCAGGGATGGCGGGGTTCCGCCGCTGGCGAAGTTGTTCGAGACGATGCTGTTGGATAGGGTTATCGTACCTCCGTGCGAGTAGATTCCACCGCCCGCCGCGGCTCCAAACTGGTTATAGGCCGCATTGTCCGCAACCGTAACAGACCTTAATGTCAAGTGGCCGCCACTATTAAAAATCGCTCCTCCCTCGACCGTCCCGGCAAACGAGGACGTATGACTCGCAAGCTCGAAGCCTTCGATTTTCACGTCCTGCATCGTTAGATTGGCCGCTGGAGCCAAATCCATGAGACGGGCGTTCCGCCCACCGACGAACACCGGATCGAGTGTCGCGCCATTGCCGTTCACGGTCAGATTGCTCGACGTGATAACCGGAAGCGCGTTGCCGCCGTCGGACGTTCCGTTGGTGAAATTGTTTATCGACGAGAAGACGTACAGGCCCTTGGATGCCAGCACGATGGTATCGGCTCTTCCGTCGCTGTTGGCCGTGTTGACGGCGCTAATCAGTCCCGCGACGTCGCCGTTGGCGATGTTGAAAACCGTGGGGACGGTGCGGTCTTCCAACCGCTCCAACTCCAGGGGAACCGAGCGCCGTCGCTTGGCCGCGCGCTGCGCTCCGCGCGATAATCCATCGTTCGCTCCAAGCCAACGCTGCCGCAGAGACTTCAACCACATCATTGGGGAGAACTCCTGAAGAGAAATTCGGGTCGCGAACGGATCGACAAAGCACGTCCGCGATGTTTTTTGTGGCCTGCTTCGGTTTTCAACGCTAAGCTATAGGCGTCGGGGCGAGTCGCTCATTTTTCTTGTATCGCGCCGATACGCGGCGAGTTCCGAGAGACTTCCATTGGGAGGAAGGCGATCTCGTTTCGGTCGAATCCGCACATTCGCGCCATCCATCCTAACTTTCCTCATTTCTCGCCGCGAAATCAATTAGCCTAAACGGGCCAGTGTAATACTGTTCCCATTCGGGCGGAGAGGAGATTGTTCCAAGGTGAGAGAAAGGGGGACGCAATGGGGCGTTCGGGACTCTTGCGATTGCGGGACGTTCGGGCCGTTTTTCGGCTCGTTGGCGAAGCGCGCGAGCTGGGTGACGACGCGCAGACCTGGAAAGAGCATGTGACCGCTCAGCTGCCCCGACTCATCGGCGGGCGCGTCGGCATTAGCGTGGAGGGCATCGTTCCGCCGGGCGGCACGTTCACCCACATCGGCTCGGTCGACCGCGGCATGGAAGACAACGAGCGCCAGCTCTACGACCGTTACCAGGGTTCCTCCACTCACTTGGGCGACCCCGCGATTCCTCCTTTTATTCGGGCAATCCAAAGAAGGGCGTTCTTTAGTTAGTGTCGGTCGGAAATTGGCCTCTTTTTCAGAGTGCTACCTTGTCCTGACATCCAGTGACATGCCCTTGTCCATTCGGAATGCCCCTCCGCTCCCAAATTCCGGTCACTCTATCGACCGCAA
>JAJXWW010000041.1 GCA_021781415.1 Planctomycetota bacterium
TTCGAGAGGCGTTGTGCCGCCAGCGGGCCTTCAACGAGATGCTTCCACAGCACTTGGCCCTTGAGATCGCGTTCGCTGACGCGGTTGGCCGCATGTTCGGCGACCAGGATGCGCTCGTCGCCCGGCAGCAGTTGCACGTCGAGCGGTTTGCTCAAATTGCCGATCTTCCAGCGCGGGTGATTGTCGGCGTCGAGATCTTCCACCACCCCCTCATCGAGCAAGACGACCGTGGTGTAGCCGAGCGAACGGAAGGCTTGTTCCAGTCGGGCGGGGTCCAGCTTCGCTCCGGTATCTTTCCACCAGGCTTCCCAGGCGAGGCGGTACTTGCGGCGCGTCTCGGCATCCGTGCTGTAGCCAGCCTCTGGAATGGTGTCGCCCGCCAGTCGCTCGAGGTAGTACATCGGCGCTTCGAGGTCACTCCACGGCAGTTCGTCGATCAGACGGATGAGAACGGGGACGGCATCCTTGTCGCGGATAGCGGCCAGAGCCAGACCGACGCGCAGCCGAACGTGAGGATCGCGGTCTTGCAGAAGTTTGCGCACGCCCGGCATGGCGTCGGCGGGATGCGCAAAACACAGCGCGGCGGCGGCAATAGATCGTCTGAGAGGCGATTTATCGTTTAAGGCGGCGAGCAGAGCCGGCTCCGCTTTTCCATCGCGCACAGCCAGGGGGATCAGGGCCGTCCGGATGGTTTCGACGACGGCATCGTTGTCGGCGGAGGGCAGGTAGTCGAGCAAGACGGCGGCGGCTTGCGGCGGATGAAGCCGCGCCAACGCGCGCACCGCCACCGACATGGACGAAACCGTCGCTCCACGCGCCATGCGCTCGAGACAGTCTTGGGCGCGGCGAGCGACTTCCGGATCGGGATCTTTGACGGCGGCTTGCAAGAAGGTCCGCGCCCGCGAACCGAGAAGGACCAGTTGCCGAGAGGCTTGCTCGCGGGATTTGAATTCGTCGTCGCCCAGTTGACGCACCAGCGCCTTGATGCGCGTTTCGTCGGCTAGTGTGAGAGTCTGTTGTTTGAAGAATGCGACCAAGCCGGGTCCATCGGTGGGGATGCCCGCCGCCTTGAGCGCGGCGACATCGTCGTCTTTGGCCGCTGCCGAAAGCGGCAACGCCAGCGCCAACATTCCCACGGCGATCCTTGCAAGCCAAGAACGACACATGGCTGAATCCCCCAATCGCAGCCGAGCGATTTCTTGAAACCGTCGGATTTGTCTCCGAGTCCATCCCAGAAGGGTAGTTCTCGCGGAGCCGTGGCCGCGAGGAAGCGGGTTTCAAGCCCTTTCGTCCCCCGCTCCCTCGCGGTCGCGGCTTGTAAATCTCTTCTGTGAGACACATACCTACCGCGTGCGCACGCGGAAGGCGATTTGCGGGAGATTACCGATCTCGCTTACCTGTTTTCCAGACGGATCGGTCTCGATGATTTTTGCCGGCCACACTTGCGGGCCGACCAGGAGGTTGCCGTTGCGCAAACGGGCGGCGCACATGGGCTGCATCGAGGTCACGTCCGACACGACTTTGCCTTCGGCGTCGTACTCGAGAACCTTATTCATCCAGGTGGCCGGGATGAGGACGTGGCCGTTGTCCAGAACGTCGAGTCCGTTTTGCCAGGCCATTTGCACGCCGAAGCTCTTCAATTGTTTGCCCGAGGCATCCATGCGAATGCACTGGGCCTGGTTGGTCACCACGACGATTTGTCCGTCGCGCAGACGCCGCGCCATGATAATGTCGTGATTGGGACGATTGATGGAAAAGACTTCGTTTCCGGAGCGATCGACTTCCATCAATTTGTTGGCGCAGGCGATGAAGGTGTGGCCATTGCGGAGGCGTTGCGCGCCCAACGGATTGGTTCCGTTGGTCATCTTTTGCCACAAGATGTCGCCGCGACGATTCCGCTCGCAGACGCGCTGGGCACCGAACTCGGCGATCAAGATGCGGTCGCCGCTCAGCACTTGCACGTCGCGCGGATTCATGAGGTTGCCGATCTGCCAACGTATTTTGCGATCCGTGCCGTATTCCATGACCTGTCCAGAATTGGCGATGACGACCAAGAGGTGGCCGAGATAGCGTTCGGTACCGGCGGGCGGATAGCGATCGACGAGAACGACGCGCTCGCCGTTGGCTTTCCACCAAGCGGACCAGGCGGCTTGGCGCTTTTTACGATTTTCGCCGGTGTCGCCGACGGGCAGATTCACCGGAGCGCGCTCGCCGGCGAGGCGCTGTAAATACTCTTCGGCTGGTTCGGCGCGATCGCTGGACAGTTCGCCGAGGAGGTCGATGAGCGTGGCGACGGCTTCACGTTCGCGGATTCCGGCCATCGCCAGCGAGACCTTGAGGCGCACCGAAGCGTTTTCATCCGCCAACAGTTTGCGAATGGTCGAAAGATGTTCGCGATCGCCGCTCAGACAGAGCGACTCCGCCGCCGCCGCGCGACGCGCCGGTTGTTCGTCCGACAGCGAACGGACGAGAATCGGATCGGGCTTGCCCTCTTTAATTGCCAAGGCGTTCAGAGCGAATTGCACTTCTTGTTGGACGTTCTCATCGTCGGCGTAGGGGACGTAGGCCATCAGCGCCTCGACCGCGCTGGCGGGCTTGCGCAGAGCGATCAAGCGCACGGTGATCGACGACAGAGCCAGGTTTTTATCGGTCGTCATTTTGGCCAAGCAGGCGAGAGCGCGTTTGCGAATTTCGAGATCTTGATGGGTCGAAGCCTGGCGCAACAAGGGGACGATCATCGCGCCCATGGCCTTGACTTGCGTTTCGGCTTTCTCGCGGACGTTGAAATCGGTATCGCCCAGTTGATTGATGAGTTCCTCGCACTTCAGGCGCAGCGGCTCGGTGACGGTGCGTTTGCGCACTTCTTCGAGCAGGCGGTTGCCGTCCTCGCTGGACTGCCACCAGGTCGCCCAGGCATCGCGACACTTGAGCCGCGAAGCGAGATCGCTGCCCAAAGCCGCTTTGGGCGATTGATCGCCGGCCAACTCGGTGAGATATTCCTCGGCTTGACGCGCTTGATTGACCGGCAACTCGGACAATAGCGTGATGAGTGTGGAAACGGCCTTGGCATCGCGGGCGCGCGTCAGGGCGAGGGCAGCGCGAAGACGCACCGTCGCTTTGGGATCTTGCAACAACTCGCGCAGCGGCACTTGTTCCATGACCGAGGGGGTCAGTCCGTTCTGGCACAGGGTATCGATGGCGAGAGCGCGGCGAATGGGAGAGGGATCGCGCAGAGCCTTCAGCAGCGCGGGATCGGTTTTGCCGTCGGGTTGGTAGACGGCGGCGAGGGCGGCACGGATTTCTTCAACCACGCCATCGTCTTCGGCGTTGGGCAGGAAGGTGAGCAGCGCTTCCGCCGAGCCGGGCGGGTGGCGTTGCGACAGCAAGCGCGCGGCGGCAGTGGACAGCCGACCGGGTTGTTGCTCCAGAGCATTCAAGCAGTGCTGCGCCAGCGCCGCCGTCTGTTGTTGATCCGGATCTTTTACCGCTTGACGCAGCGCCGGTATGGCCGGCGCGCCGAGGGCCGCCAGTTCGCCGGACGCTTTGCGCGCGACCACCGACGATTTGTCGCCGAGTTGTTCGATCAGCGCCGCCAGACGTTCCGGTTTGGCCGTGCCCTGGCTGCGCAGTCGGAAATAATTCAACAGACCGGCATCGTCGATCGAAATGCCCACCGACCGCAGCGTTCCTTCATCGCCTTCGGCCGCTTTTCCTTCCTGCGTCGCCGGCACAGACTGAAACGCCACACCCGGGGCGAAGCCGATTTGCTTCACGAATACCTGAGCCGAGGCGCTGCGATGCGCGGCCGCGAGAACCGCGGCGGCAAGCAGGAGTGTCCGAAAAGTACGATACATCATGGAAGTCTCGTGGATTGTGGGTTTGGCGTTCTTTCGGAGCCTGATGCGTTCGCAAAGGTTCCTCGAAAGAGTCGCCTTGGGTTAACGGCGGCGGATGCGCCACGGCTTATAGTCCAGGTTTTTCTCGGCAACGATCTTACCTTTGCGATCGATCTCGACCATGTGGTTGACGTTGCCCTGAGCCACCAACGTGTGACCGTTGGGAAGACGATGCGGGAATACGGGACTGTTGACCGCGACTTCCCAGACGCTCTTGCCCTTGTCGTCGTACTCGACGACGCGGCCGGTGTTGTACGACGTTACCACGCGGTCGCCGGGCAGAACCTCGGCGTAGATGGGCACGCCGCCATTGTTATTCGGCACTTGATACGATTTGACTTGCTTGCCGGCGGCGTCGAGGCGCGTGTATTGCCCTTGCTGCGTGATGTAGGCGATGTGGCCGTTGGGAAATCTGCGTCCTTCAATGATCCAGCCTTGGTTGAGGGGATGGGAAGAGAGTTCCTTGCCGTTGACATCGAATTCAAAGTATCCCTGACGACCGAAGACGAAGATATTGCCGTTGCGGAGTTGTTGGCAGCACAAGGGCTGATTGATGTTCTTCTGCCACACCATCTTGCCCTGTTTGGTCCACATGGAGATCTGATTGTTGTTGGAATTCGTGACGAAGACGTTGCCGTTGCGACAGACGACGGCGTCCCAGGGCCATTGCGGTCCTTGAATCTGCCAGCGAATGCGTCCGTTGCGGTCTACCTCCAGGACGCGGTTGCCTTGCATCTCGGCGATCAGGAAGTTGCCGTTGCCGCGCTCGACGTTCGCAAGTTTAGCTAAATCGACGTTGTTCTCTTCCTTCTTCCACCAGGCTTTCCAGGCATCGACGACCGCGGTTCGGGCCGCCTTCTCGCCCACGACGCGCTCGCTGGGAGCGGCATCGCCGGCCAGCGCGATCAAGACCTCCTCGGCCTCCCATACTTGGTCGAACGGGAGATCGGCGAGGAGCGCGATGAGCGAAGCCACGGCTGCCTTTTCGCCGCGCTGCGCCAACGCCAACGATGCTCGCAGCCGAACGGTGGCATCGGAGTCTTTCAGCAATTTGAGGACGGCGGGCCGTTCGTCGTCCGCGCTGCCTCGGCACAGCGCGACGGCGGCGGCGGCGCGGCGCGAAGCGATTTTATCCTCCAAGGCGCGAACGAGCGCGGGGTCGGCCTTGCCGTCGTGAACGCCGAGGGTCGCCAATAACTCGGCGATCGTGTCGGCGACGCTGTCGTTCTCGGCGAAGGGCAAGTAGGCCAACAGGGCTTCCAAGCCGCCTTCGGGACGGCGCAGCGCGAGCAAGCGCAGGGCGACTTCGGGCAGCGGCCCGTTGGTGTCGCGCTCCAGCGCCGTCAAACACTGGCGCACCGCGCCGAGATGCTTCCCGTCGCCGACATCGAGGGTCTGTCGCAACAGCGAGGCGGCGCGAGGCCCCAGCGCGATGAGATCCTCCGACGCCTTGGCGCGGACTTCGGCGGAGGCGTCGGCGAGTTTGCCGATCGCTCCCAAGGCGCGGGTGCGTTCGTCGTCGCTGAGAGTACGATTCTGAAACTCTTCGAGCAATTGTTTGCCGTCGAGACTCTGCCACCAGGCCGTCCACAATTGGCGGCGGAGGCGATTCGAGGTGGCATCGTTGCCTTGCGGCGTGCGCACGCTCCACTCGCCGGCCAGATCGGTGAGATATTCTTCCACGCGCTTGCGGCCATCTTCGGGCAGATTGCCGAGCAGTTCGATGAGAACCGGCATCGCCTCGGCATCGTGGGCGTCGGCCAGACTGAGAGCCGCCTGCATCCGCACGCTCGGCTTGGCGTCTTTGAGCAAGGGACGAACCGCATTGCGTCCGGTCGAGCCACCGACTTTGCACAACACGCGCGTGGCCACGCCTCGGCGGATGGCCACGCCATCGCTCAGCGCTCGCACCAACGCCGATTCCGGTTTGCCGTCGCGCACGCCAACGGTCAACAGCGCCGTCTCCAGTTCTTGTACCACCGTCTCATCGTCGGCCAACGGCAGATAGCCCAGCAGCGCGTCGGCCGCGCCTTCCGGATTGCGCGCCGCCAACAGGCGCACGGCGGATTGCACCACATTCGATCCGTTGGCTCCCTCGATGGCTTCCAGACACTTGCGGGCGCGAGCAAGCCCTTCTTCGTTGGGGGCTTCATTGACGGCTCGCCGCAGCGCCGGCACGGCCAGCGGTCCCAGCGCGATCAGTTCCCGCGCCGCCTTGACCTGAATCTCTTCCTTGCTGTCCGCCAGTTGTGCCGTCAGCTTGCCCGCCCGTTCGTTATCGAGGGTCGGCGTCACGCGCTTCTTGAAGAACTCCACCAACGCCGGGCCGGTGGCCTCCACGTTGACGTTTTTCAGCACCTGTTCGTCGCTGAGCGTAGGCGCGGCGGGAGTGGGAGCGGGGCGCGGCCGGACAATCGGCTTCGCAAGAACCGGCTGCGCGGCCAGCAAAAACGCCAACGGGGCCAGATACATAACACGTTCCTCCGCCAATCAGGAGTAGATCAAACTTTCGGCGAGCGGGGGACATTAGCCCCTCAATGTACGAAATAACAGGGGGTTAACGACACCCGCTCGCAGGGTGTGCCGTTATCATAGACGATTCAGCAGCCCAACGGGAGCAAAAAAAGAAGAGAACCGTAAAAACTTCGTACCGCTGCCTCGGTTGCTACGCGGTCGTCGTCTCCAGAAAATTCCGCAACAAGTGCGGTCCTTCGACGGTAAGAAAGCTCTCCGGATGGAACTGTACGCCGTGCAGCGGCCAAGTGCGATGGCGCACGCCCATAATCTCGCCTTCCGCCGTCCACGCGCCGACGACGAAATCGGGATTGTGAAACGTGTCGCGACGAATGACGAGGCTGTGATAGCGCGTCGCCTCGAAGGGGTTGCTCAGTCCGCGAAACACGCCGCAATCGTCGTGATGAATCGGCGAGGTTTTGCCGTGCATGATCCGGCTGTTGCGCACCACTTCGCCACCGAAGACGTGGCCGATGCACTGATGCCCCAGGCATACCCCCAACGTCGGTATCGTGGCGGCGTAGCGGCGCAGTACCTCGTTGGAGATCCCGGCCTCGCGCGGCGTACACGGTCCCGGCGAAATGATAATGTGCGACGGCTTCAACGCGCCTACTTCCTCGACCGCGATGCAATCGTTCCGAAAGACGCGCACATCGATCCCGCCGTCCAACTCGCCCAGACGTTGTACCAAATTGTAGGTGAACGAATCGTAATTGTCGATTAGCAAGATCATTTTTTGTCGATCGCCGACCTCCCTCACCCAGTTCGGTTAGCCGCGACGCGGAGCGGAGCGCGGGGCAATGCGCTCCGCTCCGCGTCGCGGCTAACCGAACTGGGTTTATCCCTGCTTTTCGGGGTATGGCTGCGCGCTGTTGACGTCGCCCTTGTACTTGGCCTTGGCCTCGGCGGGATCGAGTTTACGCAGGTATTCTTCGGAAGCGCTGATGTCGTACCAGGCACCGTCCGAGAAATCGACCACCGCCTTGTTGTTTTGATTGACCGTGACGACGCGGCCAACGGTTCCGGCGAAGCGCTTCAACTCCGGACGCTCCGGATTGACTTCGACGTACCGATCGGTCCATTCGCGTTTCAGGGCGTCATTGCGTAGCTCGGCTGCATCCACGTTCGCATCTCCCCATCGAGGAATCGTCCACCACATCGCTTCCCTTGTTGTAACCCGTCGGTGAATCGACGCCAAGATAGGCCGTCCTCAGTCCGCTCTCGGAAGGGGACGTTGTCCGCGCTGTTTGTCGCTGGCGCGGTACAGTTGCATCGCCTCCGGCAGCCATTCTTTCAGATCGCGGACGCGGTGTTCGTGGCTAGGATGCGTGGACGTGAACTCGGAGCGCCGCCCGCCGCCGACCTTCTCCATGCGCTGCCAAAAGAGAATCGCCTCGCGCGGATTGTAACCCGCGCCGGCCATGAGCAACAAACCGAGGTGGTCGGCCTCCGACTCGTGCTTGCGGCTAAACGGCAACAGCAAGCCGTACTGCGAACCCGCGCCGAGCAGCCCCATCACTTCGCGCTGTTGCCGCGGATCGAGATCGCTCAGCGACGAGGCGATGGCCGCTTGACCGAGCTGCACCAGTTGCTGCTGGGCCATGCGCTCCGCGCCGTGGTGCGCCAGAGCGTGGCCGATCTCGTGGCCGAGAACCGTCGCCAAGCCGTCCTCCGTCTCGGCCACCGGCAGAATACCCGTGTAGACCACCACTTTGCCGCCGGGCAGACAGAAGGCATTGACCTCTCGGCTGCGCACGACGCGATATTGCCACTGAAACTGCTGGGGCTTCAGCTTCAACTGCGCCAGCACGTCTCGATTGTTCGAGGCAGCGGCGAGGCGTTCGCCGATGTTGCGCACCACGGAAACAATCGCGCCGTCGCGCACCACCTCCGAGGTTTGCTGCACTTGCTGAAACGCCTGAGCGCCCAGCTGCGCTTCTTGCTGGGGATTGAGCGCGACAATTTGATTGCGCCCGAACGGCCCCGTCTGCCAGCCCTTGACGACCAGAAGGGCGGCTGCGATGAGGGCGAATAGGATCGGCAATAGTCGAATGCGAACATTGCCGGCCGGTTGGCCATACGACATGCGGCGAATCCTCCTGCATCATTCCGTGCCGGTCTAGGAGATTGAGTGCATTCCCGCGCATCATTGCGGGAGGTCCGATGCCGGCTCCTCATGTTTGGGCAACTGCTTCTCGCGCCGTTCCTTTTCCGTCTTCATCTTCTCGATTCTCATGCGGAACAGGTCTTGAGTTTGCTGTTGGCGGTTCCAAAACTCGTAGAACAGCGGACCCATGAGAATGATGGCGGCGGAGACCCACAGACAGAGGATGGTGGGAAACGTCATCCAGAAGCTGGCCTTGTTGGCTTGCGACTCGGCACGCTGCTTCAGGGTAGCGCGAAACGAAGTGGAAAACTCCAGTAGTGCCGTGCCGATGTCCGTTCCGAGACGTTCGGATTGTGCCAACAGCAGCGCGAGGTTGCGGACTTCGGGGATGCGCACGCGGTCGGCGAGTTGTTGCAGCGCATGATTGAGACTGCGCAGTTCGGCTTGCTGGGCCACGATCTCCAACTCGTAGGCCAGAACCGGATAGGCCGATTTCAACTCGCGCGCCACGCGGCGCAACGAGGCCAGAATGGTCAGACCGGCGGAGAGGCCGAGCGTCATCAAGTCCAAGGCGATGGGCAAGCCGCGCTCGACTTCGCGGGTGCGGGCGCGGGCCACATAGTTGAGGTAGATGCGCGGCAAACTGTAGCCCAGAAGCGACAGCAGCGCGCCGGCGACGATCACGGCGGGGATGCGCGACGGCTCAAAAAAGATAGCGAGGGTAACGCCGGCCAACAACGGCACGAACACCAGCACAGCGCGCAAAGCCCGATACTCCATCAACGCCGTCGGTCGATAGTAACCGGCGTCGATCAGCTCGCGCTGCAGTTCGGTGCGGCCGCGCTCGGACATCGGCGTCTGTTCGGCCAACGCCGGCGTCAGATCGCCCAGCAACAATTCGGGAGTCGATCCGAGTTCGGTCGTCTGTTCCCCGGCCAAACGGCTCTCCAGTCGTTCGCGCCGCACGTTGCCGCGCTGCAACAACAAGAACAAACTGCCCGACACGACCACGAACAACAGAATAAGAAAAAACCATTCGTACATGATGACACCCTTCTCTTTTCGGCTATCGGCTATCGGCTCCGAGTAAAGTTCTCGGTTCAAAACATCCAACCACCCGTTCGGCTTGTCTGGCTATTAGCTGATAGCTGATAGCCGATTGCCGATTGCCGTCAATAATCCACGCGCAGGAGGCGGTAGAGCCAAGTGATGCCGATAATTTGCAACGCGGCAGCCACGGCCAGGGCGATCCAGCCGTTGGGACTTTCAAAAAAGGCCCGCACGTGTTCGGGCTTGAAGATGGCGTACAACAACAGCAACAACGGCGACATGATGCCGATGAAGATGGCGGTGACGCGACTCAGCGCCGTCGCCGTCTGGAAATAGCCGCGAAAGAGATTGCGGTCGCGCGTTCCGGCCGCCAAGCGATCGAGCAACAACGGCAAGTTTCCGCCCATCGTATGATGCAACGACACCGTGGTGACGAAGACGTTGAAATCGAGCAACTGGATGCGTTTGGCGACCGCTTCCAGGGCGGCGGGGATGGCCAAACCCAGACGCAATTGACCGGAGCAGCGTCGGAACTCTCCGGCTAACGGTTGTGTCCCCTGCTCGCCGGTCAAGTTGATGGCCTGCTCTAAACTCTGACCGGCGCGAAGCGAACGGGCCAACAGATAGAGAGCGTCCGGCAGCTGTTCGGACAGGGTGCGGCGATGGCGATTCTGCATGACGAGGAAGACCATCAGCACGCCGCCGCCGCCCAGAATGAGACCCAACACGCTCAGCCACAATTCGCCGCGCCACAGAAAGAGAATCGCCGACAATCCCACCGCCGTCAGCGCGATCAATCCCAGAGCCTGCGCCGGTTCGACATCCAGGCCGGTGCGGGCGATCATGGCGTCGAAGCCACCGTCCAGCCGATCCGTCCAACCCTGAGACGCGGGGGAGACGGCACTGAGGGTGATGTCGGCGTCGGAGCCGGTCGACGAACTCTTGAGCCGTTGCTCCATCCGTTCGCGCCGCTTCTCCAGCCAACGGCGGATGGAAAAGAAAACCCCCAACGTCAGGGTGGCCACGAAGGCAGCCAATATCAGAATGCGCGCGTCATTCACGGTCGATCTCCTCGGTCGTCAACGAAGTGGAGGCCAAGCCGGCCTGCGCGAGACGGTCGAGCAGCGACGGCGGAACGGGCGGCGTCTCCGGTTCCGGCGGACGGAACAGGACGCGCTCGGCGAACAACTCCGGCGGCAGGTCGATGCCCGATGCCGACAAACGCGTCAAAAGGCGAGGCACATAGCCGGTGGCGAAAAACTCGCCGACCGCCACGCCGCGCCGCACGCCCGTCTGTCGAAAGCCGAAGATGTCCTTGACCAGATAGCGTTTGCCTTTGACGGCGACGATCTCCGAGACGCGCATCACGCGCCGCGGGCCGCCCTTCAAGCGCGAAAGCTGAATCACCAGCGTAATCGCCGAGCCGATGTATTGACGGATGACCGGCACCGGCATGTCGAAACCGGCCATCATCACCATCATTTCCAATCGCGTCAGGGCGTCGCGGGTATCGTTGGCATGGATGGTGGTCAGCGAGCCTTCGTGGCCGGTGTTCATCGCTTGCAGCATGTCCAGCGCCTCGGCTCCGCGCACCTCGCCGACGATGATGCGGTCGGGCCTCATGCGCAGCGCGTTGCGGACCAGATCGCGCTGCTTGATTTCGCCCACGCCTTCGAGATTGGCCGGCCGAGTTTCCAGACGAACGACGTGCGGCTGCTGCAATTTCAACTCCGCCGAGTCTTCAATCGTCACCAGCCGTTCGTCGGCGGGAATGTACCTCGACAGCGTGTTTAGCATCGTCGTTTTGCCGCTGCCGGTGCCGCCGGAGATGAGGACGCTGATGCGCGACTCGACGCAAGCGCGCAGCACGGCCAGAATCTCTTCGGGCATGGTGTAGTTGGCCAGCAAGTCGTCGCACGTCAAACGCACGCCGAAACGCCGAATCGACAGCACCGGCCCGTCCAGCGCCAAGGGCGGAACGATGGCGTTGACGCGCGAACCGTCCGGCAGGCGGGCATCGACCATCGGCGACATTTCATCGGCGCGGCGACCGACGCGGGCGGCGATGCGCTGGATGATTTGCAGCAGATGGGCGTTGTCGGCGAAGAGCAGATCGGTCGGTTCCAAGCGCCCGTGCCGTTCGACGTAGATCATCGACGGCCCGTTGACGAGAATATCGCTGACGGTCGGGTCTTGCATCAGTCCGTCGAGGGGTCCGAGTCCGAATACCTCGGCCATGACTTCGTCGATGAGGCGTTCGCGGTCCACCTCGCCGAGCAGTTCGGAGGCGTTCTTGCTCAGCCGGGTGGCCAACGAGCGGACTTCGCGGCGCAGACGTTCGGGCTTCCAGTGGCCGAGCTTCGAGATGTCGAGCATTTCGATCAGCTGGCGATGGATGTCGGCCTTGAGTTTTTGGAACCGCAGCGCGAACGGTGCGGCTTGGTTGGCGGAGCTATCGCTGGACTGCGTCATGATGGTGTCTCACAAGTTCCTACCGACTCGAAGTGTTGGCGCGGCCCGTCTTGGGTCCGCGCCCATGCCTCGAATCGGTAAGCGATAAAATCTATCCTTGTCCACTCAATTGTTGCGCCAATTCCTGAATCCGTTTGCTGAGCTTGGTTCCGCGCGCGATGCGCACGACCGGCTGTCCGTGGTTGAGCGCCTGATTGATCGATGCCGGGTCGTCCGGCAACCAGACGGCGACCGTCGTGCCGAGCGCCTCTTGCGCCTGTTTCCAGGCGATTTGCTTGCTCTGTCCGTAGAAATTGGCGACCGGCTTGATGCGCTCCTTGACGATGCCCCGGTCGGTCAATTCTTTGATGTAGCGCCGCGTCAGCCTCAGCGAGGGAACGTCCAAGCGCGTGACGACGACGACGGCCTCGGCCAAGCGCATCGCTTCGAGGGCGGCGGGATGGGCCGAGTGTCCGAGATCGAGAACCGTCCAATCGAACAGCGTCCGCATTAACAGCGAGAGACGGCGCATGACGGGCGGCTCCAGAGGAGCGGACGCCAGCGTCTCCGGCGCGTGGGCCAACACCTGCACGCCGCCTTCGTGTTCGACGAGGCTTTGGCGAATCATGGCGGCATCGACGCGGTCCCAATCGCGCACCAAGCGGTCGGCGGGATGGACCGGCTTCAGATCGAGCGCCAGGGCCAGATTCGGCACGTCGGTGGCCAACTCGGCGAGAACGACCTGCTTGGGGTTGGTGGCGGCCAGGGCGAAGGCGAGGTTGCTCGCCGTCGTCGTCACGCCGCTGCCGGGCGCGATGGCGGTGACGGCGACGGTGCGTCCCACCTTGAGTTTGATGACGCCGGCCTGTCTCAGTTTGTCCAGCGCCGCCGGCAACTCTTCGGTCAGTTTCTTTTCGTCGAGGTATTCGCGCGCGCCGCCGCGCAGCGCCTGAATGACGAATTGGGGATCGGTCGTCGATCCGACGGCGACCACCGGCGTGGTTCCGCGTCCGCCCGTTCGATGAATGACGGGCAGCGCCGACGACGGCGTGGGGCCGACGTGAACGACGATGAGATCCGCGCCGGCCTGAGCCAAGCGCGCTTCCAATTCGGCGAACGGCACACAATCGGCCGCGCCGCATTCCAGGCCCGCGCCCAGAAACTGCGAACGCAGCTGTTCGGGCTGATTTTCACCGGCTACGACAACCCGCATGGACTTTCCCTTCGGCTCTCGGCTCGTGGAAGCGCCGATCATTCGACGCGCCCAAGAGCGACTACTCGACCAGCCGTACCTTGCAGATGTAGGGGTTCGGCAGTTTCGCAATCCCAATGCCCGTTCGCGCGGGATCGGTGATCGCCGTGGCCGTTGCCATCATGCAAGGCTGGATCGAGAAATGAATCCCCCCTCCCTTATTCGACACGTCCGGCGTCGCCACCACCCGCGCGGCGACGAATCCGCACAACACCGGATTATTCGTTCCCTTGTCGAATGAAGAAAAGCACGGCCACAGACGCGGCACACCCGTTGATTGTAACCACTTCAGCGCCGTCTGCAACTGCTGGCCTCCTTCACTGTTGCTCGACGGACCCCAAGGCGTCCCGTTTACCTCCAACCAATTCCCCGGACCCAGCAACAACTGCCCGCCCAATTGCGATAACTGATACGGATAGACGCCGTACATGATCTGCGACGCCACGTCTTCCATCCGCGACGTGCCCAATTGCAGCAAACAGACGTTAAATTGACCCTGGCGCAGCTGTTGATTGAGGTCGCTCGAACCCGCCTTCGATCCCGGACTGTTTTGCTGATTCGTTCCCAAAAACACGTCCATCTCGTGCAGTCCGTCGCCGCCGTTGACGATCCGATAGTACGCCCCGTTGGGTTGCACGCGGAACTCGTCGGGACCGAGGCGCTTCTCGACGTTGTACTCCCAGCAGTGGCGAAAGTTGCCGGACGGATGCACGAACAGAGCCAGCGGACACAGGGGCATCGGCTGCAAACCCATCGGTCGCAGGCCGACGACAAAGCGATCGAGGGTGGCCGTCGATACCGCCACGGCATCGTTGGGCATGCGGCTCAGCAGCGGCCCACCGTGCAAACCGACCGGACCATCGGGACGCGCGTCGGCGCAGCGCCCGGTGACGCGCACCGCGTTGATGCTCAACCACTCCGGATCATTTTTCTTCGTGAAATCGGGCAAGAGAAACGTCTTCTCGCGCGGCAGGGCCAGCGTGCCGACCACGATGTCGCCGTCCGGATCGTTGGCGAGATTGGCGTCGAGATTCAGCCCCTCGCCGAAAACCAGATTCAGTTGGGCGTAGCGCTGGGCATTGACGCGGGCACCGTTCACCGGATCGTTGAGCAGTTGCAGCATCGTGTTGGGATTGCCCAACAAGAGGCGGTCGTCCACCAGCGATTGCACGGCGGCGAGGGCGGCGGCATCGGTGTCGTTGCGGAGCAGGGTGCGCGTTTCGACGAGTTCGGCGGCATAAAAGGCCATGCCCATCGCCAACATCATAATCGGCAGGGACAACAACAGCATCAGCGTCGCCTTGCCCGAACGGCGCGGCGCGAGATCGACGGCGGAAACACGGCGGTGGAGCAGCATGACGGTGATGCTCTCAGGTGATGTCGGCACGTCGCTGCGCCGACGGAATAGAAGAAGGATAGCATAATAAATTAACGGCGAGCGGGGGCTTACACCCCCGCTCGAAAGGGGGACTTACTGAGGGGCTGCCGCGGCGGGGGGCGGCGGCGAGAATTGGTAGCCGTAAGCCGGTTCGCTCGTGGTCGGACGGGCTAGGCCATAGCCATTCGTGGCGAACGTCTGCGTGCCGTGGTAATCGACGCCGTAGTATTTCTCGATTCGCACCGGCATGTTGATCGGCTTCAAATTGAAGATGCGTTCGAGATCGGCTTCCCCAACGGAGCGTTCGCCGCTGACGAACTCGGAGATGCGTTTGTCCTCGTCGACGTATTCCTTGCTGGAGGGGTCGCTCTGCGACGGCGGGACGACGGCGCGGCCCGATTTGCCGTTCGATTCTTGCGGCGAGGCCGTGGGAACCAGCGACAGTTCGCCCTTGGTGCTGGCGAACTGAATCAGCGCGGCGCGGTAGGGGTTGGCTTCCAGCGTATAGTCGATGGGCTTGGCGGCATCGATGGGTGCCATCATCGGCCACAGCATGTTGCGCTTGACGATGACTTTCAAATTCCGGGCGATGGCCGCCGTCTGCGTGATCGTGCCGTCGGTTCGACCCGGCACGCCCACGCGGGTCGTCAAGTACACGTCCACATGCTCGCCGTTCTGAATCAACCCCCCGGCGGCGCGGGCGATGGGCAACGAGATATTGACCGCGCGCATTTTGTCCGAAGACAGACGGCGATTGATGGCCTTGGGCAGATTGATGTCTTCGAGATATTCGCGGAGCAGCGGCTGGTCGGCTTCGACGCTGCGGACCAGCACGCGCATCTCGCCGGCCTCGACCTTCGGGGCCAAGTAGCGGTCTTTGTGTTCCAGATATTGTTTCTCTTCGTCGTCGCTCATGTCGCGGACGCGCACGTCGCCGCGCAAGATGGTGTAGCCTTCAAACAGGTTCTTGGCGGCCACCAACACCTTGAGTTTCTCTTTGGGCGGCGGCGCGGGCGGCGTCTTGGGATTGAAGATGCCGGAATACTTGGCGGCGGCGACGACGCCCAGTCCGAGAAAAACGGCAAGGGCGACGGCGAACAGGGTACTGGCTCTCATAGAATGCGGCTCCTGGCTGCGTTGCCACGAGGATCGACGAAGCGATCCAGGGCGTCAAGGTTGAGGTTGTCGAAATCACTCTTTCTCGTTCCCACGCTCCGCGTGGGAACGCACGTCCGGACGCTCCGCGTCCCGTCTCGCATCTCCCGCGCCGCGGAGCGGCTGCACTCGGGTTCCCACGCGGAGCGTGGGAACCAGGGGAGTAGCTATACGAAATCACTCTTTTCGCATGATCGTTTGACCGACCAGCGTGCTGTTCTGAATGCTGACGCCGAAGATGGCGAGCAGATCCGGGGCGGCGTTGATGGCCGGCGTCGTCACGCGCACCAACACGGAATCGCCCGAAGGGATCGGCCACCCCTGGCTGTTGCCGTCGCTGTTGTTATTGCCCCCGTCGTTGTCGCCGGACGGATCGCCGTTGCCGGTGACGGGCCGAGCGATCGGCTGACCGTTGCTATCCGTGAGGGCGAGGATAATCGGTCCTTGGTTGTTCTCGGTAATGATGACCGTGATGACCGCCGTGCTGAGATTGCCCTGTCCCAGATGATTCCAGACGACGCGGCGGATTTCATCGGGACCGCCTCCCAAGGCGGCAACCCGGCAACCCTCGCGGCTGGCGGCGGCCAAATGTTCGTTCGCCGTCGTCATCATGGCGATCTGCACCACCACGAGAATGAGGCCGAACACGATCGGTAACAGAATCAGAAGCTCGACGGCCACGCTGCCCGCTCTTCTCCCCTCTCCTGTGTACTCACGGGAGAGAGGGGAGGAGCGCCGCACGCTGCCGGTTCGCGGATTAATCATTGTGTGTCTCCACCTGCGTCGGTGCGGGTTGAGGTTTGCGTTCGGCCAATCTCAGATCGAAGCGATAACAATACAGCAGGACGACCGCCACGGAGACGGCCACGGGAAAAGCATAGGTCATCTTCACCTTGCCTTTGCCCGGACCACCCTGAATTACTTGCGCTTCTTTCATCCGCTTCTGCACCGCGGTCGGTTTTAATCCACCCATAAGTACGCGGCCCATCAGCATCACTACCATGACGGGGACCGAGGCGAGCATGACGTAGATGGCGTAGACAAACCCGATCCACGCTCCCAAAGCCGCGAACAGCTTCACGTCGCCGCCGCCGACTAACTTCAACATCCAAAACACGAAGAACAACACGGTGGTCAGCAAGAAGCCGACCAGACTGAACAAGAATCCGTCCAGCGCTCCGAGCCAGACGTTGCCGGTTTGCAGCATCCACAACTCGCGGCCCAACGAGGCCAACCAGGCGCTCCGAACGATATTGAAGACGACGCCCACCCCCAGCAGTGCGAACATAAGACCCTTGGGCAGAACGGCCTTGCGGAGATCGACGTAAGCGCCGGCAAGAGTCAAGGCAACCAAGACGGCATAGAAAGTCCAACCGAAGTACGGATCGGGCAACGACGGATACGGACGGAACATGGCAGACGCCTCTCCGGTAACGGGAGTTCGAGTGGGTGGAATGTATTCGTTTTACCAGAGGGGAGCGCCGAAACAAACCGTTTGTCGTCCGACAAGCCGCTGAGGGGGATAATGCGGCTGCTGTCGCTCTGCACGTTGCTGTCGGCGTTTGCGCGATTCCATCGAGCGAGGGCGAGGGTGTCGAGTCTCGGCGTTTGGCCGAGACTCGACACGAGAAAAACGCATTACAATTACGGCACGGAGACGTTGATCGGGGCCACGGAAGGAGCAATGACGGTTTCCGTTTGACGACCGAACGAATCGACGGCGTTGGTGCCGTTCTTCTGCGAGGTCAACACTTCGCCACTGCCCCGGACGGTCATGAAGCTGTAACTCTGATCGAGTGCGGTGATGGCGTTGGCGAGTTCGGTCAACTCGTTGTCGAGCGCGATTTCGAGGTTGGACAGACCGACGACCAAGCCGAGGCCGACGATGGTGGCGACGAGCAGGTATTCGAGGGCCACGATACCGGCGTCATCCTGCCACAGCTGCTGCATCAATTTACGCATGAATCAACTCCCTAACGTGAAGAACGATCGTCGGCCCGTTTAGCTTGCACCATACAAGCGAAAGCACATTGTCTAACGGTGGACAACCGCTCCTAAAACCTCAGAACGGATTGCACATTTGCTCATTGGGTCGATATGAGCTAGACTTAAGCGGATGGCGGATCGTTGTGAAACCAACCTAACGTGAAACGATCCGCCGTCCTCTTCCCATCCGCCTCTTCGCTTTCACGAATTAGCATCTGTTATGGGTTTTGTCTTTGTGGGGTGAACACCCACATGAGATAGATGAATTGCACATGCTGTGCCTTAGAACTCCGCGAAGTCGCTTTTTCGAGAGAGATTTTCGCAAGTCCTTTTCATTTCATTCGATACGTCGATTGTTCTTGTGAAAAATGAGGGCATCACCCTTGCCGAAGTGTTAACGAACCGAAACAATGTTGCCTCTCGACCCCCTAACATTCGTTAACCTTTCGCAACACATTGGAAGCACGTCTTCTCGGCAAACGGGGCAAGCTCGATCGGCGGGATCGTTCGCATGAGGAGTCAGCCCGAATAGGTCGCCGCGGAGATCGCAGAGAAAATACAAAAACTGCCTCTCAAGAGTTTAAGAGACGATCCGCAAAGCCCCCCTCACCCCTGTACTCAGGGGAGAGGGGTCGGGGCTTCTCGGATCGCCTCTTAGCGGCCGTCCGCAAAGCCCCCCTCTCCCCTGTACTCAGGGGAGAGGGGTCGGGGGTGAGGGGCGAGAATACTCGAAAAAATCACCCCCTCACCCCAACCCCTCTCCCCCTGAGTACAGGGGGAGAGGGGCTTATCGGACAGCTTCTTAGCGTTTGCCGTCGAGGGCTTCGTTGCACAGTTGATCGGCGCGTTTGTTCTTTTCTCGTCGTATGTGTCGAATGGTGACTTTGCCGTCGAAGCGATCGCGCAGCTCGCAGGCTCGATCGTACAGATCGCGCAGGTCGGCGTTCTTAACGCGGTACTCGCCGTTCATCTGCTTGACCATTAACTCGCTGTCGCTGTGGATGAGGAGGCGATGGTGCGTTCCCAGTTTCAGAGCGCGTTCGAGGGCGCGGACGAGGGCGGTGTATTCGGCCTGGTTGTTGGTCGTATCGCCGAGGCACTCGGCCTCTTCGATGGACGGTTGGCCGTCGCGGTCGATCACGAAGGCATAGGCCGCCGCACCGGGATTGCCGCGCGAGGCTCCGTCGGTGTGAATGGTCAAAACGTCGGTATCCGCCATAGTCGCCTCTCCGTTTGCCGCGCTTCGTCCTCCACCGCCGAACGAAGGTGTTTGACCCACGGCGGAGGGTGGACGTTGGATAGAGGATTGTAAAATCCTTGGAGAGAGGCGTCAATGAAGGTAGGAGGTGATTTGTGCATCCATCGACCGATCTTCGCTGGTTGATTGTGGAGACATCGAGCCGCATGGGCCGCGTGGCGGTGGCCGAGGGCGAGACGATGCGCGGCGAACGGCGCTTGGACGAGGCGCGGCGTCATGCCCGCGATCTGACGCCGGCGGTCGCGTCTCTCTTGGCCGAACGAGGCTGGAAGCCGCGCGAGATTCATGCGGCGATCGTCAGTCGTGGTCCCGGCAGCTACACGGGCCTGCGCGTCGGCTTGATGTCCGCTAAGACGTTCGCCCATGCCGCCGGCTGCGTCCTGTTGGGCGTGGATACCTTCGCCGCGATCGCGCTGCAAGCCCCGACGGCGCTCGAACGAGTCGATGTCTTGGCCGACGCGCAACAGGACAAGATTTATGTGCAATCGTTCGTGTACTGCGGCGAGGATTGGCAACCGGCGACGGCATTGGCGATTCGTCCCGTCGCCGATTGGCTGGCAGCGCGGGCGGCGGACGCGGCGGCGACGGGACCGGGGTTGCACAAATGGGCGGCGCGTCTGCCGTCGCACGTCCCGCTCTTGGACGCAAGTTTGTGGGAGCCGCAACCGGCGAGTCTGCTGCGCCTCGGCTTACGCCGCTACCGCGCCGGCGAGCGCGACGATCCGATGACCCTGGAACCGCTCTATCTCCGCCCCAGTTCCGCGGAGGAACAGTGGCAAGCGCGCGGCAAGTGAATCGTCCGAGCCGGAAGCGTAAGCGACGGTCTCAGCAATCCGTCGAGTGACTCTTCTGAGCCGGAAGCGTAAGCGACGGTTTCAGCAATCCGTCGCTTACGCTTCCGGCTCGGAAGGTCGTCCTAAATCGAAAGGGAATTGAATGCCGGCGCTTCACATTCCCTCAAAAGTGACGTGTGCCCCGCGCGCGACGAGAAGCGTCTGCTCGTCGGAGTGGTAGAAAACTTGAAAGCGGAAGGCATGGACCAACATGCGATTGTTCCGATCGACGAGATCGAATCCGTAGACCATGCCTTCTCCGCCGAACCACGTCGATTCTTTTCTTAAAATAGAGACAGGAATAGTTGATAAATCGTCGTTAAGCCGCAGATGAACGTCTACGAGGAGATCTTCGGATAGATTCCAACGGACCAGTTGTCGGCGGACGAGGGGTTCCAGGCGAGTTTTGTAAGGCACGCGCTCATCCTCGCTTCGCATGAAGTTCCAGGCGACGAACCTCCAAACGCCGGCGCGCTTCTTCAACGGAGATACCAAGCGTCTCGGCCAGCGATTCGTCGGCGTGCAAGGCGTCGGTGGAGTGGTCGGTCGGCAGCGGCTCCTCAAACGACGGCCAATCGCGGAATACCGCTTCTTCCAAACGGCGCGCTTCTTCGATCGCGTCGAGAAGCCGCGCCATCTCCGCCGGTACTCTTCCCGATTGAACTTGCATCGACTCGGCGATTTTCAACGTCGATTCCAGCGCCTCGCGCGCCGTGAAGAACAGACGATGCACGGTCTGGCGAACGGCCTCAAACTCGTGGAGCGCGGACCACGATTCTTGCCCCGGCCGGAACAAAACCTCGAACGTCAGCCGCCAGGTTAGCGGGAGCATCTCACCGACCTTGACGCCGATGGCCAGAATCGACGATTCCAAGGAAGCGAGGTTCTCTTCGGAGCTTCGGTAACGGGCGTCGAGCGGGCTTTCGTTCAGGAAGCGCGTCCACGATTCCGCCTGCGCGATGGCGCTTTGCAAGGGCGGAAACTCTCGGATTGTCGTGGGAGTCATTTGCTTGCCCTTTCCTGAGTTGCCGAGCCAAACGCGCCTCGGAGTCGAGAATGGTAGATCGAGCTTTTTCCTCCACCCATTTTAGCGCGCGGACGCGCGAACAACCAGAGCGTCGCTTACGCTTGAGGAACTGCGGCAAGTGAATCTCCTGAGCCGGAAGCGTAAGCGACGGTTTCAGCAATCCGTCGCTTACGCTTCCGGCTCGGAAGAGTCACCAGCGGCGCGGGCTGCCCTCGCGCTCCGTCCGCGATAGGATCGCTTCGATGTGTTCCGCCTCGCACAGAGACGATTGTTGACTGAAATGTCGGACGAGAACATGGGGTAGCCGTGAGGCCGTCAATGCCTCGCGCGGAACCCGTTCGCCGAAGATGGTCGCGTGCATGTCCGGCGTGTTGCGGCGCATGAGTTTCTCGTCGATCCACAACGCCTCGGCGGGATGATCTTGCACGGCGGCGTAGCTGCGGCGCGGACCCAGTTCGATGAAGCCGAGCATGCGCGTGTAAAAGGCGCGATGGCGCGGGTTGACGGCGATGACCCCCGTGTCGCCTCCGGTGTGCGTGTGATATTGCGTCGCCAAGCGAATCAAGGCCACGAAGACGCTCACGAACTCGCGCACGCCCAAACCGGAGTCGGCCAATGTTGTCACTTCAAACAAGCGCCGACCTTCGCGCCGCAACGCCGCGATCTCCTCGGCGTAGACGCTCTCCATCGGCAGACCCATCAGCGTGTTGTCTTGCACGATGGACAGCGTGGCGATGACGCGCTCCCCCTCGCGGGCCACCAGCGTCACCGTGTCCGGCAAGGCGTGGTACGGCGTGAAGCGCAGACGGCTG
Source organism: Planctomycetota bacterium (assembly GCA_021781415.1). GTDB lineage: Bacteria > Planctomycetota > Planctomycetia > Gemmatales > Gemmataceae > JAJPHU01. The sequence goes on from JAJXWW010000041.1 coordinate 21,720, forward strand.
ACGCCCGGCGATTCGTAGCCGCGCGACTGATAGCTCGACGCGGCCAAGGCGAACGCTTGCTCCCAGTCGCTCGCCGACGAAGCGATTTGCACGACCACGCGGCGCGACAAACCGGAAACGGGGAGCGATCTCGACGGGAACGGCAGCGAGGACGAAACGCGGTTCTCTAGGCGGGATTCCCCCTCTGCAAGCGCAATCATCGCGGCAGACCTCCAGGCGGAGTGTTATCGAATGCGGTTGCCGGGGGAGGAAGTCGGCGCGCGCATGAGCTTGAGGGGTATCGAGTCGAGTCGAGCAAGCCTAGCTCTCAGTCGGTCGAGGGTCAAACGAAACCCGCCGAGGCTGGCTCCAGAGGGCGGGACAAGACGTTAACGATTGTTGCCGTTCGTTAACATCTCGTATCCCCAAGCGCTAACTTGTCGATACGTCGGCGAGGCGATCGAGACATCCCGACCGTCGATCTGCGTCGTGGAGCGAGAAAATAAGCCACAATTGCTTTGCGTCGTGGTCGCCGGGTTCCTGGCATGTTTGTTGCATTCAATCTCGAGATGGAAACTATGTTCGATTCGCTTCTGCAACAGCAACGAGAGCGCCTTATGAAAACTCGAAAGAGAGTGAACTACCTCTTTCTCGCCGGCTTGGTGATCTCCTTTGCCACGCTGGGAACCGTCGTTCACTTCGTCCACGGCTACCAGGTCAAACGCAACGCCCGTTCGCTGCTGCTGATGGCCGACCGGGCCAAGGAAGACAAAGACGCCGTCAAGGAGATGGAATATCTGGGGCGCTATCTCGGCTTCGAGCCGGGAGACATGGAGACCCAGTCGCGCTTCGCCATCGGTTTGGACGATCAAGCCAAGAAATCGGGGTCGGGACGCGCCCGCGTGATGGCGTATCTCAAGCTCGAAGGGGTGCTGCGCCACGACCCAGATCGTCGCGACATTCGACGACGGCAGGTGGATACGGCCATGGCCATGGGCCGATTCGACGAGGCGATGGTTCACTTGGAGAAACTCCATCAAAGCGATGCGGCAGACGCCGATCTCGAACGCCTCATGGGCCGCTGCGAAGAAGCGCTCGGCCATGCACAAAAGGCCCTCGACGCCTATCAGCTGGCCATTCGCCACGCTCCGGATCGGCTCGACAGCTATCTGCGCGCGGCCGTGCTGCTGCACGAAAAGCTCGACAAGCCGAACGAGGCCGACGCCGTCATCGATGCGATGGTGAAAACCAATCCCAAGGCGTTCGAGGCATATTTGGCGCGATCTCGCTATCGGATTCAGTTTCATGGGAAATTGGCCAGCGCCGTGGAAGCGGCGAAAGAGGATGTGCGCCAAGCCCGCCAGCTGGCACCCGACGAACCGGAAGTCGTACTCGCCGCCGCCGACGTGGCCCGCGCCCAGGGAGCGACGGATCAGGCCCGCGAGGCATTGCTCCAAGGCATCGAAGCTCATCCGCGCGAGACGCGCCTCTATCTGGCGCTGATCGCCCAAGAGGTCCGCGACGGCAAGACGAAAGACGCGCTGACACTGATTCGGCGCGGCTTGAAGGAACTACCGAACGACGGCGATCTGCTGCACGCCTTGGCCGACTTGCTGGTGCAAGAGGGCGAACTGAAAGAAGCGGAGACGACCATCGCTCGGCTGCGCGAGTTGAAATACGCCCCGCCGCTGCTCGACTATTTGCAGGCGCGCATTCACTTCCGCAAGGAAGAATGGAGCAAGGCGAGCCAGCTGCTCGACCGCGTGCGCCCGCAGCTGACGCGGCTGCCGGGACTGGAAGTGCAAGCCCTGTTGATGCTCGGACAATGCGACGAACGGCTGGGCAATCCCGACCTGGCGCTGTTGGCCTATCAGCAGGCGCGCCAGCTCGATCCGCTGTCGGCGACGGTTCACTATCGGCTCGGCTCGGTGCAAATGGCCTTGGGGCGCAACGACGAAGCCTTGGCCGAGTTTCGCAATCTCTTGGGATTGCCGAAGCCTCCGCCGGGACTGCACGCCACGCTGGTTCGAGCCCTCATCGTTCGCAATATGTCGCTGCCACTCAAGGACCGCGACATCGGCGAGATGAAGCGCGAATTGGCCGCCGCCGAGAAGGAAACGCCGGACGCTCTCGATCTGCCGGTCCTGCACGCCGAGTTGCTGTTGCTGGAAGACACCAAGAATCTCGATGCCGCGCGCAAGTTGCTGGAGAAGGCGCGCGAGGCCCATCCGGATGAAATGTCGTTGTGGATCGCGTCGGCACAGCTGTCGGAGCGCGCGGAAGCCGAGCGCCTCTTGGACCGGGCGGCGGCGCGTCCCAAGTTGGCCGACCGCGTCGAGTTACCGTTGACGCGCCTGGGCTACCTGACCCAGCCTCCGGCCGACGCCAAGACGCCCGAGGAGCGCAAAAAGGCAGCCGATAAGGTGCGACAAACCTTGGCCGCGATGGAAAAGGGGGCGGCAAAACTGCCGGTCGAGGATCGCTCCCGCCTACTCAACGGCCTGGCCGACGCCCACATGCGCATGGGCGATACGACCGAGGCCGAACGCTTGTGGCGGCAAGTCGCCGACCTGCAACCCAACAATCTCGGCATCCGCTTGGTGTTGTTCGATCTGGCGCTGTTGGCCAAGTCGGATACCGAGATCGAACGTGAACTGAAGGAGATTCGAGACATCGAAGGCGAGAACGGCACGTTTTGGCGCTACGCCGAGGCGGCACGCCGCATTCAGAAGGCGCGGCCCCAGGAGAACGAAGAGTTGACCGATGCCGGACGGCGCGCCCTGCGCGAGGCTCGGCAGTTCCTCGTCGCCGCCGCTACGCGCCGCACCAGTTGGGCGCGCATCCCCTCGTTGGAAGCGGAAATCGACGAACTCGAAGGACGAACCGCCTCCGCCATCGACAAGTATCAACGGGCGCTGAATCTGGGCGAACGGCGACCGGCCATCGTTCGACGAACGGTGCAATTGTTGTTCGAGCAAAAGCGGTTCGACGAGGCCAACGCGGCGGTAAGCAAGCTGCTCGACCGCGAGAACACATTGCTCGCCGCCGGTCTGGGCAAGTTGGCGGCGGATACGTTGCTCTCCAAGGCCGATCCGAGCCAGCGCGACACCGAGCGCGCCCTCGATTTAGCCGTCAAATCCGTGTCGCCGGACTCCAAAGACTATCGAGATCCCCTGTGGCTGGGTCGCGTGCAGTGGGCCTCCGACAAAAAAGCGGAGGCCGAGAAATCGCTCCGCCGCGCCTGCGAGTTGGGCGAAACCGCGCCGGAAACGTGGGTCACGCTCGTCGCCTATCTGGTCTCCGCCGACAAAAAGAAAGAAGCGGAGCAAGCCATCGAACGAGCGGCCAAAAAGATTCCCGCCGACAAAGCGCCCCTGGCTTTGGGAGCGTGTTACGAGAACATTGGCGATCTGAAAAAGGCGGAAGAGAACTATTTGGCCGCGCTTAAGACCGCGCCTAACGAAGCGGGGATGCTCCGCAACGTGGCCACTTTCTACATTCGCCACGGCGATTCGGTTAAGGCCGAGCCGCGCCTGCGGACGATTCTCGATCTGGGCGACAAGGCATCGCCCGCCGATGCGGCCTGGGCGCGGCGCGGTTTGGCCGCGACGCTGGCGGCACGGGGAGATCGGCGTAACTACGACGAAGCCATGGCGCTCATCGAGAAGAATCTCGAAACCAGTAAAGAAGACGCCGACCTGCACGCCAAAGCGCTGCTGTTGGCCACGCGCCTCAGCCGACGCAAGGAAGCCATTCGCCTGTTCGAGGATCTGGCGCGGCGCGGCACGCTCCCCGCCGGCGAGCGCTTCGCCCTGGTTCGACTGTATCTGGCCGAAGACAATTGGGCGCAGGCTCAACTGCACATGCTCACGCTCTTGTCGTCTCCCGACGGCAAGAATCCGACCTATCAGGCGTACTACGCGCGCCGTTTGCTCCAGCACGACGCCATTGCCGACGCCGAGTCGCAGCTGGCGAAACTGGAAAAGGCGCTGCCCGATTCGCCTCTGACTGGCGAAATTAAGGCCCGCGTTCTCCAAGCCAAGGGCAAAGACGCCGACGCTATCGCTCTTCTCCAAGAGTTCTCTCGCCGCAAGGATGCCGATCTCGCCCGCGTCGGCCTTCTGTTGGAGACGCTGGGCGAACAGAGCAAAGCCAAAGATCTCTACCACCGCGAAGCCGAGGCAATGTATCGCAAATACGTCGCTCAATCCGATAAGCCGGATCGCGACCTGGCGCTGGCCGGTTTTCTCGGCCGCCAACACCGACTCAACGACGCGCTCGATAGCTGCGACGCGGCACGAAAGCACAAGGCTGCTCCGGAGACCGTGGGCCAAGTGCTAACCGGCGTTCTCCGCGCCAACGCCGCCGGAGACGCCCCCTGTCGCCGAGTCGAAAAGACGCTCCAAGACATGCTGTCCCAGAAGCCCGATTCCATAGCCCTGATGGTTTGTCTCGCCGATGTCTACGATCTCCAAGCACGCTTCGATGAGGCGGAGTCCGTCTATCGGCGCGCCTTGACCAAGGACGCCGACAACGTGATGGTTCTCAACAATCTCGCCTGGCTGTTGGCGTTCAAAAAGCCGCCGTCCGACGAGGCACTGAGCCAGATCAATCGGGCCATCGATCTCGTCGGTCCATCGCCGGAGTTGCTGGACACGCGCGGCGTGATCCAACTGGCGTTGGGACACACCGAGAAGGCGGTGGAAGACTTGCAATCGTCTCTCTCACTGTCCGCCTCGCCGAGCCGCGCCTTCCATCTCGCCCGCGCCCTCGCCGCCCTCAACAAGCCGCGCGAGGCTCGCCAAGCCTTGGAGGACGCCAGCAAACGCGGCTTCGACGTCAAGTCGCTCCATCCGCTCGAAAAACCGTTCGGCGAACAGTTCATCGCCTCGTTGCGAATGAATTAGAGCGCCTTTTTGGATTGCATCCAACGAAAGGTCACGGTTAGCCGCGACGCGGAGCGGAGCGAGTTGTCTCGCGCTCCGCTCCGCGTCGCGGCTAACCATCGTGCGCGCGGTCCTCAGGAAAACCGCTCTAGGGCAAAGAGACGGGAGGCCGACCTCCTACCGCTGTTGGATCATTGCAATGACAACCAACAAGTTCATGGCTACCACATGCAGCAATAAGCAGAGGCGACAAGCCACGCGAAACCAGAGACGAGACGATCCATTGGGCAGCCAGGCTAACAGGAGGAAAACAGGCCCCACTACCGGCGATACCGAGAGAACGAACGCTCCGACAAGAAGCGCGATTTTTACCGGCGAGACACGATCCGCGATCAGACTGCGGGCCTCAATGGTGTCCGCATCCAATTCCGCCAGGGCATTTGGGGACACCCGCGACAACAGCTGCCGCTCGCAGCACGGCCCCCGGACCCAATAGAGCCGTTCCTCCACGGCCGGGATGATCCCCAACAGTCGAGTGTTGTGGCGTTCGGTCCAGGCAACCCCACTGACATCCCGCTCTCCACAAGCCGGGCAATGGAAGCTAACGGGGGTCGCGTCCGTGTAATGAAGAGTGTGGGTAAAAAAATGCACGTCGTTGGCTCGCTCCTTTTGCCGGCAGTCGTTGCGATCGTACACATCTTCGAGTTCAAACTGCGTCGGCCGCTCGTTCGGTTCTCGTGTACTTCCCATTCGTTCGACCCGCCGTTCCTTCAGAGGCGGAACGCGAGACAGCAGCCCGTTCCGCCCGATGCAACATCATGCGCGGTTGGGGTTGCGAGTCGTTGGGAACGTCCTCATGGGCCACTAGCCAAGCGCCCGCAATTGTGCCATCCGTGGCCCAATCGACGACCCAGAGGCGGGGCTGAGTCAATGCCTCTCGAACCGAGAGGAGACCACCTTCGAGCTCCGCCACGATCCGGTCGTTGACCGCGACAACCAAGAACCGCGAGTGCTTCTCGTCCTCATCGCTCCAGCACGCCAGGCACAGGGCATCGTCCGAGTCGTGAAAGGTGAAGATTCGAGGGCCATCGTAGTAATTCAGGACGCGCAGCGGCTCGAACGGCATGAACCGCTTCGGATCGACCGGCTTGCCCTTGATCTCCCACATCATGCCACTTCCTGAACAACATCGAATAGCGCCGCCCGATCGACTCCCTCATAGTACCACCATACTGTTCTTCCAGCAATCCGCGCTTATGTTGAACGCAGAAGCTCGATCCGCGCACATCGCCCCTTTCCCGCGAGGAAGACCATGAGACGATGCACCCTTTCTCTCTCCCTGGTGCTGGCGTTGTTCGCCGCATCCTTCGCCCACGCCGCCGAGGCCGCTCCGAAGACGAACGTCTTGTTCATCGCCGTGGACGATCTCAACACCGCGTTGGGATGCTACGGCCATCCGCTGGTGAAATCGCCGAACATCGACCGGCTGGCGGCGCGCGGCGTCCGCTTCGACCGCGCCTATTGCCAGTTCCCCCTGTGCAGCCCCAGCCGCGTCTCGTTACTTTTGGGAATGCGGCCCGACGTTACCCGCGTCTTCGATCTGCAAACCGACTTTCGCAAACGCCATCCCGATGTCGTCTCGTTGCCGCAACTGTTTCGCAACAACGGCTACTACACGGCCCGCGTGGGGAAGATCTTTCACTACGGCGTGCCCGGTCAGATCGGCACCAACGGACTCGACGACGCCCGCTCGTGGGATAAGCGCATCAATCCGCGCGGCGTCGATAAAGACGAAGAGGACAAACTGCACGTCCTGACTCCCGAATTGCGCAACCTCGGCGCGTCGCTTCGCTATCTCGGCGACGACAGCAAGGACGAGGAACAGACCGACGGCATTGGTGCCGCCGAGGCCATCAAATTGCTCGAAGCCAATCGCAACAAGCCGTTCTTTCTTGGCGTCGGCTTCTATCGTCCCCATGTGCCGTGGATCGCGCCGAAAAAGTATTTCGAGATGTATCCCCTGGAGCGCGTCTCCGTGCCGAAATTGAAAGACAAGGACCGCGCGGGCAAACCGGAGCTGGCGCTGTTGGGCCAAAACGGCAAGAAGGCGAACTACGGCTTGAACGAAGACCAATGCCGCGAGGCCATCCGCGCCTATTACGCCTCCGTCTCGTTCGTCGACGCCCAGATCGGCAAGGTTCTCGACGCCCTCGACCGCCTGAAACTGACGGACCATACCGTCATCGTTTTGTGGGGCGATCACGGCTGGCATCTCGGCGAACACGGACTATGGCAAAAAATGAGCCTCTACGAAGAGTCCGTGCGCGTGCCGCTGCTCATTTCTTCTCCAAGTATGAAATCGGCCGGCAAGAGCAGCCCGCGCCTCGTCGAATCGATCGACGTATATCCGACGTTGGCCGATCTGTGCGGACTGAAGCCGCCGGCGAAATTGCAAGGTAAGAGTCTGCGTCCGCTGCTCGACGATCCCCAAGCCAAATGGGACGAAGCTGCGTTCTCGCAGGTGACGCGCGGCAAGCTCATGGGCCGAACCGTCCGCACGCCCCACTGGCGCTACATCGAATGGGACGACGGCAAGAAAGGCGTCGAACTCTACGACCGCGAAAACGACCCCAACGAGGAGACAAACCTCGCCGCCGAACCCTCGCGGGCGGACACAGTGAAAAAGATGAAGGAACTGCTCCAGCGTATGAAGACACGCCCGTGATGAAGAGCGAGCAAGCTCGTCAAGCGGACTTGCTGCCGACGAGTCCGATGGGCGACGCGGTCGGCTATGCGTTGTATCGGAACGAGATATAAAGTGGATCGCCATTGGTCGTAAGAACGGGTCGTTCGTCGGTTCGCCGAAGGGTATCGATACGGCGGCGCGTCCGATCGCGTTCACTTCGACTTTCGGGGAGGCTCGTTGTTTGAAGTTGTTCGACGCGGGAAGTTCGGCCGTTCATCGACGAGACGCTTTCTTTCGCACGGCTTCACGCAACATCTCGAAGACCGCTTGTCCTTCGCTACCTATTCCTTCCCTACCTTTACGCTCTCGTGCCCGATCCACGGCATTTCGTTGCATCCAGCCCCGCACAGTGGGGTCGGCTCCCGCAGCCACAAGCAGCCGGGCCATCCCAAGAGAGCATGTTCCGGCTGCTTCGCCCAGCGGGGTGTCGCCAATCGCTCGCTCGTCGTGGGCATTGATGTCCGCCCCATGACGCAACAGCCAATCCACTACGGCGATGTGTTCCCCCAAGACTGCGTAATGCAGAGGCGTCTTGCCGAGTTCGTCGAAGGCGTTGACTGCGCTACCATCGCCGAGAAGTTTCTGGACGATAGGCAAGTCGCCCGCCGCCGCGGCGCGATGCAGCCGCTCTTGCTCAAACCAGTTTTCCATCGCTCCACCACCAGCCGAATAACCGATTAGCAGTAATTTATCCCCTCGCTCCCACGCTCCGCATCGAAACGAGAGACTATTTCTCAATCTTGGCCGTGCCGGCTTTCTTGCCGTCTTCGAGGAAGATCACCGTGGCAATCTTGCCTTTGTCCACCGTCAGGATGAGCGACGCGGCGAAGGTGGCCGATGGCGTATCCTTGCTCGTCGTCGTGTATTGCACGTACAAGGTATCCTTGTCCACCGTTACTTTCTCGACCTTGTATTCGACCATTTTGTTGCCCTGTTTGATGACGGCGGCGACGATCTTGGTGTCGAACACGTCCTTCGGGAGGTATTCCCGTTTCTTGCCAATCAACGGTGGCGTGGGGCGAAAGATGGTCTCGAAGCTCGTCTGATCCGCGAACGCCTTGTAGGTAGACCCGTCCTTAATGTCGGCCTTATTGGAGACGAAATAGCTGTTGTAGAGCTTGAACTCCGCCTTCTCGCCCTTGGCCTTGTTCTTGTCGGCGGGAGCGGGAGCGCCTTGCGTCGCCGACAGCGCCATGGGAATCAAAATCACCGCCGCCATTGTCCAACGCTTGCCCATTGTCGCACCTTTCCTTCATTCGCTTTTGAATCGTTGCGCTTCGCCGAATGGAAATAGTATGTCAGAGCCGCGCGCGATTGGCCATCAAAATCCGCGCCGATGCGCGCGGAAGGGTGTGAGTCTTGGAGACTCCTCGCTCCCACGCTCCTGCGTGGGAACGAGGAGTGCCGAGGAGCGCCAGAGCCGCGCGCTTGGCCGTTCATACCGTCGTATCGATGGAGTCGCCTTTGGGCCGTTTGCCGGTCCACAAATTGCCCATAAATCGTTTGAGGGATCGAACGGAAGAAAGGACTTTTCCGAGAACTGCGGGAGAGGAGGGGGCGGCGGGGTTGTTCTGTTCTGGTGTGGGCTGTGGGAGGAGCGGTGGCGGAGCCGTGACGTTGGCGACCAGCGCGAAGGTCGATTTGGCATTCGCATTGAGCGCTTCGGGAGCAATGGTCGGAGCGGGAGCAGGATTGGCCGGAGGAGTCGTCGCAACATCCACGGAACTGGTCTTGATGCTGCTCACGGTGCCGCCGGAAGTGAGTACGAGCGACCAGTTGACGAGACTGCCGCTGCCGCCTCCGTAATTGCGCACTCCCAAGCGCCAGACGCCTCCCGCCGCGCTGCCGACGAGATTGGTCAACGCCGCTTCGGGAATGTACGTTCCATCGAACGGAGCGGCCCCCTTGCTTATCGGCGTCCTGGCTTGTTGTGAGAACAGCGTGTTGGTCAGGTTCGCTCCCGTGCCGCCTCGGTTGTAGTCGAGGGCCACGGTCTTGCCGGTCGGCGAGATCAGATAGACGTACAGATTGGCGTCGTCGGGATAGTTCACATTGACCCGCACTTGCACGTTGCTCACGGTGGTACCGGCCGGAACCGAGATCGGAGACAGAGCCAAGCCGTAGGGCTTGATGGCCTGGGCCACACTGCTGGTGTAGGTGTGCGTGGCCGAGGTGCTGGCCGTGCTGGCCACGGAACTACTCGATGTCGAACTTGCGGACACAGAGTCGATGGTGGCGGCGGGAGACAAGATCAGCGACCAGTTCACCAAAGTACCGCTGCCGCCTCCCGAATTGCGTATGCCCAAACGCCAGGTGCCGGCCGCGTTGCTGCCGACGAGTTGGTTCAAGGCCGCTTCGGGAATGTACGCTCCGTCGAACGGGGCGTATCCCTTGCTTATCGGCATGCTGGCTTGCTGCGAAAATAGCGTGTTGGTCAGGTTCGCCCCCGCTCCGCCGCGATTGTAGTCGAGGGCGATCGTCTTGCCGGTCGGCGAAATCAGATAGAGATACAGATTGTCGTCGTGCGGATAGTTGACGTTCACCCGCACTTGCACGTTGCCCACGGTTATTCCGGCGGGCACGGTAATCGACGACATGGCCAAGCCGTAGGGTTTGATGGCCTGGGCGACGCTGGTGCCATAGGTCTGCGCCGGATGAAGCGTGACGACCCCGACGTAGGGTGTCATAGCCACGCCCATCATGTCGCGGACAGCAGAGTCGATCGACAGTTTGTAATTGCCCAACAGCGTCTGATTGGCGAAGGTCAAGCGAATCTCTCGATCCGACGAGTTGGGAACCACATTGACCGAAACCGGAATGACTTGGCCGTAGGGGTTCGTCAGCCGGACGGCACTCGAGCTGAACGAGCTAACGTCGATGGGTTCGTTAAAGGTCAGCATCAAGCCGTACATGGAACTGCTATTCGAGCCTTCGACGCCGACCGAGGTAATTGCCGGCGTGGTGGTGGTCGAAAGGTTCCAACCGACGGCGGCGGCAAGATCGAGGCGGCCTCCCGTCTCGACCTTGCCCTGCAAGCTCGGCAGTTTGTCGGTCGTGCTGAGGACTTGTTCGATAACCTGGACGTAATTCCATGTCGGGTGCAGCCCCCAGACCAAGGCCATCGCGCCGGCGACCTGCGGGGCGGCCATTGAGGTTCCGCTCATGGCTCCGTACTGATTGCCGGGCAGGGTGCTGTAGATGTTGACGCCGGGAGCGGCCAAGGCCACGCTGTCCGGGCCGTAGTTCGAGAAATAGGCCAACTGGTCGGTGTTGGTGGTGGCGGCGACGGCGACGACATTGGTGAGACTGGTGCTGAAGCTGGCCGGATAGTCGGGGATCGCGTAATTGTTCGTCCCCTCGTTGCCGGCTGCCGCCACGAAAATCTGGCCGTGGGCTTTCGCGTTGGCGATGGCGTCGTACAAATCTTGACTATACGGCGCGCCTTCCCAACTGTTGTTGGTAATTTTCGCGCCGTGCTGAATGGAATAGTTGAGCGCCTGAATGAAGTTGCTGACCGATCCGCTGCCATCGGCCCCCATGAATTGCAACGGCATGATCTGCACGTTGGGATCGACGCCGACCACGCCGATGCCGTTGTTGCCCACCGCGCCGAGAATCCCCGCCACGTTGGTTCCGTGGCCGTTGTAGTCGAACGGATTGTTCGTGTTGTTGACGAAGTTCCAGCCGAAAATATCGTTGGGGTGGGCCTTGTCGCCGTCTTGCACGTTGCCGACATACGTCCATCCGCCCTGAGTGCGCGAGCGCAGCAAATCGGTCGGATCGACCAGGCTGTTGCCATCGCTCTTCCACACCAGGCCGGCATTCACCGGATTATTGAGATCGCGGAAGGTAATAACGCCCGGCGTCGCCGTCTTGATCTGCCATTTGTAGACGAGCTTATTGTAGCCGCTCGACGCGCTCGTCTTGGTGTACCAATAGCTGGGAATCTCGGCCTGATTGATCCAGATGTTATCGACCAGATCGGGATTGTTGTAGGCGATGCCCGTGTCGATGACGGCGACGACGACATTGGGGCTGCCGCTGGTCACGCTCCATGCCTGTTCGGCGTGAATGTCCGCGCCGGGCTTGCCGCCGTTTTGCCCCGTGTTGTGGAGATACCACTGTTGACTGAGGAGCGGATCGTTGGGGACGGACGAGACTTTGAGTTGATAGTCCGGCTCGGCGCTCAAAACTCCTTTCTCGGCCTTGTACGCCGCCAAGGCCTGAGCCACCGTCGTGCCCTTGCCCAGACTGATTTCGTACAAGCCCGAAACCAAGGGCATGGCGCTGCCCAGCGTCGTGCCCTTCACCAGCTCCGAACCTCCTGGAGTGCCCGGCGGCGTTTGAAATCGCACCAAGATGTCCGTCGCGCTGTATTTGCTCGGATTGACGCCGAGTCCGTTCAAATCGAGAACGGTAGAAGGAGCGGCGTTGAGCAGCGTCCGATCCTCCAACACCTCGAGTGTGAGAGGAGTGGAAACCGCCCGTCGCGCTTGAGCTTTTCGTCGGTTCCGTGGCGTCAACATGCTGAGACTTCCTAATGGGGTGTTTGCGGATACACACGGCAACAGTGCGAACTCAAGTCCATCGAGTCAGCGAATGACGTCTCGGAAAACCGGACGCCCTACGGGAGTAACAGTAGAGCGGTGATTGGACGCGCGAATCGAATCCATGACGGGATGGAACCGCGCGGAGAGAAAACGTGTCTAGCGAGGCCCGTTGCGGGGGCGCGGAAGGAAGTATGGGGTCACGGGTCGGTCCCTCATCGGGAACTGGGATGGATCCACGATCGGCGCGACCCGGCCCCGAAAAACGGGGGTATCCACGCCAGCCGATCGAACGACTCCCGATCATCCTCGCGGCGACACGGATCGGGGGGCTGCCCTCATATCGTCAGCCTCATCCATTCGACTTGAGTCGAGTTGCGAAATTTTTCTGGAAGACGGGAAGACTCGTTCGCCTGCGTCCTTTGGCGAGCGCGAAGCTCCATAGAATGCACAGCCTGGCGAACGCCGGGGGTTCGAGACTATCCGCAAATCCCTCCTCTCCCCTGCATTCGGGAGAGGGGGTGCCTCTCGGTAAGACTCAGGGTTTCGACGAGCGCGATGGGATGCTGATGGAAGCGGCCAAGGCGCGCGCTTGGCTTCGGTGATGGGAGGCGCGCTCCGCGTCGCGATGATTTTCGTACCATTCAGCCAGCAGTTCGTGTCCGCGTCGGCAGCGCGGCTCCTCTTTCACGGCGCTGAGCAGCCAGCGCAAGCCGAGATCGTCGTAGCCGAGTGCCAGCAGCGATGCCCCCAGCTCGCACTGAAGCTCCGGTTCTTGAGGATGCTCGGCCAAATCGCGCGCGAGTTTGCGGTAGTGTTTCCAGCGCGCTTCCAAAAGCTGAACTCGTTCGTTTTGTTCTTCCGCTTCTTTGCTCCGGCCCTGTTGTCGCAGCACTTGAAGCAGCAACCCATTGATTTTGTAATCGCGCGGAGCCAAACGCAGCGCGTGCCGCAGGGTCGATTCGGCCTCGGAGAGTCGGCCCTCTTGGAGATGGAGATGACCGAGCGTTTGCAAGGCGAAGACACGATCCGGATCGGACGCGAGAACCTCTTCCAAGAGGAGTCTGGCCTCGTCCTTCCGTCCCACTTGGACCAGGCAGCGCGCGAGTTGCGTCCGCGTATCCCTATCTTCGGGGGATTCGGCGTGCAACCGTTCCCAGTGCGGCAGCGCCTCGGCGGGCCTCGCGCCGTCGAGCAAGCACAGAGCCAGCCAATGCCTCGCCACTCGATGATCCGGGTCGAGTTCCAGCAAGCGCTCGTAACACTCCGCCGCCTTGCTCAAGGCTTCGGCTTGTCGCCAGACATCGCCCCGTAGTTTCAGGGCGTGCAGGTTGTCCGGTTGTCGTTCGAGCCAGGCGTCGAGAACTTGGAGGGCTTCCGGTCCTCGATAGTTGCGCAGATAGCCCTCCGCGAGCGCCGCACAGGCCAGCGCGCCTTCTTCGGACGAGAGGAGGGTTTTTGGCCGAAGCAATGCTTCGTTGGAGCCAAGATCGCCCGCGGATGCCGAGTGCAAAGCCCACTCGAACGAGCGTTCGGGAGTGGGTTCGGGATGCAGACGCCGCATCGCTTGAAAGTGCTGCTCCGCGGTTGCGAAGTCGCCCACTTGGCGGGCGGCGCGCGCCGCCAACAGGTGAACGTCTTCGCTATCGAGCCAGATGCTTTGACACGAGGCTATATGGCGTTGGCCCTCGCGCGTGCGCCCCTGAGCCAGGCAGGTTTTGGCGCGCTGGAAATGGTACCACGCCCAAGCGTGCGGCGCGGCGAAGAGCGATGCGACGAGGAGTCCGATCGCCGCCATCGCGCGCCAAGGATGGCGGCGGATCGAGTGGAACCGAGTCGCGGTGCGAACCGTCGGCATGGCGCGCTCATTTCAAGTCGATGTCTTGTGTCTGAGAACCGCCGTTGATGGTGTAGCGAAGTCCCGACTTTTCCGGATCGCTGTATTCGAGAGGCAGTCTCACGGTGGGCTGCGCGGGGTTCGCGCGCGGCTTCACGGCTTCGTTACCTTTCGCGGCCATTTCGGACGGCGGGATTCGGGCCTCGGCAAAGGGAGTAGGCTCCGAGACGCGAATGCTCACCTTCACCGCGCCGACGGGGACGTTGGAAACGCTATAGGTTCCGTTCGATTCGATCTTCCCCGACACCGTCTGCGCCGCATTGCCTTTTTCGGGAACGATCGTGATCGAGCCGCCGGGCAAGGGCGCGCCTCGATAGGTCACTTTCCCGGAGAGCGTACCTTTGGACCGGCCGCAACCCACTACGAGCAACGTGAAAATTAGAATGGCACTCGCCCGGCGCACCCGCCGGACCACGGAGAGATCGCTCATATTGAAACCTCGAACGAAAAAGTGTCGATAATCGGTGGGAATATAGCAACCTCCCGCCGGTAAGCCGCATGGACTCGCCGGCGGGAGAACGAAGCGCGGAGCGACTACCAATCCGGCCCAAGAACGTCGCCGTTGGCCGGCGTCAAGGCGTACCAGTAGGTCGTCGTACTCATGCCCTGCGTCACGGTGCGGACGCTGGCGTCTCCCATGCCGCACTGCACGCCGGCGGTATGTCCCGAATTGGCGATGCCATCGCAACCTTGACCGACAGGGAGGGGATTGACCTGGAAGTACACGCCGGGTCCGGTGGGCTGGCCGGCTTGGGACGAGGCAATAACCGAACCCCAATCTTGCCAGTAGTTGTAACCCACCGCCAGCTGCGGCTGCCCACAGTTGCCGAGAGTCACCGACTCTTTCTCAGTCCAGAAGATGGTATTCGAGGTGCCGTCCGAAATGGAAGCTGGAAATCGGCCATAGTTCGCATTCCAACGGCTGCCGGAAAAGACTTGACCGTTGGCCGCGTAGCTGGCGACCGTCTGTCCCCACGGCCCGATGCGCGTGGTTTGATACGTCGGATCGGACGGACAACCATAACTTTTGACCACCAGCCCCACGGCAATCCCAGCGTATTCGGAATAGGTCGGCAAGTTACCGTTGAATTGATCGTTGTAGGGGTAACTTTGGTTGTAGGCGTTGCCCTGCTCGATGAAGGGTAGCATGAGGAACAGCGTGCCTCCCTCGCCATTGCCCGCCGAGGCGAACGGTTTCGGATAGGTGCCGATGCTGGGGGGAATCGTACCCTGATTCACGTCGAACATATTCTGCGACGCCAGACCGATTTGTTTCAAGTTGTTGCTGCATTGGGCGCGGGCGGCGGCTTCGCGCACCTTCTGCACGGCGGGCAGCAACAGACCGATCAGAATCGCAATGATCGCGATGACGACCAACAGTTCGATCAGGGTGAAGCCGCGCTTTGCCTCGCCACCATACCATCGGTTCTTGAGAACTCGCATAAAACGAGCCATGTCACCCTCCCTCGCAACCCGGACGACAAATGGAAAAAACAACTCATCTCTTATTTATATTCCGCAAGTTTCCTGAGTGGAAGTCGAGATTTCCACTTTTGATCATTGCTTAACTTGTTCATCCGTTCAGAGGGCCGACCGTTCGGTTAGCCGCGACGCGCCGTCCCGCGCTCCGCTGCGCGTCGCGGTTAACCGAACAAACGGGACGGCTACGAACGCGGCTCGATCTTATTCGGGTTCCGCAGCTTCGCCCGGTGTTCGCGCGCTTTCTGGAAGTCGCGGATGCTTTGGTAGTATTTCATCAATTCGTTGTGAGTCTCTTGGTGGTCGGGATTTTCGCGCAGCGCGCTGTGCAGCCAGCGCAATCCTTCCGCGCTGTTGCCCACGCGGAGGGCGATGATGCCGGCTTGGTAGTGGAGATCGGCGTTGTGCGGATCTTGCTGCATCTTGACGGTGGAGATCTCTTGCAGTCGCTGGGCGTCCGCCTCGAGCGCGCGGAGGCGCGCTTGTTCCTGCCGCGCTTCTTCGGTTTTGTCGTTGCGCTCCAGACACAGAGCGAGTTGATAGCGAGCCGGAAGATCTCCGGGTTCCAGGACGACCGCCCGGCGCAGCCATTGTTCCGCTTCGTCGGTTCGACCGTCTTGCAGAGCGAGCTTGCCGCGCTCGGCCAGGGCGGGAGCGAATTCGGGCCGCAGCGCCAGAGCTTCTTCGAGCAGAGACTCGGCTTCTTTCGTTTGCCCCATCCGGGCATGGACGCGCGCCAGATGAACCTTAACCACCGCGTCGCCCGCGGTGCGGCGATTCAGGAATTCCAGATGCGGCCGCGCTTCGTCGAATTCATTCTCCTGCATCAGGGCGGCGCACAGATGCCGGCGTACCTCGTCCAACTCGGCATCCGCCGCCAGCGCGAGGCGATAGCATTCGATCGCGTCGTCCGGCATCTGTTGCCGTTCGCGGATCTGTCCCCGAATATCGAGCGCTTGCGGATTGTCGGGTTGACGTTCGAGCCATAGCTTCACCGCTTCCTCGGCTTCGAGGGGTCGATACATGCGCAGGCAGCCTTTCGCCCACGCTTCGAGAACGAGAGATAGGGCTGGGTCTCCTCGCTTCAACGCATCGTCGCGGACTCGGTTCGCGCCGTCGAGTTCCCCTCGCTCCATGCGCAGGAGAGCGCGCTCCAAGACGAGATCCGCTTCCATCTTGCCGTGCGACGGAGGACAGCGCTCCAGGCAGCGCGCGGCCTCGTCGAAGGCCCCCGCGCGGCGCGAAGCGCGTGCGGCCAGGATGAGGGTTTCGGCATCGTGGGGCCAGACTCTTAAACTAGCCTTCAGATGTTCGATGGCTTTCGAGGTGTGATAGCGGTCTAACTCGGCGCGGGCGGCGCGCACATGATAGTCCGCCCACAAATAGGCCCCGGCGATGCCGCAACCTAAACCGATGACCGCCAGTAAGCCAACGATGGCCAAGGCGCGCGCGGGCCGACGGACGAGGCGGCGCGGAAGGGCGAGACTGCCGCGAAACATCCGTCCCAGCCGTGTCGCCTGCGCGCCGCTCATCCTTTATTTTGCCCCATTCGAGCCGGGAAGCGACAACTTCGCCAGCGGTCCCAGAGCGAACGTCGTTGCACGATCGAGAGGATAGCGTTCGAGAACTTCGTCGATGGTCTCCAGCGTTACCGTCTCGTAGGCGCGCAGATCGTCGTCCACCGAACGGTAGCCGTGCTGATAAATCCAATTCATGCCCAAGGCCATCATGCGTCCCTTGGGCCGTTCGCTGCCGCGCACCACGCGCGATAGCACTTTGTTCCGCGCCTGGTTCAACTCCTCTTCGCTGATGCCGTTGTCTTGCACGTCTCGTAGCACGTCGAGAACCAGTTCGAGATCCTCCTCGCTCTGTTCCGGCTGGCAGCTGAAGGAAGTGTAGAACGCCCCGGTTCCTTCGTATTCGTGGAAGCTGCAATCGGCGGAGTCGGCCAGGCCGGGATCGACCAGCGCCCAATAGAGCCGACTGCCCGAATCGTCGCCGACGGCCATGCCCAAGAGGTCGGCGGCATGGCGGAGCGGCGAATCGGCCGGCGGACCCGACGAGATCAAAATGACGTGTTCCTGCGCCACTTTCTCCTTGGTCAACAGTTCGAAGCGGCACGATCCATTGGTCTCGACCAGTCCGTCGCGGCCGATGGGACCGCTCTCCCATTGTCCGCATTGTTTCTCAACCAGCGCCACGAAGGCGGGCCAGTCGATGTTCCCCGCGACGGCAACGAGCAGATTCGGAGCAACGTAGCGGCGTTGGAAATAGGCGTGCATCTGGTCGCGCGTCAGGTCGGTGATGCTTTGAGGCGTGCCGAGAATGCTGTTGCCCAGGTTGTGATCGGCGAAATACAGGCGTTTGGCGCGGTCGTAGGCCGACCACATCGGCTGATCCTCGTACATGCCGATCTCTTCGATGATGACCTGTTTCTCCATCTCGAAATCTTCTTGGCGCAGACTCGGCCGCATGATGTCGGCGAGGAGATCCACCGCTTGCGGCAGATATTCGGGCAAGACGGCGGCGTGGAAAACGGTCGTCTCCTCACTGGTGAAGGCGTTGTAATCCGCGCCGATGGCGTCGAAATCGCGGTTGACATCGAACGCGGTGCGGCGCGGCGTGCCTTTGAAAACCATGTGTTCGAGAAAGTGCGTGACACCGCACTCTTCGACGGTTTCGTCGCGCGATCCGGTGCGAACGAAAAAGCCCAAAGCCGCCGACCGCGCCGAGGGACTGCTCTCGCCGATGATTTGCAAACCGTTCGATAATGTGTGACGATGAAACGGCATAATTCGATCTCCAAGACGACGGTTAGCCGCGACGCGCAAGCGGAGCGTGTCGGCCTGCGCTCCGCTGCGCGTCGCGGCTAACCGACCAACGGTTTCGGTCCCAGGGTGACGATGGTGAAATCGCGCGGCGGACAGCGGCGCATATGTTCGCCGATGCTTTGCGGCGTTAGACCGTCAATGGCGGCGCGAATCTCGTCGAAGCTCCGAACCCGGCCCAAATGGTACCAGTCCGAAGCCAGCGACAAGGCGCGCCCCGCCGTCGATTCTTGCTGCATAATCAGCGACGATTTCAAGCCGGCTTGCACGCGCTGTACTTCGTCGGGTTCGACGCCGTCCGGCAGACGGCGCAACTCGCGCAGCAGCACGTCGAGCGTTCGCTGCGCCCGTTCGTTGCGCGAGCCGGCGTAGCAAACGACGCGAGCGCGGTCTTTTAAGGTCTGATACGTCGCCCATACCGAATAGCACAGACCCTCTTTTTCGCGCACTTCGGTGAACAGGCGCGAACTCATGTTGCCGGACAGCACATTGACCGCGCCGAGAGCGTCATAGTAATCGGCGTGGCCGATGGGCACGCTGTCGTAGACGACGCCGATCTGCGTTTGTTCCAGATCTTTGGTGAGATGGGCGCGATTAGTCGGATTCGGGCCGAGGGTGTAGGTGGTGTCGGCGGTACCGGTCCAGTCGCCAAACAGTTGGCCGACGCGGTCGAGCAACGGCTGCCATTCGATATTGCCGGCCACGGAGAGGATCAGACCGGCGGGCTGGTACAGTCGGCGATACTGTTGGCGAATACCGTCGGCGGTCAAGCGTTCGATGCCCTCGACGGTTCCGCGATGATCGTTGCTCAACGGCGTCGGATAGGAGTGTTTGCGCAGCTCGACGAGAACCTTGGAGCGCGGCTCGTCTTCGAGGCCGGCCAGGTCTTGCAGCGCCAATGCTTTAACGGCGTCAATCTCGTCGTCGGGCAGATGGGGACGGCGGAGGATGTCGGCATAGAGATCGAGGGCGGCGGGCAGATTGCGGGCCACGGTAGCGCCCCAGAAGCGCGTGTGCATCAGCCCGACGCTCTCGCTGCGGTCGAGTCCGAGATTATCGAGGGCGAGAGTCAATTCACGGCTATCGCGCTTTCCCGCTCCGCGCGTGATGAGGTCGGCAAGCACCGCGCCGAGGCCGAGTCGGTCGGACGGATCGTGGATACAGCCGGCCGGTACCAGAAAATTGAGCGCCGCCGAACGCACATGCTCCATGCGTTCGGCCAGCAGAGTCATCCCGTTGGCGAAAGTATGCCGATAAACTTCGGGCTGCACGAGTACCTCAACAGTAAAGAACCCGCAGCGCAAGCAACGGGTGACAACAGGTAGCCCGAAGCGCCAGCGACGGGGGCAGGTAGCTCGCCCGTCGCTGGCGCTCCGGGCTTGTGGGTGGGCGTTAAAATCCGCTCCACTCGGGCACGGCCTTGTATAGCGTCTTGGCGCGGCGGAAGCCGAGACGACGATAGAGACGGATGGCCGGGTCGTTTTGCGCCGTCACTTCCAGCCGCGCGCGGGTCAACCCCTCGCGCTGAAAGCCACGAAACGCTTGTCGCAGCAACGCTTCGCCAAGCCCGCGCCCGCGCCATTCCGGCGCGATGCCGATATTCTGAATCGAGCCGAAGCCATCGCGCTCGCGCATCCCTTGCACCGTGCCGCACGGACCTCCTGGCCCCAACAGCAGCCAAGTCGCCTCGGCCAGAAACCCTCGCTTGCGCGTCATCTCGATCATCAAACACAACGACCCCTGCCGATCGCCGAGGCTGGGAAAGACCTGGGCGTCGATTTCTCGATGGAAGGATGCGAACAGCACGTCGGCATGGGCTTCCATCAGGCCGTGGCTCCAGGCGGCGAAGGCGAACCCCTCGGGGAGTCGCGGACACGGTTGCTCGCCCAACGCCGCTTCCATTTTGTAGCGTTTGAAGTAGGAAATCGACGCTACCGTCGCCATTTGCTCCCTCCCGCGCCGCAAGCGAACCGTTCGTGGAACGAATTGATTCTAGCAAGCACTGGGGCAAGGGTCAAAGGAGCTGTGCGCCTCCTCACTCGTTCCCACGCACCGCGTCGGAACCGAACGAAAAAAATGTTCGCGTCTCATTGTCCTCTCATCGGCTGGACGTTACCATTCCGTAAGAGTGCGTACAAAACTCCGCACTTGCCTCGCCGGATATTGACTCACCGCACTCGCTCTGTTTACCCCAAACGATCGGGCGAGCGAGACAAACTCGACTCACGGACCTAATAGGTGTTGCCATGACCCGTCCCCATCCTACCCGACGTTCCGCGTTCACTCTGATCGAGCTATTGGTGGTGATCGCCATTATTGCCATTCTCATCGGCTTGCTGTTGCCCGCCGTGCAAGCCGTACGCACGCGAGCGGCCAAGATTCAGTGTGGCAGCAACCTGCACAACATCGGCCTCGCCATCATCAATTACGCCGATACCTACGGCCAATATCCCGCCGCCGCCTCCACCCCTTCCGTCTCGACGTATCAACCTCTGAACGTCGTGCTGGGGGCTTTCGCCGAGAACAATCGCAAAGTGTACATCTGCCCCATGGATCTGTTCCGCTATCAGCCGATGGGCGGTTCCTATTCCTCGGTGGTATACGGGCAGCCGCCCTTGATGCTCACCAGTCAGGGACTCAGCTACTACTACAACCATCGTTCGCTGAAGAATAAGTCGGTCGTGCAAATCGTCAATTCGACGAAGGGTTCGCACAAAACGAAAATGGCTTACGACTTCGACCCCATCCACGGCATCCCCGGCACGGGAGTGTCGAAAAACACCGTCTATGCCGACGGCCACGTGCAATAGCTTGGACTTTCCCCCGCGTTTTCAGGAGCGTTCGACATGGATTTATCCTCGGAACCGTCGCGCGACGAATCCCGCATCATGGAACGGCAGTTGTATCGCGCGGGTCAGACGCAAGCGACTCCGCCCAAACCCGCCGCCGCTCGACCGGCCGTCGGCGCGCCGCCGAAGAAACTCTCGACGGCGAGTAAGGGCGATCCCATCCCCATGACGCAGCGCCGTCTCGTCCGCGTCGCCCTGGGCGCAACCTGGCTGCTGGCGCTGACCGGAGTGTCCTATTGCGTATTCCTTCCCGACCCCGTGGACGAAGCGAAGAAGGCAAGGGACGAGATCTTCCGAGATAACAGTCTCACCTGGGAGCAAAAGCGCGAAAAGTCCGATGCGATCGTCGATGCCCTCACGCCCCGACAGCGCTACAACCTCCTCTCCCCCGCCGAACGGCGCGTCAAGATGCACGACGAACTCGATTCGTTTTTCAAACTGTCGCCGGCGGAGCAAAAAGAACAGCTGAAGAAAGAGATTCTCGACCGCGAAAAGCAGAGAGCCGAATGGCGAGCGAAGATGGCGGCCAACGGCGGTGGTCCCGGTGGTCCAGGCGGTGGTCGTGGCCCCGGTGGACCTGGGGCGGGTGGTCCAGGCGGTCGCGGCCCCGGTGGACCTCCAGGCGGCTTCGTGAGAGGCGGCGGTCGAGGGGGAAGCAGCAACTTTGAGCGCGGCGACACCATGCCTCCCGAAACAATGGAGCAAATGGGTCTCAAGTTCGGCATGATGCGCGATATGCAAAAAGAGATGGGATTGGGTGGCGGTCGCGGCGGACCCGGCGGTGGCGGACGCGGTGGACCCGGCGGAGGCGGTCGCGGTGGACGCGGCGGACCTCCCCAGTAATCGCGCGGCGCTCTCAACGGAAATCCGAAAGAAGCACTTGGTACGCTTCCTCGCTTGGCCTACACTGCCAACGGGAGACGCGACCGGCTTCTTTCGGATTTCTCGTTTACCACGGAGCGCATCATGTTGACCGCCGAAGCCTGTAAACTACGCCGCCAACGACTGTGGAACCAACTCGATCCGCCTCCCGATAGCGATCATCTTCGCCTCGGCGATCCCATTCACCTGATGTATCTGGCCAATTTCCACGTCGATCCGTTCAGCCTCGGCGCGGGGTTCGGCGGCTATCTGCTGCTGCGGCGAGACGGCCATGCCAAACTCATTCACGACGACCGCTTGCCGCACTCGGTCGACGAGGCCCACGTCGAAGAACGCACCGTCGTCCCTTGGTACGACGGTCAATCGCCCGGCAAGGGACCGCGCCAGATAGCCCTGTTGCAGACCGTCAACCCCTCGCTGACCGGGCTGCGCATCCACGATCGGCCCGGCGATCCCTATGCCGCCGTCGTCGTCCGGGCCATTGCCGAGATGCGCCGACAAAAAGACTCCGATGAGATCGCTTTACTCCGTCTTTGCATGCGCGCCGGCGAGGCGGGCCACGCCTGGGCGCGGGAGAACGTCCGACCGGGCATGAGCGAGTTGGACGTGTATTGCGGCATCAATAGCGCGTGCATCGATGCGGCCGGACGCGCCGTCGTCGTCTACGGTGATTTCGCCGTCTCGCCCGGACCTCAGCGGCGCGGCGGCCCGCCCACGCGACGCATTCTCGAACCCGGCGACATGCTCATCCTCGATTTCTCGGTCGTCATCGACGGCTATCGCGGCGACTTCACCAATACCCTCGTCGTGGGGCGCGAACCGAACGCCGAGCAACAACGGCTCTACGATCTCTGTATGCAAGCGATGGCGGCGGGGGAGAAGGAACTGGCGGCGGGTCGGTCGTGCCGCACCGTGTACGGCGCGGTGCGCGATGCGTTCGAGCGCGCCGGCATGGCGGACTATTTCCCCCACCACGCCGGCCACGGTCTGGGGCTGACTCATCCCGAAGCGCCCTATTTCGTCCGCGCGGCCGATGAGACGCTCTTGGCCGGCGACGTGGTGACGCTGGAACCGGGTTTGTACGTTCCCAACGTCGGCGGACTGCGCATCGAACACAACTATCTCATCGGCGAAGGCGGCTACGAACGGCTCAGCAATCACGTCATCGCCCTTCGCTGAACCGGCCACCACGCGAGAAGCGGGATCCTCAAGTCTCTCGTTCCCACGCAGGACGGCGAACCGGCAGCGTTAGCTGCCGGGTATCTTCCTCCTCGTTCCCACACCGATCGTGGGAACGAGGAGACAATCGGCGAACCGGCAGCGTTAGCTGCCGGGTATCTTTCTATTACGAACCAGCTCCTTACCAGGATGCCGACGGAATGGCTTGTCCGTAGATTCATCCGTGTCGGCCCCCATGAGGATCTCCCCATGAGCAACGAGCGTTTGCCGAGCATTTATCTCGCCCGCCACGGCGAAACGGCGTGGTCTCTCTCCGGCCAACACACCGGCAGAACCGATATTCCGCTGACACCCCACGGAGAACGCAACGCGCGCAACCTCGGCGACCGTCTGCGCGGCACGCAATTCGTCCGGGTTTTCAGTAGTCCTCTCCAGCGCGCTTTACGCACCTGCGAGTTGTCCGGGTTCGCGGCGAACCTCGAAATCGACGCCGATCTCGTCGAATGGAATTACGGCGACTACGAAGGCGAACGCACGGCGGACATCCGCCGAGCGCGTCCCGATTGGTTCCTGTTCCGCGATGGCTGTCCGGGCGGCGAATCGCTGCAAGAGATCGGCGCGCGCGCCGACCGCGTGCTGGCGCGCCTGCGCGGCATCGACGGCCCGAGTCTCCTCTTTTCGCACGGACATTTCTTGCGCGTGTTGGCCGCGCGCTGGCTGGGCTTGGCGGCGCAAGAAGGACGGCTCCTGTTGTTGACCACGGCCTCGTTGAGCGTATTGGGCTACGAACACAATCGCGACGAACCCGCTCTCCGCCTTTGGAACGACGATCGCCACGTCGAAAAGTAATCGCTCTATCCCGAACGAGAGGACGACATGGCAAGCACCGCCATTCCGCATCAACTTTTCAAACAGTACGGCTGCGGCCCCGTTCACTTCGCCGGCAACGAGAGAGCCTGGTACGATCGGCATCTCGTGTTCGATCAAGTCGTGGCACCGGAGTCGGCCACGCCGCGCCAAAAGTTCGAATCGTTGGCCCGCGCGGTGCGCGATCTGTTGACTCACCGCTGGTTGAAGACGCAACAGACACACGATCGCGCCAATCCCAAGCAAGTCTATTATCTGTCGATGGAGTTTCTCATTGGCCGTTCGTTGGCCAACAACATCACCAACCTTCGCATCGAGTCGCTGGTCGAGGAGCGCATGCGCGTCAAGGATCTCGATTGGCGCGAGCTTGCGGAACAGGAGGAGCCGGACGCCGGGCTGGGCAACGGCGGCCTGGGTCGATTGGCCGCGTGCTTCCTCGATT
Organism: Planctomycetota bacterium; assembly: GCA_021781415.1. Lineage (GTDB taxonomy): Bacteria > Planctomycetota > Planctomycetia > Gemmatales > Gemmataceae > JAJPHU01. The sequence continues at coordinate 46,301 of JAJXWW010000041.1, forward strand.
CGCTGGCCACCCTGCAATACCCGGCGATCGGCTACGGGCTGCGCTATCAGTACGGCATGTTTCGCCAAGAGATCGTCAACGGCTATCAGGTCGAACATCCCGACAACTGGCTGCGCAATCCCGACCCGTGGGCCGTCGCGCGCCCCGCCGAAAGCGTCGAAGTCACGCTCGGCTGCTCCTTCGCCCTGGCCGGAATGAGCCTGCAACCGATTCGCAATCATCCGTACATCGTCGTCGGCGTCCCCGTCGATCGGCCGGTGGTCGGCTTCGGCGGGCGGACCATCAACACCCTCCGCTTGTGGGAGGCATCGACGCGCGATGTCTTCGACTTCGGCGAGTTTAGCCGAGGCGACTTCGTCGAGGCAGTGTTGGATAAACTGGCCTCGGAAACGCTCACCAACGTTCTGTATCCCGACGACAGCACCCGCGCCGGACGCGCGCTCCGCTTCGCGCAAGAATACTTTCTCGTCGCCTGTTCGTTGACCGATATTCTGCTGCGCTTCCGGCGGCGCGGCAACGATTGGCACGCGCTGCCCGACAAGGTCGCCATTCAACTCAACGACACCCACCCCGCCTTGGCCGTCACCGAATTGATGCGACTGCTCATCGACGTTCACAAGCTCGGCTGGGACGACGCCTGGGATCTCACCCGCCGCACCTTGGCTTATACCAATCACACCCTGTTGCCCGAGGCGTTGGAGAAATGGCCCGTCGGCTTCTTCGAGACGATTTTGCCGCGCCATTTGGAAATCTTATATGAGATCAATCGCCGCTTCCTCGACGAAGTGCGCGCCAAGTTTCCCGGCGACGAAGCCCGCGCCCAGCGCATGAGCCTGTTCGACGGCGACGGCGAATCGAAACAAGTGTGCATGGCGCGCCTGGCCATCGCCGGCACGCACAGCACCAACGGCGTCGCCGCCATTCATTCGGAACTGCTGCGCACGCGCACCGTAAAAGACTTCGCCGAGATGTATCCCGAACGGTTCAACAATAAAACCAATGGCGTGACGCCGCGGCGCTGGTTGTTGTCGTGCAATCCCGAATTGTCGCAACACATCACCGATGCCATCGGCGACGGCTGGATCACCGATCTCGGTCAATTGCGCCGCCTCGCGCCCTTGGCCGACGATCGCGCGTTTCAGAACGGTTTCGACAAGGCCAGCCGCGCCCGGAAGGCGCGCTTTTCCGATTGGATTCGAGCCAAAACCGGGCATAAAGTCGATCCCGACACGCTCTTCGACAGTCAGGTCAAACGCATCCACGAATATAAAAGACAGTTATTGAATGTGTTGCACATTATCGTGCTTTACAATCGTCTCCGCCGCGATCCCAAATATACGATCCCGCCGCGCACGTTCTTTTTCGCCGGGAAGGCGGCCCCGGCCTATCGGCTGGCCAAACTGATTATCAAGCTCATCAACAACGTCGCCGCCGTCCTCGACGCCGATCCCACGATGAAGGGTCGGCTCAAAGTGTTGTTCTTGCCGGATTATAACGTCACCCTGGCCGAACGCCTCATTCCCGCCAGCGACGTGTCCGAACAGATTTCGACGGCCGGCTACGAAGCCAGCGGAACCAGCAACATGAAATTCATGATGAACGGCGCGCTCACCGTCGGCACCCGCGACGGCGCTACCATCGAAATGGCCCAAGAGGCCGGCGAAGACAATTTCTTTCTCTTCGGCCTCACTGCCGAACAAGTTCTCAACAATCGCGTCTGGTACAATCCGACTTGGCATTACGAACACGAGGCGGAGACGCGCGAAGCGCTCGATCTCCTCTTCGACGATGGCTTCAGCCGGAACGAGCGCGGCATCTTCGCCCCCATTAAGGATACTCTTTTAACCAAAGGCGATTATTACATGCACCTGGCCGACCTGACCGCGTACGCCCAAACGCAAGAGCGGGTCGGCACTCTCTTCGGCGACCGCGCCGCCTGGTGCAAAAAAGCCATCCTCAATATAGCCTATTCGGGCAAGTTCTCCAGCGACCGCAGTATCCAAGAATACGCCGCGGACATCTGGAACGCGAAACCCTGTCCCATCGAGTAAACGCGACCGCGATCCGTTCGGCGCAGTCTCGACCAAGACAAGGGGCGGTGGCGATGAGACAAAAGGGAGAATCCCATGGCGTTTGCCGATCGTTTGCCGTTGATCCGAAAGATCGAGGAGCTTCGCGGCTCCAAGGTTATTTGTTACTTGACGAGTCTCAGGCCCGGTGTGCCGGGGCAGATGGCCGATGATGCCATTCGGGAATTGCTCGACCAATTGCTGGCACTTCCTGAGAGGCCGGTTGAGAAGCTCGACCTCTTCTTGTGCAGCAATGGTGGCGACAGTGTTTTGCCTTGGCGGCTCGTTCCGATCTTTCGACACTTCGCCAAATCGTTTGCAGTCTTGGTTCCCTACCACGCTTACAGTGCAGCAACGATCCTGGCGTTGGGCGCGAACGAGATCGTTATGCACCCGTTCGGCGTTCTCGGACCAATCGACCCGACGGTAACGAATCAATTCAATCCCCAGCTGCCCCCGGACTCCGGGAACCTGGTGGGCATCAGCGTCGAGGACGTGAAGGCTTACGTTAACTTCGTCAAACAAACGGTGGGCATCACTCACGAGGACGAACTCGTTCAAATGCTGGCGGTCCTCGCCGAAAAGGTTCATCCTTTGGCGTTGGGGAACGTCGAACGCTTCCTCTCGCAGTCCCGAATGATCGCTCGGAAACTGCTGAATACTCACATGGATAGCGTGTCGGATCGCGACATCGAGGACATCGTGGAGAATCTGGCGTCGAAGCTCTTCTTCCACGGCCATCCGATCAACCGAACCGAGGCCGAGAAGGAACTGCGGCTGAAGGTGGCTACAAACGTGCCGCCGGAAGTCGAAGAAGTCATGTGGCAGCTTTACGTTGAATATGAGAAAGAGTTCGGCAACCGAGAACGGTTTCAACCTTTCGTCGAACTTGCCGGGATGCTCCAGCCGTGGGTAGCTCCACCCCCGAACCAACCGCCGGCGATCCAGGTCGTCCATCAAACGAATGAGGTTTCGTTCTCCATTGTGGAGAGCGGAACCTCATCGAGCATTCAAAAAGTAAAGAAGCGATTTACGCTGATTTCTATGTTGGGTCAGATGGATCAACAACGGGAGGAGACGCTGGCAATTGAGTGGTTCCGGACTGCGGCAGTGGAACAACCACCGGCTTGAGGATAATCACCGGCTGCACAACTGGCTTCGGCATCGGTACCGTGAAGCGGGGCTGCATTTCCGGGATGGATGTCGAGGGTTGGTGTGGAAACTCGTAGCGCCACGGACGGCCAACTGCCTGGAAGTTAGGATCGCATCCAAACGGCTGAGATGCCGCACTCGAATCGGTTGTAGTGACAGTAAAGACCCTGTTTAGTGGCAGGCGTAGGATGTTCATGGGTTCTTCCCTCCGAGTGCTGATGGCTGACGAAGCCCTCATGTCTTCCCATCGTCTTCCAGGTGCGAACTCTGTGCCAAAAAATGTCCCTGCGTGTCAAGACAAGTCCTCTTCGGTCTTGTTCTGTCCAGACAGTTTCAGTTTAAGCCCGGTTCTACAGAGTTTCAAGAACCAAACGCCACGCGGAGTTTAAGAGATATGCGCAACTCGATGAAAATATAGGTTTTGCGAAGAACGACGCCTCGCGCCAACAACCCGATCCGCCGGATGGACACATTGCTCAGGCAGCTTCGGCTTCCCTTTGGTTGGCCCTTCGCTTCCTCATCTGCACATAGACAACGATTGCCACATGGATTCCGACGGCGATAAGAAGTCCGAACAGGTGGTCCTTCCAGCCGACCTCGCCTGTCCGCTGCAATGCGCGGACTCCGAAAAGCCCGGTAGGCAAGAACAAAAACGCAGCCGTCCCCAGGCCAGGATTGTACGAGCGAGTCGCCTCGGCAGCCACGAGATGTACCACCGCGTTGACCAGAGTAAGATACACGGCAATGAGGCCGTAGCCGAGCGCGACGTTGGAGGCCAGGAGGAACGAGGCGGCGATGACTCCCCACACCCCTGGGACATTGATGACGAACACCGCTTGAGGCGAGAGGACTTCCCGACCGCCGCCTATCGTCCGGTTCACGAACCGTCGAAAGCGGTCGTTGTCGTGTTCCTCGTACTGGTGCAGCATGTAGATCGGCAACTGCAAGAACACCGCAAGCAGAGCAGAAGACCAATTTCGAGCGATTTCGGGCAGCAGGACGAGCATCAAGATGCCGGAAAGAAATCCGCCGTAGACCCAAGACCGCGCCAGTCTCGACATCGCACTCGATTCCTGAAAGTCGACGCGCTTGGCTCGGTCATCCATAACGCACTCCTCCCCCGGCAACCCGATCTTACGACCTTTTCAAAGCCCGACGCTTTTCCCGTATCCACGGCAGCGAGAAGTCGCTACAATGACCGAGAGGAAGTAGTCGGAGTCGAGCGGGTCTATCCGCTCGTCCCACTTGCAAGCCGAAGGGAATCAACCCTTTGCACCATTCTTACCCGGTAGTGTAACGGTAGCACAAGAGATTTTGGCTCTCTTTGTCCAGGTTCGAATCCTGGCCGGGTAGTTTGCACTTCTCGTGGGTTCAGGTCGGAATCGTCCTCATCGACCGGATTCGGCGACGCAGACGAACAAGAACTGTCAATAGCCCGGTGCCCACGGCGCGGGGCGCTTGTTGAAGAACGCATCCAAACCTTGGCGGCATTCTTCGCTCAGACGCGGGGCGGCGCTGGCCTTGGCAGCTTCTTCCAGTCCGAGCGCTTGCCGCGAAAAGAGATGGAGCAATTCCTTGGTCCGCGCCAACGCATTCGGACCTCCCTCCGCCAGCGCGTGCGACAACGCCTGGGCGCGCGGCATCAACTGCTCCGAAGAGACAACCTCATTGATGAAACCAATCTCGACGGCGGCGATTGCGGGGAGCGATTCGCCGGTCAAAAGCAGATGGCGCGCGGCACGCTCGCCGACGTGGCGCAGCAAGTGCGGCAGGACCATCGCCGCCACCAGACCGCGGCGCACTTCGGGATAGCCAAACCGCGCCTCCGGCACGGCGATGGCCAAATCGCAGACCGAGACGAGGCCCGCGCCACCGGCCACCGCCGAACCGTTGACCGCGGCGATCGTCGGCTTGGGAAGAGTATAAATCAGATCGTATAACGCTGCCAACTTCAGCGCGTCGTCCCAGACCGGCGGCTCGGTCCCCTCGTCCACTGCCACCGATGCTTGCAGTTCGGCCAGATCCATGCCGGCGCAGAAGGCGTTGCCGCTGCCCGTGAGGATAACGCTCCGCGCCGAGGCGTCGTCGCGCGCCTTGGCGAACGCCTCGGTCAGCGCGGCAATCAGATCGCGGCTGAGCGCGTTGCGTCGATCCGGCCGAGTGAGGGTAATCAGCACGGCGGGAGAACGAGATTCGTAGCGGACGAGAGTATCACTCATGGGAGAACCTCACCTTGGGACGCAGCATCGTGGAGGCATCGTCCAGATTCGGCAGAGGCATGCGCAAGAGCGCCAGGGCCAACGTCTTCCCTTGCGTATCGATGCGCAGCGAACGGCTCGCTCCCCCGGCCAATACATCGTAAAGCACGAAGTTGAGGGCGAGCAGATTGGCCGCCTCGAAGCGAACGACGCGCGAGGGATGCAGCGTCTGGAAATAGTCCCGCACAACGTCGGCACTCAGGTTTTCGCGCAGCCAGGCGAATCCGGAGGGGGTATAGGCGAGGACGGCAATGTTGGCGTGATTGCCCTTGTCGCCGCTGCGACCGTGAGCAATATCGGAGAGACAATAGGCAGCCATGACCGATTCCCTCGCGGTTCGTTCGCCGTCTCGGCCGACTGGACAGGGCTGGGTCGCCTCGTCAATATGCCGATTCGTAGAGGCGAAGCAGTTCGGATTCGCCGACGGGACGGGGATTGTAGCGGCCGGTCCACTGTTGGGCGGCCTCCTCGGCGAGAACGGGAAGGATGCCGCGGCTGATACCGCACTCCGACAAGCGACTCGGTAGCCCCGAGGCTTTGACGAAGCCGCCGATTCGCAAGGCCAGGGCATCGCCCGCCGCGCGGGGGTCGCCGTTGATGAGGCCCACTTCATGCGCCAGGTCGCCGTACAGCGAGCCGACATCCGCGCCGTTGAAGCGGATGACGTGCGGCAACATGATGCCGATGGCGATGCCGTGCGTTAGGCCGTAGTGGGCGGTCAGCGGATTGGCGCAGGCGTGGCACGCGCCGAGCATCGAGTTCTCGATGGCCACGCCGGCGAAGTTCGCTCCCATCTGCATCGCGCCGCGCGCTTCGAGATCGCTCGGATCGCGCAGCACGCGGTCGAAGTTTTGCTCGAGGGAGCGCCATGCCTGGCGCGCGAATGCCTGGGACAGCGGATTGCGGCGCGACGAGACGTAGGATTCCACGGCGTGCGACAGGGCGTCGATGCCGGTGACGGCCGTGACGGAGCGCGGCTGGGAGACGGTCACTTCGGGATCGAGGATGGCGGCGCGGAAGGCGGCCTTACGGTCGCCACACGCCATTTTCAGATGCGATTTCTCGTCGGCAATCAGGGCGAACGACTGGGCCTCGCTGCCGGTGCCGGCGGTCGTCGGCACACCGATGGAGGGCAGCATGGGCTTCTTGGCTTTGCCGAACCCCATGTAATCGGACATCTTCCCGCCGTTGGTGAGCAAGAAGTTGATGCCCTTGGCCGCGTCCATCGAACTGCCGCCGCCGACCGCGATGATGAAGTCGATGTGCTGCCTTCGGGCGATGTCCACGCCGAATTCGACGACGCGGCTCGTCGGATTCTCTTCGACGCCATCGAAGACAATCGGTTCCAAATCGACTTCTTGAAGGGAAGCCAGGGCGCGCTGGGGATGGCCGGCCGCTTCCAATCCGGGATCGGTGACGAGCAACGGGCGCTTCGCGCCCAACTCGCGCGCCAACTCGCCCAGCCGCATCAGCGTGCCGGGTCCGAAGACCACGCGCGTCAGCGGGTGGTAGTCGAACAACGGCGACGGCGGCGGGAGATTGCTGGAACGAAGGCGAGAATCGAGGTTCGGAAGCGCGGTTGCCATCATCATAAATGGTTCCAGCAGTTCGGGGGGCGGCGAACCGGCAGCGTAAGCTGCCGGGTGTCATGTTCCAAACCCGGCAGCTTACGCTGCCGGTTCGCCGCGCACATGGATGCGTCGGGCAGGTAGATGTTCCAAACCCGGCAGCTTACGCTGCCGGTTCGCCGCGCATGTGGATGCGTCGGGCAGGTAGACCTTTATTATACCAGACCATCCCCCTACTGAGGCAATGGCCCTTCAAACTGAAACGCGCGGGCGCGGAAGAGGAAGTCGACGATGTTGCCCTCGTGCGGTTGCAGCCAATTCAGTTTGATCGTCGGCATCGGGCCGATGTTCAGGCGGTCGATGTGGGTGGCATCGATCAGCGCGCGCTGGAACTTCTTGTCCTCGGTGATAGCCGTGCATACCAGGGTCGGGCCGATCTCGCGCAGCATTTCATCCTGCGGACACTTCACCACGGTGGTGAACGGGAACATATATTCCTTCTTGGCGATGGCGGGTTTGGGCGAATCGCAGAGGATGACGGTCGGCCGGAGATAGTCGCAATGTTCCTTCTTCACCAGGCGCGAACCGTATCGGGCGGTCATGTCGTGCGCGCCGTCTTCCTTGAGATCTTGGTCGATGGCGGCGGAAACGGCATCGGCCTGCTTGGGCACGGTGAAGGCGGCCAAGGCCGCCTTGGGATCTTCGGGCGGCAGGGGTTGAATCGGTCCCATGCGTTCGGCCAACGCCTCGGCGATCTCTTTGGTATGGCGCGATGCCCAGATGCCGGAGCAGTTGATGCAGCCGCGACCGCTGTTGATTAACACACTATCGACCATGAGATCGAGATACTTCGGCCAATTATCGACCACATCGTCGCCGAGCAAGATTTTGCTGAAGCCCGGTCCATGCGCCTGCACGCGCGGATTGCCTTTGTACTGTTCGACGGTGGCCGTGCCGCCGAAGATGAGGCTGCGCGGGCAATGTGCCAGCACCGCCGCCCCCACGTCGCCGAGTCCGGGATAGATGGCGATGGCCTGCTTGGGTATGCCTGCCTGCACGAACGCCTGCGCCATGCGGTAGGGTGTCCACGGTTCCTGCGGCCCCGGCTTCAGCACCAATCCCATCTGCATGGGAATAATCGGCAGCCACAGAGTATGAACCCCAGGCGAATTGCTGGGTAGCACCAGGCCGAGAACCGGCGATTGCGCCTGATAGCTGATGGGCACACCGCGTTCCATGCCGTAGCCGTGCGACAACACGTTGAGATCGAGGCCGCGCGTCAGCGATTCGAGAATCTTGTCCATCTGATTCAAGACGAAATGATTTTTCGTCATGTTGAATCGACACATATGTTCGGGCAGGCCGGTCGTCGCCGATTGCATGAGGGCAAACTGATCGGGCGTTTGCGTGCCGTTGCCGAGCGGCAGTTCCGCTTCGGTATAGAGGTCGGCGGCTTTCTTAATCATTTGCAGCAGATCGGCGATGGGGATTTCGCGCAGGACATCGCGGGCGCGCTGCGCGTGGCGCATGTCGCGTTCGACGAGTCCGGCGTTGGCGCGGCCCACTTCGGCCAGCACTTCGCCGGTGGCGAAGTGAACGACTTTATCCACGTCGAGGCTCTTGTACGGTTCGCCCCAGCGCAGTACGGGAATGTGCATCATGGTGGATTTCCTTAGCAAACTAGCCCGAAGCGGCAGCGAGGGCTTACGGACGGCCCTCGCTGGTGCCTCGGGCTGGTAACGGAATGAATTAATACACGCCGACCGTGGTTGTCGCCGCGAATTCGTGGAAGGGCCGGACGCCGCTGACGCCGTCCCAGGGATATTTCGCGCTCGGTGCTTCGCGTTCGCCTTCGTCGCGCTCGGCGAAGCGGGGGACGAAAAACTCCTTGGTCAGCGTCGTCAACATCACGCGCCCCGTTTGGCCGTAGTCCACGACTTTATTGTAATCCTTAAAGTCCACGACCTGGGCGACGGCGCGCGGCTCCGGCGCGTAGTAGGCGATCTTGTAATTCTGATCCGCCGTCGGCATCTCCGCCGCCGCCAAACCCATCAGCGTGTTGCCGTAGGTCGGCGCGATGTAGACGTTGGGACCGAGCAGTTCCTCAATGGCGAAGCGAATCCATTGCGAGGTCATTTCGGTGCCGCCGCAGAAGACGCCGGTGATGCCTTGCTGCGCAATGCTCGAACCGTCTTGCTCCAAGCGACCGGCCAAGGAGTCGAGCAGCTTCGGCGTCGTGAACATACACTTGATGTCGTGCTTGGCCGATAGCACCGTCAACGCCTGGTCGATGACGTGTTCCTGATACGCTTTCAGGTGTTCCATCCAACCTTTTTTGATCAGCTTGACGACCCAGCGCGGATCGAGATCGACGCAGAAGCAGATGCCGCCGCGATGTTGGCACAGATGCTCGACGGCCAAGCGCAGACGGCGCGGGCCGGAGGGGCCGAGCATGAGCCAATTCGATCCTTTGGGGAAATACTTTTCCGGCAGCGTGTCGCTGAACATTTCGTAGTCGATGCGGAAATCGTCCTGCACGACGCGGCTCTTGGGGATGCCGGTGGTGCCGCCCGTCTCGAATACATAGGTCGGCTTGTTGGCCAACGCCTTGGGAACCCAGCGGCGCACGGGACCGCCGCGCAGCCATTCGTCCTCGAAGAGGCCGAACAATTTCAGATCGTCGAAGGTGTTCACATCCTTAAGCGGATCGAACTTGTAGGTCTTGGCGCGTTCGAGCCAGAACGGCGTGCCGGTATCGGGGTGGAAATGCCACTGAACGATTTCACGGACGTGGGCATCGAGTCGTTCGCGGGCTTGTCGGACTTTATCGGCGTTGGCGGACACGGTGAAATCCTCGGTGATGATGAAACTCAATGATGATGAAACCCCAACCGACAAGCCCGGAGCGCCAGCGACGGGGCGTAAGAAGCCCGTCGCTGGCGCTCCGGGCTTGTCGGTCGGTTGTGTTCATTTCGCCCCGATAGCGAATAAATAATTCCCATTGCTTACATACAACACGCCGTTGATGGCCGTGGGCGGACTCAGCAGCGCTTGATCCATGTCAATTTTAGTTGGCTTCTTCAACTCTTTTCCATGTGCGAAGACGAACATGCTGCCTTCTTCGGTTCCCATGTAGACTTTGCCGTCGGCGACGAGGGGCGAACTCCACGTCGGCGTCTTGAGATCTTGTTCCCAATGCTTCTTGCCGGTACGCGCGTCGAGACAGTTGAGGTAGCCGGCCAATTCGGGTGCGTAGAGCAGGCCGTCGTGGATGGCGACGGTGCTGACGGTGCGTCCGAAGACGTATTCGCGCCCCGCGCCTTCCGGTTTCGGATCGACCGAGCCACCGAAGTGCCAGACGAGGCCGGAGTCTTTGTTAACCGCCGCTTTCGGATCGAAATTGTCGCCGACAGGGGAGAGATCCTTGTCGTCGTTCTTCGGCGTTTTGGTGATGTCGATGCACCACAGATGGCCCTCGCCGTTGCCGTCGTCGGGTTGCCGTCCAGTGGGGATGTAGAGCTTGTTTTCCCACACGACGGGAGTATTAACGAAGTAGTTGCGCGTACCGCGTCCGCCGGGTCGAAAGTCGGCTGTCTTCGGGTTGCAGTCGAACTTCCAGACCAGTTTTCCGGTCTTGGCCTCGAAGGCGTACAGCCAGCCGTCGCCGCCGGGGAAGTAGACGTGCCATTGTCCGTTCACCCGCGCCGCCGCCGGATTGCCCCATTGACCGTCCATAATGTTCTTGCCCGGCGAGTGGTCTTCCCACACCAGCTTGCCCGTCGTCTTGTTGAGAGCGACGAAGCTCGGCGCGTCGGGAGCGGGCACTTTGTTTTTCCCCTCCGCACCGTTGGCGGTGACGACGAAGACGAGATCGTCCACGACGAGCGGCGAGCAAATCGAGAGGCTTCCGGATAGACCGCCCGGGTAGACCTTCAGATCCTTAACCATGTCGAGCTTCCAAAGAATCTTCGCTTTCTCGCCGTCGCCGGCGACATCGGCGCATACGACTTCCCAACGGTTATTCACATAGTAAAGGCGGTCGCCGTCCACACAGGGCGAGGAGACGATGCCATAGCCCTGCGCGCCGGTCCCATCCTTGTTCGATTCGTGAACCGCTTGCCAGAGGAACTTGCCATCGGACTCGCGGAAACACATCAACACGCCTTTATCTTCATCCTCGTCGGAACCGTGCGGGCGATTGGTGCCGACGAAGATGCGTCCGCCGGCCACGATCGGCCCGCCGAGCGCTTTGTTGCCCAACTTGGCCGACCATTTGATATTCTTGGTCTTACCCTCGGCAACACTCCAGGTAGCGGGCAAGCCGGTCGTTTCGGAAACGAGGTTGCGATGGACGGTTCCGCCGAACATGGGCCAAGTGTGCCCCTTAACCGCAGGCGCGGGGGCCGATTGCGAGCAAACCGCGCCGAGCAATACCAAACCAATAGAAGTCCACCGCATCTCGTCAATCCTCTCGTATTTCGGTTAGCCGCGACGCGAAGCGGAGCGCGCTTGCGACCCGTCGCTGGCGCTCCGGGCTTGTGATTCGTACTCTCGATTCGTTACTTCTTCGCGGCGATTGCCCACAGTTTGCACGGGTTCTCCGTCATCGCGTAGATCACGCCGTTAATCGCTATCGGCGTGGCGCGGATGGCGTCGGCCTTCATGTCCACCTTTTCGACAAGCTTTTTCGTCTTGCCGTGTTCGTAGATGCGCATGGTTCCGTTTTCGGTGCCGATGTAGATTTTGCCGTCCACCCAATAGGGCGAACTCCAAGTATCGGCTCCGAGTTTGTCTTCCCAGTATTTCTCGCCGGTGTCGGCGTTCAGGCAGTAGATGTAGCCGTCGTAGTCGGCGGCATAGCACAGGCCCTCGTGAACCGCGCAGGTACTCATGGTGCGGCCAAAGAGGTAATTGCGGCTGTACTCTTCGGGAGCCTTGCCGCCGTAGTGCCAGAGCAGGCCGGAATCTTTGTTGACGCCGACCGTGGCATCGAAGTTGTTGTTGACCGGGGAAAGATCCTTGTCCTTGTTTTTCGGTTCCTTGGTGAGATCGATGCACCACAGGTGGCCGACGCCTTTTTTGTGTTCCGGATCTTGACCGACGCCGATGTACAGCTTGTTGTTCCATACGACCGGCGTGGATACGAAGTCGTTGCGCGTGGCCTTTGGTCCCAGGACGTACTTGGTTCCCTTGGGATTGCAGTTGAATTTCCACAACAGATCGCCGTTGGTGGGGTTGAAGCCGCGAATCCAGCCGTCGCCGCCGGGGAAGACGATGGTGGGCTTGCCGTTCGGCTCGGCATAGACGGGGTTGGACCATTGGCCGTGCATGAGCAGCTTTCCTTGATCGACCAGGTCGCGGATTTTGACTTTCGCTCCGCCCTTCTGTGCCGCCACCAGCGCTTCGCTCGGCGCGTTGTTTTGCCACAACACCGAACCGTCCTTCTTGCTGAGGGCCAAGAAACTCGGCGCGGCGGGAGCGGGGATATTGATGTGGCCTTCATCGACGCCGTTGGCGGTGACAATGAACAAGGTATCGCCGACGATTAGAGGCGAGCAGACGGCCAGGTTGTGCGGAAACACGCCCAGCTTGCCGATCATGTCCAGCCGCCAGATCACATCGGCGTCTTTCTCGCCTTTGTACGTTTCGTCTTGCACCCCCTGATTGCCGTTGGCCATGCCGTTGACATCGGCGCAGATAACCTCGGCGCGATTGTTGACGTAATAGAGGCGGTCGCCTTCGACGATGGGGCTGGAGCAGATGCCTTCTTCGGGCCAATCGTTGACGCGACCCGCGGGCAACTTGTCGTGAACCGCTTGCCAGAGGAACTTGCCGTCCGACTCGTTGAAGCACATCAACACGCCTTTATCGCCGTGTATTTTCGCGTCGCGCGGATTCTCGTTGTTGGTGCCGATATAGATGCGTCCTCCGGCGACCACGGGACCGCCGTAGGCTTTGTTGCCCAGATCGACGCTCCATTTGATATTCGTACCCTTGGCGACATCCCAATTCGTGGGGAGGTTCTTATCGAGGGTATTGACGAGATCGCGCGACAATGTGCCACCGTACATGGGCCAATCGCGGCGCTCGCTTTTCGGAGCCGGCGCGGCGTTGGCGGAGGTGCCATCGGAAGGAGATTGCAGCGCGACGACGGCAATCACCAACGTGAAAATCAACGCCGTCGCGCCGAAGGCGAGGACGTTGCGATATTGCGAGATCGATTTCATCCTTTAATTCCTTAAATACACACGCATCGAACTAGCCCGAAGCGCCAGCGAGGGATGTCTTCCAACCCCTCGCTTGCGCTTCGGGCTGGTAAAATCGTCACTTGTTCGCCGTGATTTTGACGTTCGTGTAATAGATCTCCGTACCGGGACTCTTCGGTCCCTTAATGCCGGTGGAGTTGCCGTACAGGGCGGGCGCGCCTTCGGGGTTGGGAGTGGAATCTTCGACTTCGACGGTCCACTCTTTCGGCTCCGGTTGCTCGCGCGGCCACACTTTGCCGCGCGCGATGGCCTTGCCTCCCTTCACCTCGACGGTCAATTTCATGCGATACCACTCGTCCGGTTTCCACGGGAAGGCGATGGTGTTGTCGATGCGCGGCAAGGCGTCCCACGAGATGAGACGAAGTTGCTGCGTGTTGCCGACCAGCACCAGGCTATAGCGATTGGCCTCAACGCCCATGTCGGGCATTTCCTTGCCCAGTTTGCTGCCCTGCACGTCGGCTTGAATGGTATAGCCCGTCATCGTCGGCAAACCGATGTAGGCGTGCGCGCGGGCCACGAGCGGGCTGGGGGCGTCGTTGCGTTTCTTCAGGGCGATGGTTCCGTCTTTCATTTTCACGATGGAGTATTTGCCCTGACAGTTCACCCAGCCGCCCGGCGCGCGACCTTCGGGAATCTTGGAGAAATCGACGCTGTAGGGCAGGTTCGGAGCCACGCGGATGCGGGCATACGCAGTCAGGCCGTTGGCTTTGGCCACGACGCGGCCGAACTGGGCGGGCGGCACATTGCCAACCGTCAGCTTCGTACTCGTGCCGGTGTCGTCGCTCAGCTTCCCCTTCATGGGCGGCGGCGGCGGAGTCCCCGGCGCGGGCGGAGGAGGAGGAGGATTCGGGAAGCCGATGGGAAACTGCGGCGGCAGCGGCCCGGCCAGCGACCACTCGGCTTTCGCCTCGCCGATCAATCGACCTTGGGCATCGAAGGTCCGAGCCGTGAGCGTCACGCTCTGACCCGGCGTCAAGACGACATCGGCGGGAACCACCTGGAGATGAGCCGGCTTGGCGTCGGCGGGTGCGCGCTCTTCGGTCTCTTTCGCCGAGACGGTCGCCGCTTCCTTGAAGCCGTTGTTGCCGACGCAGAGTAGTTCTTCGCTGGTCAAGAAGAAGACGCAGCCGTTGGAGACGGCGGGGCTGCCGGTCAACTCGACGGGGTCGTCACCCTTGCCGCGGAAAAACACCGAAGACAGCGGCTTGCAGCCCTGGTCGTCGGCTTTCAGAATATGAAACTGCGAATCCAACTCCGGCAAGTAGATTTTGCCGTCGCCCCACACCGGCGAGCCGCGCGTGTTTTGGCCGTACTGATACTTCCACAGTTCTTTGCCGTCCGCCGTGTCGAGGCAGTACATCTTGCCGACGACATCGCAGACGTAGAGTCGCTTGGCATGTAACAGGGGAGAAGCGTATTTGACGCGGATGCCGTCTTTCTTCCATAGCAATTTCGGTTTGCCGTCTTCGATCTTGCTGCCGTCGAGGCAAATGACGCGGCCTTGCTCGCCGCCGCCGCCGGTGTTCGGCTCGCCGTGACCGGCGTAGATGCGGTCGCCGTCCACGACGGGAGAGGCATTGATGGCTCCCTCGCCGAAGAGATAGCTCCACACTTTCTTGCCGGTGCGCGCCTGGAAGGCGTGCAGTCCGCCGTCGCCGCCGCCGCACAGAATCAGCCATTGCCCGCCGATCTTGGCCGCGACCGGCACGCACGAATTGGTATCCATGACGCGATGATTGGCCGTCGCCCACCAGACGATGTGGCCGGTGCGCTTGTCGAAGGCGGCCAGGCGCGTGCAGCCGACCGTCAACTCGCCCCAATTGGCGTTAATCATCGGCTGAATCAGCAGATTTTCAAAGACGATCGGACTCATAATGCGTCCGCCGTAGCCGCTGACGCGGCCGTATTCCTCGGTCAACGAATGCTGCCACAGTATCTTGCCGTCTTTATCGAAGCAAAACAGAAAGCCCTGCGTGCCATGCGCGTAGACGTTGCCGGTCTCCGGATCGCCCGTCATCTGCGTCCAGCCGAGCCGGTCGGCCACGATGTCGGTGAGGAAGACGTTGAACTTATGTTCCCAGAGAACCTTGCCGTTCTTGGCGTCGAAGCACATGACGCGCTCTTGTTGGCTTTCGTTCTCGCCGATCTTGTTGATGATGTAGACCCGGCCATTTTGCACCACCGGCGTGGTGATGCCGCCGTGGGGTGCCTTCCACACTACGTTCTTGGACTTGGTGCCGACCGCGAAGGTATCGGGCAGGTCGGTGCCGGGCGCTTCGCCGGTCTGTTTTGGTCCCCGCCACGACGACCAGTCGGCGGCGGCGAACATCTGCGCGCTCAACAGAAGAAGCAAAGAGAGTGTGTGTTTCATGGGAATCGGATCTCGCGGGGATCGTTCGGGGCTCTGTTGCCGGCCGGGAGTACCGAGAAGGTTCCCCCCTGCCGACGCTTCGGGCAGGCAAAAAATCGTTCGGGATGTTTTACGATTTTCGCGGCTCGCTTGCAGTCCCATCGTCGTTTTTTTGTACCGTGCGGCGGGATTTCATCTCGAAACGAGGCAGGGTTCCGGGCGGGACGGTTCGCACCTCGGCGCGAAAGAGCAACTCGGTGCGGACGGCACTTTCAATGCGTTCGGCCAACGCATCGGCGGCGGCGTGAGGATGCGGTTCGACTTCGATGCGCAGCACCGGCAAGGCTTGGGTTCGATCCACCTCAATGCGGTATTCGCAGACTTCGGGCTGATGCAACAAGATCGCCTGCAACGCCTCCGGATGCACGTTGTTGCCGCGAATGACAATCATATCGTCGACGCGGCCGCGGATGCCGCCGTCGAGTCGAACCAAAGCTCGACCGCACGGACACGGACGCGGATCGACGCGCACCCGATCGCCGGTGCGATAGCGGATCAGCGGACTGCCGGGCCGGTCGAACGTGGTCAGCACCAACTCCCCCTCCGTTCCGGGAGATACGGGAAGCGTCGTGGCGGGGTCGATCGCCTCGACCAGACATTCGGTCTCTAATAGATGTAGACCGCCCGGATGCTCGATACATTCAATTCCGAGCGGCCCCGTCTCGGTCATGCCGGTATGATCGAACACCCGCGCTCCCCAGGCCCGCTCGATCCGTCCGCGCGTGGCCGGGATGCTGCCGCCCGGTTCGCCCGCCACAATCACTTTTCGCACCGACGACCCGACGAGATCGATCCCCTCGCTTTGAGCGACTTCCGCCAGGCGCAGAGCGTAGGTCGGCGTGCAGAGAACGACCGTCGCATCGTTGTCGAGCAAGAAGCGCAGCCGGGCCGAGCTGCTCAGCCCCCCGCCCGGCAAACAGAGACATCCCATGCGCGACGCCGCCTCGAACGCCGTCCAAAAGCCGAGGAAGGGACCGAACGAAAAGGGAAAGAACAGGCGATCCGCCGGAGTAACGCCGACCATGCGGAGCATGAGTTGCCAGCAATCGAGCAGCCGAGACCAGCTTTGCGGCGTATCCAACCAGCGCAACGGCTTTCCAGCCGTCCCCGACGTTTGATGCAGCCGATTGTAGCGCTCCAACGGATACGTCAAAATGTCGCCGTAGGGCGGATGCTGAGCCTGATGTTCGAGCAACTCGGCCTTGGTGGTGAAGGGCAAACGAGAGAAGTCGTCGAGGCGGTGAAACTTGCGCGCATAGAATCGATTGGCGGGGACGATCTCGGTCAACAGATGAGCCAAGCGCCGAGCTTGCCACTCGGCCAACTCCGCTCGTGTGATGTCGTCTCGCGGCTCGGCGAACATGCCACTCCTCGATCCGCCCCTGGCGCATTCGGTTAGCCGCGACGCGAAGCGGAGCGCGGATGGCCAACGCGCTCCGCTCCGCGTCGCGGCTAACCGATGCGTCGCCTTTACTTTACCTCGAAGCAAAACAGTAATTCCTGATCGCGCAGATACAGTTTCCCGTTCGCCACGACCGGATGCGTCCACACGCCGCCTCGGCTGCTGCGCTGAGTACTCTGCTTGGGGATGTTGAAGCGACCGTGTTCCTTCCAGCCTTCGGGACTCGCCTCAATCAATACCGCCGTTCCACGATCTTCGCTGTAGCAATAGAGCATCCCGTCGGCGGCGGTGATCGAACCGCGTCCGAGTTTCTTCGATTGCCACATCATCTTGCCGCTCTTCAGTTCTTGGCAGGTCCAACCGCCCTTATCCGACCAGCCGTAAACGTAGTCGCCGATAAGAACGTACCCCTCGTGCTTATTATCCATGACGTTCATGGCTTCTTGCGAGTAAATCTGTTCGGCCTTGGTGCCGTCGCCGTCCGACGACAGTTTGAGCAGGACATCGCCCACACCGTAGCCGACCGACGCATAAACGAATTCGTCGTGAATCACCGGTGTGGGAATGACGGCGGCTGGGGGTCTACTGACTTTCCGATGGGTGTAATACCACAAGCGCGATCCGTCCTTGGGGGAGATGCCCGCGATGCCCTTCATGGTCAACTGAACGTATTGTCGCACGCCGCCGACGGTCGTTGGGACGATCGACGAATAACCGGCGGGGTCGGTCAAATCTTTACTCTGCCACAGCACTTCGCCGGTTTTTTTGTCCAACGCCGCCAGCGTTCCCTTTTTACCTCCCGGCGAGCAGACGACTTGTTCGCCGTCCACCAGCGGCGATTCGGAGTAGTTCCAGTTCGGCTTGCCGCCGCCGAGCTTACCCGTCAGACTCACCGACCAGACCTTCTCGCCGTCCGAGGTCTTCAGACAGGCAAGATCGCCCGCCGAGCTGAGGGCGTAGAGGTATTCGCCATCCACCGTCGGCGTGGAACGCGGCCCGCCGCCCCAGCCGTTATTCACAAAGGAACCGATGTTCGTTGCCCAGATCTTCTCGCCGTTCTTGGCATCGACAGCAACGACGAAATCGTTCGATTCGTTGCTTCCCAGTGTGTACAGACGGTCGCCGACGATGGCGGGTCCGGAATAGCCGAGGCCGACGACTTGGCTGGTCCAGGCGAGTTTCGGCCCCTCTTTCGGCCAACTTTTCAGCAAGCCAGTCTCGGTGCTGATGTTATCGTGTTTCGCTCCGCGCCACTGAGGCCAATCGAAAGCTCCCGCGCGCTTCGGAGCCGGCGCGGCCGCGGCGACGAGACAAAAGACAAAAAGAGACCCTAAAAGTGTATATTTCGTCCTCATATCCAACCTCGGCACGAATGGGATCGTTCTCTCCCGCCGCATGGAGAGGCCGGCGACGGCGGAACGGCGGGATAAATCATTGCAGGCAGTATAAGCGCGGAGCAACCCTCCGCCAATCCCCTCCGCGCGCGCCACGGATCGCCGGGTTGACCGGATGGCGTACAATCTGTACGGATCGATGGAGGCGGAGATTCAGAGTGGGAGGAAATCGCATGGGCAAGAAGCGTAGTGGCCGAACACCTACGGAGGCGTTCAAGATCCTTGTCGAAAAGCACGCCGATGGCTATGTGGCGTATCCGTTGGGACCGAAGGGCGTTGTAGTTGGCCAGGGCGACAGCTACGAGGAAGCGTTGGCCGATGTCAAATCCGCCATTCGCTTTCACATCGAGACGTTTGGAAAAGAGGTGTTGAAAGTCGAATCGCCGGTGCTGGAGGCGTTTGTCGCCGAGGCGGAGGTGACGATTTAATGGCGAGGTTTCGCCGATGATGCTCCCAAGCAGCGCGTGGTGAAGGCGCTTGAGATCCTGGGATTCCGACTCGTCCGCGAACGGATCGAACGCCTCCCTCCCACGCCAGGACGCGCTGGCCGAAGTGTCCTTCGTTGATTTTTCCGCAAGGGAACTGGCACTCCGCTTTCTCTTTCGTGTATACTCTCCCTATGTCAAAGAAAAAGACCCAAGCCGAGTCGCAAATTATCCCTAGGCATCCTCTTGCGGAAGTGTTCGGATTCCCGACCGACAATCTATCCGCCGAGGCCGAGCGCTATCGGAACAAGAGACTTTGTCCGTTCAACAACAAAGTCCCGAACTGCACAAAGGACAAGGCCAACGATCCGTTGGGGGTTTGCAGCATCTTTGACGAAAATGAGGTTGTCATTACCTGTCCCATCCGCTTTCGGGAGAAGTGGCTCATCGCCGAGGACGCGGCGAGTTTCTTTTTCCCGCCGACAGCATTGTGGACCTCCATGACCGAAGTTCGCCTCAAGGACAAATACGGCAAGTCTGCCGGGAACATTGACGTGGTGCTGGTGGCCTACGACGCGCGAGGTCGAGTTCTCGACTTCGGTGCCCTCGAAGTGTAAGCCGTCTACATCAGCGGTAACATTCGACGGCCTTTCGAGCGCTATCTGGAGACGAAGGACAGCGATTTGGACTGGAGAGGTAAGGCAAACTTCCCTCATCCCGATTACCTTTCCTCGTCTCGTAAAAGATTAGCCCCACAATTGATCTTCAAAGGTGGTATTTTGCGCAGCTGGGGCAAGAAGACCGCCGTTGCCTTGAATAAGAGCTTTTTTGCTACTCTTCCGACACTGGCCGAGGTCGACAAGAAAGATGCCGACATCGCTTGGATGATCTACGATTTGAACGTGGAAGTTGGAAGCAAGCGCTACGTCTTACAATTGCATAAGATAGTCTACACGAAGTTCGATGCCGCGCTGGAACAGATCACGAAATCCGAACCGGGAGACATGAACGACTTCGTCCAAGTTCTTCAAGAAAAGCTAGACGAAAAACTGGAGAACGTCAACCCTCCCGACGCGCCAATTCTCGACGAGGATCTGTAAGCACTATGTCGAAAAAAATCGTGAACGTCGCCTCGGTGCCGCAACGGAGTCCCTTTCGTTATCCAGGTGGAAAGACTTGGCTTGTACCGCATTTACGGGCTTGGCTGCGCAGTCTACGACGGAAGCCAGAATGCTTCATCGAGCCTTTTGTGGGAGGGGGCATAATCGGCCTCACCGTCGCCTTTGAAGATCTGGCAGCCCATGTATTCGTTGTGGAATTGGATGAAGATGTGGCCGCCGTTTGGAAGACACTGCTCGACGGTAATGCCGCTTGGCTCGCATCGAGAATCGTGGAATTCGAGGTCACGCACGAGTCCGTTCGGGCCGCGTTATCGCAAACGGCATCGAGTCTACGAGAGAGAGCGTTCCAAACGATTCTGAAAAACCGAGTCTATCACGGCGGGATCATGGCGCACGGCAGCGGTCTGATCAAGTTTGGAGAGAAGGGTAAAGGGTTGATGTCGCGTTGGTATCCGAATACATTGAAGAATCGAATACTAAACATCGGCGAACTCCAAAACAAAATTACATTCTTCCAAAGCGACGGCATGGAAGTGTTACGAGCGAATGCTCATCGCTCCGATGCCGTCTATTTCCTCGATCCGCCTTATACTGCCGCGGGGAAAAAAGCCGGCGCACGCCTTTATAAATACAACGAACTCAACCACGAAGAACTATTCCGATTGACTGCCACCTTGAAGGGCGATTTTTTGATGACCTACGACAATGCCAAAGGCGTTCTCGACCTGGCTCATCGACACGGCTTCGACACCGAGGCCATCTCAATGAAAAATACCCACCATGCGAAAATGACGGAACTTCTCATCGGTCGTAACCTCGATTGGTTCCGCTCGATGATACAATCGGAAACAGAGCAACCCTTTTTATTCCCGGTATCCGAGAAGACGACCGATCCCCATTTTGAGAAGCATCCAGGAACGTAAGCGCCGCCAAGACGTCGCAGGATCAAACCGTCCTCCCGTGTCAAATCGACGCCACGGATCGCCAGTTTGACGAACTCGTCTGTGAATTGTATCGTTCGATGGAGGAGATTTCGGATTAGGGAGGTAGTAAGCCATGCCGTCCAAGCCGATTCGATTCAGCGCGCACGCGCGCTTTGAAATGCGACGGCGCGGCATCGGACAGGCCGAAGTGGTGCGAACGATACGCAATCCGGGACAAGTTTTGCCTTCTGTCAACGGACGGGAAATCTACCATCGATTGATCGGACGCGCCGCCCGCTTGCTGCTTCGCGTGGTGGTGAGGCAGGAAGCGAACGGGTACCATGTAATAACCGCCTACAAGACCAGCAACATCGCCAAGTATTGGAGAACGCCGTGAAGATCATTTACGACAAAGAAACCGATACGCTCTCGCTCATCCTACTTCCCGGCAAGGTGGCCGAAAGCGACGAAGTCCGCCCCGGCCTCATCCTCGATTACGATAAAGCGGGGCAACTCGTCTCCATCGAACTCCTGGATGCCTCCGAACAGGTAACGGCACCGCAATCCATCGAATTCGCCTTGTCCGCGAGTGGTTGACGTGCGAACGGGACGTTACGAACCACGATGGCTTCAAGTGCCTCGAGAGGAAGCACTTCTACAAGCCGTACCTAAACCTACCATGCGCTGTGCGGTTCGACCGACGTGGAAATCTCGATCGTCGAAGGGGCGAATTCGTGTCTTGTCTGCGCTGCGCATTCAACCGGGCTTCTCGTTCCCACTCCCCGCATGGGAACGAGGAGAAGTGGAAGCGCGGGATTGCCACAGGGTATCTACTATGCGCCTTCGCTCGGTCACGGAAGCATTTTGCGCTTGCATTCCGCCGTCGCGCCGCTTAGTGTACTAAAAGCGTGTGACACTCCGCGCGACGGGGGAACCATGTGGTTTGACATCGATCCGAAATCGGCGATCCCGCTTTTCGAGCAGATCGTTTCGCAGGTCATTTTTAACATCGCTTCCGGCGGGTTGGAAGTCGGCGATCTCATTCCCAGCGTCCGCAAGCTCGGCAGCCAATTGACCGTGCATCCCAACACCGTGGCCAAGGCGTTTCAGGAACTCGAGCGCATGGGCGTGGTGGCCGAGCGGCGCGGGCGCGGCATGGAAGTCACCCCGGACGCTCCCAAGATCTGTCAACTGCAACGCCAGCAGCGCGTGGGGAATCGCATCGCCGAGGCGCTGCGCGAAGCCATGTCCAGCGGTCTGTCGCCCGAAGAAATTCGCCAACTCGTCGAGTCCGTCATCCGAAGTCCGTAGGGGGATCGAGCGAATGCGAGAACCCCGCCGACTTAACGGAACTCGAACGATAGACCAATAGGGGAGAAAACCTACCAGATGGACACCATCATCGCCACCAACGGGTTGACGAAAATCTTCAACGGCAAGATCGTCGTCAATCGCCTGAGTTTGAACGTGCCGCGAGGCGCGATTTTCGCCCTGTTGGGCGGCAACGGCGCGGGCAAGTCCACGACGATCAAAATGCTCACCGGCCTGTTGCCTTCCAACGACGGCACGGCGCGCATTCTCGATCGCGACTGTTGGCGCGACGCCATCGAGCTGCGCCACCGCGTCGGCTACGTTCCGGAACGACCGCGCTTCTACGATTGGATGAACGTGCGCGACATCGGCTGGTTCACCGCCGGATTTCACAAGTCCGGCTTCGAGACGCGCTACGCCGATCTCACGCGGCGCTTCCGCCTCGATCCGGCGGCTCGATTGAAAACCCTGTCCAAAGGCGGCTATGCCAAGGTCGGCCTGGCCTTGGCCCTAGCCTCGGACCCGGAAGTCCTCATCCTCGACGAGCCGACTTCGGGACTCGATCTGTTCATCCGCCGCGAGTTTTTGGCCAGCATGGTCGAACTGGCCGGTTCGGGACGGACGATCTTGTTGTCCAGCCACGGCATCGCCGAGGTGGAGCGCGTGGCCAGCCATGCCGGTTTCATGGCCGAGGGACAGCTGCTCATGGCCGCGTCGCTGGAAGAGCTGCGCAAGCGCATCGTCCGCGTCCGGCTGCGCTTCGAAGGGTTGCCCCCCGATCCGGCCCAACTCGGCAACGTCCTGGAGTTCGAGACTTCGGGCCGACTCTGGCAGGCCGTGCTGCAAGATCCGAATCGCCTCGCCCTGGAGGAATTGCGCGACCGAGACGGAGTGCGCGGCGTGGAGGAATCGACGCTCAATCTCGAAGAGATGTATACGGCGTTGCTGGCGCGCTTTCATCGTCCCGACTCCGCCCATCCCTCGAGCAATGGCCGAGCGAGCTTCTCCACGCCGAGCGGGGGACATCAACCCTCCGATTTCCGCGCTCATCGGGAAGCCGACGCCCCCCGCGCACCGTTTTACAGCGAGGAGGAACTACCATGATTCGCGTCCTCCTGTGGAAAGAGTATCGAGAACATCGGTCGATCTGGTTGTCGTTGGCCCTGGTCGGCGGCGCGGGGTTGTATGCGCTATCGTACTTGATTCCCAATTTGTGGGGGCTAGGATCGACGGCCACGCGCGATTCGTTGCAATCGGTGGCCGTCATGCTCGCCTGGACCTACGGACTCGTGTGCGGCTCGATGCTGTTGGCCAACGAAGCCGAAACCGGTGCCATCGCCTTTCTCGAACAGCTGCCGCTGCGGCGCGCTCGGCTGTGGTGGGTCAAGACGCTGTTCGGCTTCCTGTTGTTCGTCTTGCAGCTCGCCCTGCTATCGGTCTTCGTCGTCGTGCTCGGCGTGGTGGAAACGCCGCGCCAGTTCGCAATGATTTTCTTCGCCATGACCGCGCTGGGAACTTTCTCCCTCGCATGGGGATTATTGTTCTCGGCGCGCGGCGAGAACGTGCTAAACGTCATTGGCTTGTCCATCCTCGGCCAGCTGTTCGGCGCGGCGGCGGTGGCGTTGCTGTTCGTCGTTCTCACGGCTCTCGCGTCGCTATTCGGAGGAAGAGAATCGGAAATGTTCCGCGGAGCCTTTCTCTTCCTCGCCGCCTTCGCCGCTGTCGCCCTTCCCACGGTTGGCTCGTTTCGAGGGTACACGCGGCTCGATCGCCAACGGTTCGGCAGTGCCGCAGCGCGAGAGGGGGCGAGCGCTCGACCGTCCTTCTGGGCCAGTTGGAATCGGCTTCTGTGGATGAGTTGCGTCCGAATGCGGCGGATGCTCGTCGGGCTGTCCCTCCTCGCCCTGATTTTCGGTTTGGCTTTGCCGCTGCTAGGACCGCTGGCCTGGCCCGCTCTGACGCTGCTGATTGGCGTGCTGTGCGGCATCACCGTTTGGAGCGACGAACAGTTTTCCGCTTCGTTTCGATTTCTCGGCGATCAACGCTTCCCGCTGGGGCGCGTTTGGCTCGTCAAGATCGGCGCGCGATTGGCCCTGACCGCGTTCGTCTCCTTCGTCTTGCTCTTGCCGAGCCTGATTCTGACGCTGACCCATCGCTTCACCGAGTCCTCGACGCTCCCCCATAAGCCTTTTTGGATCGACTTATTCCATTGCGATTTCGTCGGCACGATTGTCCCCATCTGGGCCTATGCGTCGCTGTGGCCGCTGTACGGCTTCTCGGTGGGCCAATTGGCGGGGCTGCTGTTTCGCAAGAGCTTGGTGGCTGGATTCGTCGCCCTGGGCATGGCCGGGTTGCTCGTTTCGCTCTGGACGCCGTCGCTCTTGGGGATGGGTCTGCGTTTTTGGCAAGTCGCCGGCATACCCGTGTTTCTGCTGGCCGCGAGCCGGATGCTCGTGTCGGCGTGGGCGGCGGATCGTTTGCTGGCGCGCGGCAGCTTCGTTCGACTGAGCGGCGCGCTGATCCTGGCCGGACTGTGGACCACCGGAGCGATCGCCTATCGCGTCGTCGAGATCCCCTTTTTGCCCGAACCGTTCGACGTGGCGGCGTTCAACGCGAGCATCCCCTCGTTGGCTCAGGAGACGAACCCCGCGGGCATGGAGATCCGCGGCGTCTGGAAGCAAGTCGAGCTGATGACCGGCCAACTCCATGCCGAGCGGCGGGGCCAGCCGTTGTTCGCCGACCTCCGCGACAACGGCGAGCGCGATACGTTCTTTCGCCAGATCGAGACGGCGTGCGCGCGCGGCTGGCCGAATCGACCCTCGGAGCTGGGCGCGTGGCTGGATAAACGATTTCAAGAGGAGTGGTATCGACAATTGGCCCTGGCTGCCCGCCTGCCGGTCGGCGCGGTCGAAGACACGAAAATCTTGACGTTCCATACGCGCCTGAGCCACCTCTGGGTAGCCATCGACGATCTCAATCGCATCTTGGCCGCCCGCGGATTGCAGCGTCAGGCCGAAGGCGATCCCCTCGTCTTCGTCGAAAATGTTCGCATCGGGTTGGCTCTGTCGCGCAATCTCCGCAATTGCACGCCACCCGTCCTGGCTCAGATCGGACTGCGCGCCGAGTTGGGCATCGTCCAAGCCGCGCTCGATCCGTGGTTGGAAAAGCTGTCCCACGACGTTCGCGCGCTAGAACAGCTGCGCGACGTGCTGCTCGAACACGAACGACTTCGACCGGAAGAAGGAGAAGCTCTCAGGGCGCAATATCTCATCGCTCAGAACAGCTTGGATTTCGAGCCGGCCAAACTAATTGCAAACGAATTGCCCTTGGACTTTCAGGGATCGCGCGAGCAAAAGGAACTGGTGGAGGCCGAATGCGAGGCGGCGGCGCTGTGCTGGCGCGTCCCTTGGGAGCGCGAACGACACGAGCGCATCCTGCGCGTCGCCTATCGAGACGATCCGAGAGAACGCCGCAAAATTGTGCAATGGAGCGGCACGACGCTGGGCAATCTGATTTGGTTGACGCGGCAAAAAATGGCCGACAACGATTCGCTCGTCGTCCTGCGCGCCGCCTTGCTCAAGACCGCGATCCGCCTCTATCAAGCAAACAATCGAGATCGCGCCCCTGAGAAGCTAAGCGATCTGACGCCGAACTATTTGCCCCTCGTTCCCAACGATCCCTACGACGGCCGCCCCTTCCGATACCGCGTCTCCAAAGGGGAGAAGCTGATCTGGACCGAGGAGACTCTGGCGAATGGGTCCCGATTCAAACCCGTTCCCCCAGGTGTCGGCGGACCTCACGCCCAAATTGCCGACGAGGAGATCCGCTTCGTCGCGGCAGGTCGAGCCATCCTCTGGTCCGTGGGAGAAGACGGCCACGATGACGGCGGCACGCGGCAAGGCGCTCGGCCTCCCAATGCAAGACCACATAGCGATCTTATTTATCTCGTTCCACCCGCCGCGAAGTGAATCTACCGCCCCTCTCCCTGAGTACAGGGAGAGGGGAGCAGAACAAAGCCCCTCTCCCCCTGTACTCAGGGGGAGAGGGGTTGGGGTGAGGGGGTGAGTTTTTTGCGAGGTTTCTTACCCCTCACCCCCAGCCCCTCTCCCCTGAGTACAGGGGAGAGGGGAGCAAAACAAAAAAGAACCCTCTCCGCCTGAGTACAGGGAGAGGGGAGCAGAACAAAGCCCCTCTCCCCTCTACTCAGGGGGGAGAGGGGGATTATTTGCCGCGCTCTTATTTTTCGCCTTCGCCTTCGAGACAGGCGGCGAGATACTCGCGGTTGAGTTGAGCGATGAACTGCACGCTGATTTCCTTGGGACAAGCCGCCTCGCACTCGAAATAGTTGGTGCAGTTGCCGAACCCTTCGCGGTCCATCTGTTCGACCATGTTGCGCACGCGCGCATGGCGTTCGGGTTGTCCCTGCGGCAGCAAGGCGAGGTGCGAGACCTTGGCGGCGGTGAACAGCATGGCCGAGGCGTTCTTGCAAGCGGCCACGCACGCGCCGCAGCCGATGCACGCCGCCGCGTCCATCGCCCGCTCGGCATCGGTCTTCGCCACGGGCAGACAATTGCCGTCCTGAGCGCCGCCGGTATTCACCGACACATAGCCGCCCGCTTGGACGATGCGGTCGAAGGCCCCGCGATCGACGATCAAATCCTTGAGCAGAGGGAAGGCCCGCGCCCGCCACGGTTCGATGTAGATTTCCTGACCGTCTCGAAACACGCGCATGTACGTCTGACACGTCGCCACGCCGCGTTCGGGACCGTGCGGAATGCCGTTAATCATCAGGCAACAGCTGCCGCAAATCCCCTCGCGGCAATCGCTGTCGAAGGCAATCGGCTCTTGCCCCTTCTCGATCAATTCGTCATTGACGACATCGAGCATCTCTAAAAACGACATATCCGGCGAGATGTCGCGGGCATCGTAAGTGGTCGTGCGGCCTTCGTCCGTCGGACTCTTCTGCCGCCAGATGTGCAGGGTGAAATTCATGTTTACTTATAACTCCTCACCGAAGGATGCACTTCCTCGAACACCAAGGGTTCCTTGTGCAGAATCGGCGCTTTGTCGTCGCCGGCGTATTCCCAAGCACTGACGTAGGAATACTGTTCGTCGTTGCGTTTCGCCTCGCCGTCGGGCATCTGATGTTCGATGCGGAAATGCGCGCCGCACGACTCGTCGCGGTCGAGCGCGTCGTGGCAGAGCAGTTCGGCGAATTCGAGGAAGTCGGCGACTCGGCCCGCGTATTCGAGCGCCTGATTCAATTCGCCTCCGCCGCCCGTGACGCTGACGTTTTTCCAAAACTCTTCGCGGATGGCGGGGATCTCGTTGAGGGCTTTTTTCAGGCTTTGCTCGCTGCGCGCCATGCCGCATTGATCCCACATCAGCCTGCCCGCCTGGCGATGAATCGCCTGCGCGCTGCGCTTGCCCTTGATGAACAGGAGCCGATCGATGCGCGCGCGGACATCGGCCTCGCAGCGTTTGAAGTCGGCCCCCTCGACCGGAGCGGGGGTCTGTTTGTTGCTGGCGAGATAGTTGCTCAGGGTGTACGGCAAGATGAAATAGCCGTCGGCCAAGCCCTGCATGAGGGCGCTGGCACCGAGACGGTTCGCGCCGTGGTCGGAGAAGTTGGCCTCGCCGACGACGAACAGACCCGGAACCGTACTCATCAGATTGTAATCGACCCACAGGCCGCCCATCGTGTAGTGGGGGGCGGGATAAATGCGCATCGGCTGTTGGATTCCGTCTTCGCCGGTGATGCGCTGATACATGGGGAACAACTCGCCGTAGCGTTCGCGGATGGTGTGTTCGCCCAGCCGGCGGATCGAGTCGGCGAAATCGAGATAGACGCCGCGTCCGCCGTCGCCGACGCCGCGCCCCTCGTCGCACACTTCCTTGGCGGCGCGCGAAGCGATGTCGCGCGGAGCGAGGTTGCCGAAACTCGGATATTTACGCTCCAGATAGTAGTCGCGCTCCGCTTCGGGGATTTGTCCGGGAGCGCGGCGATCGCCGCCGTCCTTGGGAACCCAGATGCGGCCGTCGTTGCGCAGAGACTCGGACATCAAAGTCAATTTTGACTGATGGTCGCCGGTCACTGGGATGCAGGTCGGATGAATCTGTGTGAAGCAAGGATTGGCGAAGGCGGCTCCACGCTTGTAGGCGCGAAAGGTCGCCGTCACGTTGCAGCCCTTGGCGTTGGTGGACAGATAGAACACGGGGCTGTAGCCGCCCGTCGCCAACACCACGGCATCGCCGCTGTACGATTGAATCCGTCCGCTTACGAGATCGCGGACCACAATGCCCCGCGCGCGTCCATCGACGACAACTAAGTCGAGCATCTCCGTGCGCGGGTGCATCTGAATGCGTCCGGTCTGGATCTGCCGGCTCATGGCCTGGTACGCGCCCAGCAACAATTGCTGTCCGGTTTGTCCGCGACAGTAGAAAGTGCGCGACACCTGCGCGCCGCCGAACGAACGATTGAACAGCTGCCCGCCGTACTCGCGCGCGAACGGCACGCCCTGGGCCACGCATTGATCGATGATGTTGACGCTGACTTGGGCCAGGCGATAGACGTTGGCCTCGCGCGAGCGGAAATCGCCGCCCTTGACGGTGTCGTAGAAGAGACGGCGAATGCTGTCGCCGTCGTTTTGATAGTTCTTGGCCGAGTTGATACCACCCTGAGCGGCGATGGAGTGAGCGCGGCGCGGGCTGTCTTGAAAGCAGAAGCAATCGACGTTGTAGCCGAGTTCGGCCAGCGTTGCCGCCGCCGAGCCTCCGGCCAACCCCGTACCGACGACGAGGATGCGGAACTTGCGTTTGTTGGCCGGATTGACCAGCTTCATCTCGAAGCGATGCCGGTCCCACTTCTCCGCCATGGGTCCGGAGGGAATTTGAGGATCGAGTTTCATGTCTGTTCTCTACTCTTCAGGCGAACCGGCAGCGTTAGCTGCCGGGTTTTTCGCAAAGCACCCGGCAGCTAACGCTGCCGGTTCGCCGGAACTAATAAACCCATCCCATCGTAATCGCCAGCGGGATCGAACAATTGCCCACGACGACTACCAGCGCCACCGCCGCCCCGACGCGATTCACCGCGGCATCGTAGCCGCGCCCGTTCAAGCCCAGATGTTGCAAGAAGCTGCTGCCGCCGTGCCACAAGTGCAATCCCAAGAAGATCTGCGCCACGATGTACGAGACGGCGACGATCGGATTGCCGAATCCGGCGATCACCATTCCGGCCACGTCGAGCTGTTTGGGGTCGTCGGGCAACGGTCTCTTGAAATGATCGGCATCCACCACGCCGAACGTGAAGTGGAGCAGGTGGTAGATCACGAAGAGCAGGATGACCACGCCGGTCAGCAGCATGTGCCGCGAGGCCCAGTTGGCTTGGATCGTGGCTTCGTGAGCGTAGGGGATCGGACGTGCCGATTGGTTCTCTTGCCACGTTCGCAGGGCAAAGAAAAGGTGGGTCAGGAACACGGCCAACAGTCCGCCGCGCGCCGTCCACAACAGAAAAGGGTGTTCCGTCAGGCCGTGAGCGTAGGCGTTGAGTGCATCTCGACCGCCGTAGATCAGAAGGTTTCCGCTCATGTGGGCGAGTACGAACATCATCAGCCCCAGTCCGGTGAGCGCCATGATGTATTTGGAGCCGACCGACGACAGGGCCATCCGCGACAACCGCTTCATCCGCAACCTTTCGACGACCGATCGCGACCCGCCGTTCCCGATCGGATAGTCCCACTCTCCGCTTCGGCGGTCGGCCAACGGCAACGTCGCGCTGGCCCGATACTTCCTTTATAGTCGCCACCGCCGCCGTTTGTAGGGTGGGTCGAGCGGAGCGAGACCCACCCTACCGTGATTACGCTGCTGGGTGTTTAAGGCGAACCGGCAGCGTGAGCTGCCGGGTGGTCTTTCTTCTCTTTCTTCTCTTTCTTCTCTTTCTTCGTCTTCTCTTTGCGTTGACGTTCGCGCTCGCTCTTCTGCTCGGCTTGATCTTGCATTAAGACATTGGCATTGTTTGCGTCCGTCACATACAGCGAGTTATCGAGCTTGACGACCTTCAGCCCGGCCATGTCGGCAAACATGCGCACCGCCGTATCGAGCGGGACGTTCGACAGATCGGCCGTCACCGGCATCTGGGCTTCTTTGACGGCGCGGGGATCGAGGACGACATTGCCGTAGTGGTTCAACTCTCTGAGAGCGAACTCCAATGGCCTCTTCTCCAATTCGCAGGACACCAGCGGAGGCAGCGGCCCCGGCAGAGTCGGTCGATCCGCGAAGAACTCTTTGCGAACCGCGCGCATCGTCGTGATCTCGATGAAATCGCCGCGAATGAAGTAAGTCGCCGAATGCGGAACGCGGCGCAGAATATGGTGCAGCACCGTTCCGAGCTTGGTTTGCATCTGCGGAAGCGGGGCATCTTTCGCAATCTCAAACCTTCCGGCACCGTCTTTCAGTCCCGCTTCCTTGAATGCCTTCTCGTTGACATCGAACGACAGATTGTAGCGTTTGCCCATCATGTCGAGGGCATCGCTCAACGTGGCTCGGGCATCGTCGATGCCGTCAAACCTGGTCACTGTTTCGAGGGTTTGGCGCAACTCGCGACCGCGCGCGTTCTGCTCGGCGGGAAGCGAGGTTGCGACCGTCAACAGAGCGAGAACGGCCAACAGCCAAACTTTTCGTGAACCGATGGGACACATGCGAACAATCCTCCAAAAGAAAGGGCGTTCACTTTCCTCCCCCGAGCCCGAAGCGCGAGCGAGGGTTGGTCTTAACCCCTCGCTGGCGCTGCGGGCTGGTAAATTGCACCTACTCCGCGAGAAAATGTTTGCCGATGTGATCCAGCGCCGATGCCAGATACACAATCGCTCCGTAATGGTTGCAATCGTACCAGACGATCTTTTGCCGTCCCGATGCGTTCCAGAGCGCTTCGGCCATTTTCGGCGGTACGATGTCGTCGCGCTTGCCGGCGAGAATCAACAGTTGATGCTCCTTCAAGTTGGCGGCGCGGGTCAGTGGATCGACGGGGGCGATGATCTCGGCCACCTTCTCCTTCGTGCCGCCGAGCGCTTCGTAGATTTTGCGATAGCGGGCGGCTTTGGGATGGTCGTAATAGGCATCGACGAAGCCGCCGCCGCCGAGGAGGACGACGACGCGCCGCAACTTCGGCTCCATCTCCGCCGTCAACGCGGCCATGAAACTGCCGAGACTCGTGCCCATGATACCCAGACGTTTGCCGTCGATCTCCGGCCGCGCCTCAAGCCACGCCGTCGCCACGCGCAGATCGAGGACGGTTTGCCGCACCGCCGCCAAGGTGTGTTCGAGGTTCGGCGACAGCAGGCGCAACTTGCTGCCGGGCGGACGGCGCGGGCCATAATAGGCCATTTGCACGAATAGCGCGGCGACCTTCTTCTGAGCGAGGAAGATGGAGATGTGGCGCGACAGACTTTGATCCCCCGCGGTGATGTCGAGGACGATGACACCGGGGAATGGCCCCGCGCCGCTGGGTCGATAATACTCGGCGTGTACGGTATTGTTTTCCGGCGTGGCCGATTCGACCGGCGAAGGGAACTGCACGCGAAAGACCCGCACGCCGCTGTTGGGCAACTCGCGCTTGAGACTCATGCGGGATTCAAAAGCCCGTTCGTCGAGGCGGTAGCGCTCCGGCACATTCGACTGTTCGCCGCTCGGTTTGAAGCGAAACGCACCCTTCTCGACCGTCGGCTCGGCGGCCCTCAGCGAAAGAGCCAAGAAATAGAAGGAGACTACGGACAGCGAACGCATGGCGAACACCTCCATCGAAAGGATAACCGAGAACGGTTCGAGGACGTTGGCGCAATTGCGCGAAGACGGCACGATTTAGTTTACGGGGAAGAGACAAGAATGGTAAAGAGAGGATCGAGCGGTTAGCCGCGACGCGAAGCGGAGCGCGCGTGGCAAACACGCGCTCCGCTCCGCGTCGCGGCTAACCGGAGGCGGGACGATCAACGCAGGTCGATGGGGTACTCTTGCGTGCCGGACTTGACCTCGAAGGTCAGCCCGGAGCGCTCGGCGTCGCCGTATAAGGGTGGAATAGGCACAACGGCAACGGGCGCGCTGCCCGGCATGTCCGCTGGCGCGGGATGGCGCGGATCGACTTGGAGGGGTGGGGGCGTGGAGACGGCGACCTTCACCGAACCGAGCGGGATACGCTCCATCGCATAGCTGCCGTCTTTGATCGACGCGCTACCGACAATCTGCTTGCTGGGATCGGTGAAAGTAACGGTTCCGGTGGTCAAGGGCGTGCCCCGATACTTCACCGTGCCCGTCACTTTCCCGTGCTTGCCGCCGCAACCCATGCTGACGAAGGCAAGCGCCAAAACGATAATCCCCCAATAGACTCGCACGGATGGATTTATCCGTTTGACCTTCTCCATACACGCACTCACTTTCCATGAAAAGGATATTCCGGGCATCGTCCGCCCCGGCCCGAACGATTTACCAGTCCGAAGGCAAGGGGTAGCCATCGTTGGGAATAAGGGCGAGATTAAAGGTATAGGTACTCATGCCCTGAGCGATCATTTTCACGCTGCCGTCGCCGAGTCCGGCCAGAATCGCGCCGGTGTGAGCCGACGAGGCGTATCCAAAAGTGCAATTGTTCTGGTTGACGCCGACCTGAAAGCCAATGTTGGGCGGTTGAATCCAATAGCCGATCATTGGCGTATCATAGTTGCCGTT
This sequence comes from Planctomycetota bacterium, assembly GCA_021781415.1. GTDB lineage: Bacteria > Planctomycetota > Planctomycetia > Gemmatales > Gemmataceae > JAJPHU01. Next base: position 79,313 of record JAJXWW010000041.1, read on the forward strand.
GAAGGTCGTGGTGGCATAGTAACTGGGATTTTGACAGAGGCCCAATTTCTCGGTCCATAAAATCGTATTGGACGTTCCGTCGGACAGAGTTGCCGGGAATTGAGCGTAGCCGTAGTTGCCGTTCATCGGGGAAATGGTCACGCCCGCTCCGTTCCACATAAAATTGCCGAACACCACGGCGTTGTCGGCATACGAGGTGTAGCCGGTGTTGGACTGCACGGTCGGATCGGAGGGGCAAACGTAAGTCTTGATGTTCAAACTGTTGTAGGGAGAAATCCAGGCGTTGCTGCTCGCTTGCATGGCATTAAAAATGTTTTGCTGTTCGATGTAAGGAAGCAGCCAAACGTGCGGGCCGGCGTAGAGTCCGCTCGTCATGTTATTCGAGGGAAATCTTCCCATGGCCGGGGGCATCTGTCCCTGATAGGTATTGGCGCAGTTCTGAACGGCCAACCCCATTTGCTTGAGGTTATTGCTGCACTGGGCGCGGGCGGCGGCTTCGCGCACCTTCTGCACCGCCGGCAACAACAGTCCGATCAAAATGGCAATAATGGCGATGACGACGAGCAGTTCGATGAGCGTGAAGCCGCCGCGATTCATCCCCGCGCGCTTCCGGACAGAAAATGGCATTACGCACTCCTCCGAGAAAAAGAGATATTCACGATACACAATTGGAACGAAGTTTGAAGTTAGCGGCGCGCGGGGCCGCGCGCAACGCGAACGACGCCGCGAACCGAGACGACTCCGTCCCATACCGTAGTCCGCGGGTAGTAAATAAAGGCATCATCAATTGAGCAAATGTCGTGCCAAGGGCGACGCCCCGGACCCTGCGAGCCGTCTCTTGGCCGATGTCGTCGCAAAACTCCCTAACTATCGCGCCGAGACGAAAGAAGAAAATTGATACCAGTCATGTAGACTAATGAAAAAATCATTATCTACTTCTCAAGGTGTTGTGGCGAGATCCCACAAGTCGGCGCAAAATCGCACAGGAAGCCGAATGACTTCGGGCATCGATTTCTGACAATTTCTTCATGGAAACGGCCTCGAAACGCTCCTTTTGGCACAGCAATGGGACGACCATTTTCGTGGAGACAGCGGGCGGCGGTTTACAGTCGATTCCGCTTGCCGTAATATAACGAAGCGGCGACAATCTCCACGTCCGCTATTCCGAGCCTCAATGGTTCGTAGCGCGGATTCACGATTGGAGTCCTTTCCATGCGCGCGGCGGTCCCCCTCGTTATCCTTCTTATGTGGGCGCGTTCGGCCTCGGCTGCCGAGCCGCGCGGCGTGCCGGGAGACGCTCAAGATCTCGTGTTGTTCCTGGAGGCGCGACCCTGTTTAATCCGCCTCCACCTGCAAATTCGCGGTCGCTCGTTCCGGCAAAACTGGAACGAGACCGTCGGCAATCTGTTCCGCTATTTGGATGTGGACCGCGACGGGGCGCTGAGCGAGAAAGAGGCCGCCCTCGCCCCCAGCAAGTCGCAATGGGTGCAGTTGATGACGGGAGTTAACGTGGAGCCGGACAGCGCGCCGGACTTTCCCGACACGACCGACTGGTTCGCAAAAAAACGAATTACGCGATCTCAATTTGAGGTCTACTATCGAGACTCCGGCGCGGGCGCTTTGCAAATCGAATGGAGTTGGCGCAACGAGGGACCGGACGCGCCGAGCGCCGCGCTCATGCAACATCTCGACAAAAATAAAGACGGCGCTCTGTCGAAAGCGGAGCTGTTGGCGGCCGCTTCGACGTTGGCTTCGCTCGACATCAATGGCGACGAATTGATTCAGGAGCAAGAGCTAAATCCTCTCAACGGCATCTCTCCGACATTCACCACGCGCGCGGCCATCGACGGTCGGTCTCTACCGAAATCTTTTCCGTTCCTCGTACTGCCGGCCGAGTCCAAGTCCGTGGAGATGGCCGAGGAAATGCTTCGCCGCCACGACAAAGATAAAGATCGTCATTTGAGCCGAGCCGAATTTCCGCTCGACGGCAAAGCGTTCGACCGACTCGATGCCGATCGCGATGGGAAGCTGAGCGCCGCCGAGTTGGCGGAATGGAGCAAACTGAGTCCCGATCTGGAGGCGGCGATCGCCCTGGAACCGGGCGCGGCCCAGGAGATCCGCCTGTTGCCGGGAGCCGACGGCAAGCCGAATCGACTGACGGCCCTGCTGCCGACGCATCGCGACGGCGCGCTGCGCATCCCCCTGGCCGAGAAGCAATTGGAATTGGCGCGCAGCGCGCCGACCGCCCGAATCCGCCGCGAACTGTTGAAGCAATTCGACGATCTGGCCGGCAAGGACGCCGTGCTGGCCGAGAAGAAAATCTATCAACCCCCGTTCGTCTTCGTGGCCCTGCTGCGCCTGGCGGATCGAGACGGCGACAACCGTTTGACGCGCCAGGAATTAGTGGACTATTTGGACCTTCAAGAGAAGTTTCTTTTCCGCACCAGCTATTTGACCGTCGTGGATCGCGGCGCGTCGCTGTTCGAGTTTCTCGATGCCGACCACGATCGGCGGCTGAGCCCACGCGAGTTGCGCACGGCGTGGAGTCGCCTTTCGGCTTGGGACCGCGACAAGACGGGACGCATCGAGAAGAAGCGAATTCCCCAGCAATTTCAGATGATCCTCGGCTATGGGGCCGGACGGGTCGGCACGTTGGACCCTCAGCCTCCATCGAACTTCGCTCAACCGATGTCGCCGTTCCGCAATGGCAGCGGCGGTCCCTTATGGTTTCGCAAAATGGATCGCAACGGCGATGGCGACGTATCGCAAACCGAGTTTCTGGGCACGGCGGAGCAGTTTCGCCTCATCGACGCCGACGGCGACGGACTGATCGACCCGACCGAGGCCGATCGCGCCGACGAGAAGATTCGCAAGAAAAGTCGTTAGCCCTCTCAGATTGCATACAACGAACGATCTCGGTAAGCCGCGACGCGCAGCGGAGCGCGTCGTCCCGCGCTCCGCTGCGCGTCGCGGCTTACCGAGAGATGCGCGACTACGTCGATGGCAATAGGCTGTAATTCCAACTAACCGGGCGCCCGTCGCGATAGGGCATGACGCCGTGGAACTGGCGGTCGGTCTGCTCGAATACCAACGGCAGAAAGTAGCGGTCGCCCTCCCACAACGGCAATTCCAAGACGCGATTCACCTCCACCCACTCGAGGTTGCCCTCGGCGTTACCGGCGTAGGGTTCGCCGCGGTAGCGATCGACTCGGAAGATGAAGCCGAACCAGTCCTCCCCGTGCTTGCCGAAGCCGGGCCAGCCGATGGTGCCGCGCAGCGACAGCGAGGCGCACTCCAAACCACTCTCTTCGAGGATCTCGCGGCGGATACAGGAGACGACATCTTCGCCCGGCTCGACCTTGCCGCCCAGACCGTTGTATTTGCCCCAATGCGGATCGTTGGGACGCCGATTGCGATGGATCAGCAATACCCTGCGGCCGTCCGGCGACAGGATATAGCCCAGCGTGGCGAGAATCGGCGTAAATGGCATGAGGCCGTCCAACGAAATAAATTAACGAGCGAAATGGGTCGTATTCAGATAGACTTCTTGATCGATGTTCGCAGCCGGTCGAAGGATGCCGCGCAACTGTCCCGCCGCCGCCAGCGCTGACTCGGCATCGGGAAACGTCAACGGTCGATAGGGTTGTCCCGCTTGCCGCCCGCACAGTAGGAGAGCGAACGCTCCGACGCGAACGCGCAGCCAGAAGCCCTCACCCTCCGGACACGCGATCTCTTCGATGTGCCCCGAAGCGCCTTCGGACCATTGGCACAGCGCTTGAAAGACTTCCAGCGCCAGACGAGCGGCCTCTTCGCGCGGCAGTTCGCGGAACGCGCCGGTCGAATCGGGCCGCAACAGCAGCAAATCCCACGACAGCGAACGAGGCCGAACGATCAGAACCGTTCGCCGACCCGGCGGCGTCAAAATCCCCAGCGCCGATGGCCCCGCCCGATGGTCTTCGACGCGCCGCAACGAACACATGCTCCCGCCTCCTCCTCCAGAGTCGAAGTCTCAGCCATTTTATGAGATGGATTCTCATTTGTCGGAGTTCCGACACGGGGCGGCGAGAACGAGACGCGCGTCCTCGGCCCCGGCAGGCGCGAGAACCTCGCGCAGTTCCTCCAACGCTTGCCGAAGCTCTTCAAGAGTTTCGGCGGCATCGTCGAAATGATTGCCCGCGCCCAGCTGCTCCAAGCGCTGCGCCGCGGCAACCACGCGCCCCGCGCCGAAGTTAACCGCGGAGCCTTTCAGATGATGCGCGGCAGCCATCAACTCTTCTCCCCGACAAGCGGAGATAGCCGCGCACAAGGCGTCCAAACTCGATGGATACTCGTCCAAGAACAGCCGGACGATTTCCGCCTTCATCTCGACATCGCCACCGCAGCGCTCGAGGAGCGCCGCTTCATCCACGATGCCGGTCTTTATCGGAGTTATCGAGACGCTTTGTCGCGTACTCTCCGGCGACAGAGAGTCCAGGACCGCCCACAAACGCTCCGGCTCGATGGGCTTGGAGACGTAGCCGTCCATGCCGGATTCGAGGCAGCGCTGCTCGTCGCCGCGCAGGGCGTGCGCGGTCATGGCGACGATCGGCACATGCCGCCCCGTGTGCCTCTCGCTGGCGCGGATGTGGGCCGTCGCTTCCAATCCCCCCATCTCCGGCATCTGCAAATCCATCAGGATGACATCGAAGGTATGTCGTTCCAGCACGGCCAAGGCTTCCTTGCCGTTGTTGGCCACGGTAACGCGATGCCCTCTCTTTTCGATTAACCGGATCGCTAATTTCTGATTGAGGAGATTGTCTTCGACCAACAGTACGTTCCGAACCTGCAAGCGCTGAGAGGGGGCCACGATGGTCGCGACGCCGCGCTCGGCGTTCGACTTGGAAGCGGCGTCGGATCGACCGAAGACGGCACTGAAATGAAACGTGCTGCCTTGTCCCGGCTGGCTCTCGACCCACAGTTGTCCGCCCATCATCTCCACCAAACGCTGCGTGATGGCCAGTCCCAACCCCGTGCCGCCGTACTTGCGCGTCGTCGAGCCGTCCGCCTGTTCGAAGGCACGAAAGATCGAACTCTGCTTGTCGGTGGGAATGCCGATGCCGGTGTCGCGCACCGAAAAGCACAAGACCACTTCGCTTTCGTCTGCCGCACCGCGCGAAGGAAGGACGGACGCCGACACCTCGCCTCGTTCCGTGAACTTGATTCCGTTGCCGACCAGATTGACCAAGATCTGCCGCAATCGTCCCGGATCGCCGGCCAAGTATTCGGGTACTTCGGGAGCGCGGCGAACCGTCAGCTGCAATCCCTTTTCTTGAGCGCGCCAGGCAAACACGGTAAGGGTGTTGTCGAGAACCTCGGACAGCGAAAAAGGGATCGTTTCGAGATCGAGCTTGCCGGCTTCAATTTTGGAGAAATCGAGAATGTCATTGATGATGCCGAGGAGGGCACTCGCCGAGGTTTTGACGGCGTCGAGGTACTCGCGTTGGTCGTGGGTAAGATCGGTCTCCAGAGCCAGTTGCGTCATGCCGACGATGGCATTCATCGGCGTGCGGATTTCGTGGCTCATGTTGGCGAGGAACTGCCCCTTGGAGCGATTGGCCGTCTCCGCCGATTCCTTGGCCTGACGCATATCCGCCTCGCTGACTTGCAATTGCCGCGCGAGGGCCTCCAGATGGTGCGATTGCTCGCGCAATTCGACGGTGCGTTCCTCGACCGTGCGTTCGATGCGCGCGTTGGTAGCCTCCAATTCCGCTTGCCGCTCGGCGATGGTTCTCATCTCGGAGACCCCCTTGCGGCACGACCAGATGAGGAAGACATCAATGAAGATCACCCAGCCGCTATGCTCCAACCAACGCCATTCGATACCGACGATCGAGCCGTACACCGACTGCGGCCAGACGTATCCGCGCACGAGATGATCGGCCGCGACCAGAGCCGAAGCGGAAACGAGGACGCGCCAATCGCGGTAAAATGCCAGCAACGCCAACGATCCGAAGATGTGGAAGTGCGTTTCGAGGCGTCCTCCCGTCAGGTGAATGAGCAGAGCGCCCATGAGCATCTGCGCCAGACCGACGACGTGGCGCGTGAGCGCTGCGCCCGGATGGAAGATCACCAAGACGAGAGGCAAACTCAAGATGGCCGCTCCCAGCAGACAAGCGGCAAGCACATGAATGTGCGTTCGCGAAATGACTCCCGCCCATTCGAGGGGCGAAAGCCACTGAGCCACGGCAAGCGCGACGAACCATTGCCCGAGCAGTAACCACGCAAACAAACGATCGGTGCGAACGTGAATGCCCCGTTGATGTTCGCGCAGCAACGCCTCGGCACGCCGCGCCGTCGCTTCCTTTTCGCTCGAATCAATCCCATATCGCGTCACGTTCATCCCTCCCTAGCAGTACAGCGCTACTCCCCTCTCCCCTGTACTCAGGGGAGAGGGGCCGGGGGTGAGGGGTTTGGTGAAAACGAGTGGTTTCGGCGTCTCCTTTCGTCCCTTACCCCTCACCCCCAACCCCTCTCCCCTGAGTACAAGGGAGAGGGGAGAATCCGAGAGCAGCGCTGTACAACTAGCTTACTCGTCCTCATCACTGAAGAAGATGGCACAACCGTATACTGGAAGAATAACTCGTTCTGCCTTCTCGTCTTGTAATCGCTCGAGTACCGCTCGCCTTCCTCGACTTGGGCCTTCGTGTCCGCGCGCGTCGGTGATGCCGCCGCTAAACAACAATTCTCCCGACCGACCGTAAAGGTAAACGTGGCCCGAAGTCCGCGCGCCGAACCGGCGTGCTTCCACCCCCTCGAAGTCGAGAATCACCTGTACGTCGGGAATGGCGCGTGCGCATTCTTCAATGCCGCCGCCCACCCGTTCGCCGATTCCCTCTTTGGGAGATACCAAAATGACCCAAACGCGCGGTCGAACGCTGGCTCGACTCCGGATCGCCTCCAGTTCGCTCAAGGTGGCGCGCGTACACGGACAATTGCGATGGGCGAAGAGAACCAGCGTCGGCCGCGCCGGATCGCGAGTCAATGCCGAATCGACCGGCCAACCGTCGTTCTCCGAGGCTCTACTTCCAGACGTAAACTCGTGCCTCAGTAGTCGATTCCATCCCGTCGCCAAGAGCGCGATCCACAGTGCGAGGGCCGGAATCCACACGCGGCGCGACGCGGACATAACCGATGCCTCCTCCGTCAAGCGGTGCGAACGGCCAACCAGTCGGCCATGGCGCGACAACATCGGTCGCCCGCCCGCTCGAGCGCGAGGGCAAGCGCTTCCGCGTTCTCAAGGCTTCCGCCGCGGGCCAGATTTTCTAGCTGCCGCGCGGCGGCGACGATCTCGTTGGCAGCAAAGTTGCTCGCCGACCCCCTCAGCAAATGCGCCGCTCGCTCCACGGCTTCGGCATCGCCCGCCTCCACCGCCGCGCGGATTACCTTCAACAAGCGCGGACATTCCTCCTGAAACAACCGCGTCAACTCACCCAGCAGATCGGCGTCATCGCTTATTCGCCGCAGGAGAGGGCGCGGATCGAAGGCAGCCGGCTCCTCGCCGCGCGGCACGGACAGTTTCTGCAGGATCGCGATCAAATCCGGTGGATGAATCGGTTTCGACAGATATTCGTCCATGCCCGCGCACAGACACTCCTCGCGCGAACCCTTCATGGCGTGCGCGGTCATGGCCACAATCGGAGTGTGCGCATTGCGCGGGCCTTCCCAGGCGCGAATGGCGTGGGTGGCCTCCAAACCGTTCATTTCCGGCATTTGCACGTCCATCAGCACCACATCGAACGATTCTTGTTGCACGGCGCGGACGGCGGCCGTTCCGGTGGTGACGGCGGTGACGCGATGTCCCAGCTTGTCCAACACCGCCAGCACGAGACGTTGGTTGATGAAATTGTCTTCGGCCAACAACACGCGCAGTCCCTCGGTCAGCGGGGGGCCGGGTTCGACCGTCCGCTCGACGACCTCGACGAGTTCGCCGTTGCTCGGTCGTTGGGCGAGCAACGGCACCGAGGCGGCGTCGACGGTATTTTGGTCGCGATCGTCGAGCGTTCGCAACACGGCATCGAGAAGATCCGAGGGCTTGATCGGTTTGGTCAAGCGTCGCGCGATCCTCAAGTCTTGACACTTTTCAAGGTCGCCCGGATTGTTGGCCGACGAGAGCAGGAGCAGCCCCGGTCGACCCAGATGCGGGCGCGAGCGGATGGCGGCGGCCAGCGCGAAGCCGTCTTCCTCCGGCATGTGTGCGTCGAGAAGCACCAAAGGAAACGGCCGATCGGCGGCCGCTGCCGACTCCAACGCAAGCAGGGCCGACTTCGCCCCGTCCGCCGGGCTCGGCTCCATCGCCCAACTGGTCGTGAGTTCCTCCAGGATGCGCCGATTGGTGGCATTGTCGTCCACCACCAGCACTTTCATCCCCTGAAGGTCGCGCGGGCGACGCGGCAACAAGCGCGACGGCGATCGATCTTGCAGCTTGAGGCGCGCCGTGAAATGAAAGGTGCTGCCCCGATCCGGGACGCTCTCGGCCCACAAGCGCCCGCCCATCATTTCGACGAGACGGCCCGCGATCGTCAATCCCAAGCCGGTGCCGCCGTACTTGCGCGTCGTCGATGTGTCCGCCTGCACGAACGGATCGAAGATATAAGGGAGCTTTTGAGAGGGTATTCCGATGCCCGTGTCGGAGACGCTGAATTGCAGCTCAATCTCGCCTCCCGGTTGCAGAGCCGCCGGTTCGCCGTCGGTCGGCAGCATGCGCGCCCGGACCACGACCTCGCCGCGCTCGGTGAACTTGATGGCATTGGCAACCAGGTTGAGCAACACCTGGCGCAGCCGCGCCGAATCGCCGACGAAATAGTCGGGCACGTCCGCCGGAACGTGGCAAGCCAATTCCAGCCGTTTGGCGTGCGCGCGCAGGCTCAGCGTCCGCACCGCGTCCGCCAGCGCGTCGCGCAGCTCGAAGGCGACCGGATCGAGTTCCAGTTTGCCCGCTTCAATTTTCGAGAAATCGAGAATGTCGTTGATGACGGTCAACAGCCCGTCGGCGGAGGTCTTAATCATCTCCAGATATTCGCGCTGATCCGGACGAAGATCGGTTTCCAGGGTGAGGTGCGTCATGCCCAGGATGCCGTTCATGGGCGTGCGGATTTCGTGGCTCATGTTGGCCAAGAAATCGCTCTTGGCTCGATTGGCCGCCTCCGCCGCTTCCTTGGCCTGTTCCAAAGCCAGCGCGGCGCGACGCCGACCCGTCACGTCGGTGGCCACGGCGAGATAGCCGGAGATTTCTCCCCGGGCGTCGCGGAGGACGGTGACGGCGATGTTGACCGTCAGCTCGCTGCCGTCCTTGCGAACGAAGGTCCACTCGCGCTCCTCGTGGCCTTCGCGCCGCGCGCGCTCGACGAGCGCATCGAAACCGGAGAACAACGTGCCGAACTCTTGCGTCAACCGGCGCGCGTGGGCGGACAGTTCGGACGCCACCAAGAACAACTCCGGCGAATGACGACCGACCACTTCCCCGCCCTTGTAGCCGAGCATGCGTTCCGCGCCGCGGTTGAACAGAGAAATGTGCCCCCGGACATCGACGGCGACGATGGCGGCCTGTGTCGCCGCGTCGAGAACCGCCTGTAAGCGCGCGTTGCTCTGCGACAGCTTCTCCGACGTCTGTTTGAGCAAGCTCAGATCGCGGACGAAGGCCGTCAACATTGGCGGCTGCTTGGGATGCAGCACGGTGATGGCCAATTCGATGGGAACTTGCCGCCCATCGGCGCGCATCCCCATCGTCTCCACGCGCTGACCGATCCACGGCCCATAGCCCGTGGCCTGGAATTGGTCCCACCCGCGCCGTTGACTCTCGCGCAGCTGCGGCGGAACCAGCAACTCCACGATGGGCTTGCCGAGGACTTCCTCGCACTCGTAACCGAACAGGCGCTCGGCGGCGGGGTTGAATTCGATGACATTGCCGAGATGATCGATTGTGACGATTCCATCGAGCGCGTAATCGATGATGGCCCGCGTGCCGGCTTCGCTCTCTTGCATCTGCTGCGCAAAAGCGGTCAGCTGCTTGACCTTCCGTTCTTGAAGGGACAACAGCGACTCGACCTCGCGCGCCGCGGCGCGCAGCCGTCCCTCGCGCCGCCACCCGATGGCGACGACCGCCACCAAAGCGAGAACGCTCATGCCAAGAAGCACGCTGAGTACGATCATCGGTCGGTCTCGCGTCGCGGAGTCGTGAACGGATCGATAAAGTCTAGCATGGGAATAACAATTCGGACGGAAAGCAAGCTACCCGGCAGCGAACGCTGCCGGTTCGCCGTCCTGCGTGGGAACGAGAACGAGAGGGTTTCCCCGAGAATCGGCGCTAGAATCCTTTCGGACTTCTCGCTATCCCTACCAAAAGTCAAGCGTAGGGATGGAGGGGGCATGAACGCGACGACGAGAGGGGAATGGCTCGACGACTGCTTCGCCGGATTCACGGCCTACTATCTCACGGGCCTGCCGGTCTTTCTCGGTCTAATGCTCGGCGTCGATTTGCCGCATCGAGCCGGGGATCGATCCGCGGCACCTGCCGATCTCGTCTCGGCGTCCATCCGGTTCGATGCCATTCATTATGTGCGGATTATTCGAGAGGGATACTCTTACGATCCGGAAAAGAGGTCGAATGTCGCTTTCTTTCCGGCCTATCCGCTGCTCGCCCGCGGCGTGAGCGCGCTCACCGGACTGTCGGCGGAAGAGGCAGCGCTGTTGACGGCTCAGTTCGCCTTGCTCGCCGCCTTCGTCCTCCTGTCCCGCTATGTCCGCGCGCGTTGGCCGGAGGCGACGACTCCGCAACGCCACGTCGTCTTGGCCGTCTTCGGACTGTGGCCGACCGGCTTGTTCTTCCGCATGCCGTATGCCGAGAGTCTATTTATCTGTGTCTCACTGCTTTTGCTCTACGGCATGGCGCGCGATTGGCCTCTGTTGCCGCTGGCACTCGTGGCGGGTCTCGGAACGGCGGTTCGTCCCGTCGGCGTGGCCTTGACGGCCGCTTTCCTGTGGCACCTGGGAACGCAAACCGCTTTGCCAATCGCCGTCCGCGTGCGACGGCTGTTGTGGTTGACGCCGTTGGCTTGCTGGGGATTGCTGGCTTACATGCTCTATCAATGGTCGGCCTTCGCCACGCCGTTGGCCTTCGCCCAGACGCAAGAACATTGGTCCATGCGCGCACCGCCGGATCGCAGTTGGGCGTCGAAGCTGGAATCGCTGGCGACGCTCGAACCGATTTGGGGCGTGTATCTGCCGAGTTCTCAACGCTATTGGGGGCACTCGCAACCGTTGGGCAGCGCGCTGTTCAGTCTGATTTTCTGGAATCCCATTCTGTTCCTTCTCGCGGCGGCGTTACTGTTCTGGGGCGGGCGCAAACGCTGGCTGTCGGGCAGTGAACTCGTTTTAGGAGCTTCATTGTTGTTTATCCCCTATGCGACGCGCGGCTTCGAGATGTCGATGGCCTCGCACGGTCGCTTCGCCGCCGTGGTGGTCGTGAATTACCTGGTGCTAGGACGAATGTTCGCGCGTCTGTCGTCCTCAATTGTGGCCGCATGGTGCGTCGGCCTCGCCTTGTTTCTATTCGTATTCACATTTCTTTATGCGATGAACTTCTTGATTTTCTGACAAAAATGCTTGACGCTCTCAGTCTTCGTTCGTAGAGTGGGGTATGAAAAGCTGAGTATGGTTGTCGGAACCCAGGAAGTCTGCTCGAACGCAAACACCGGGAGCGAAACCGTGCATCCCACTTCATGGCGAAATACCCCGAAGCGGCATTCACTCGCAGCGAATGAGAGCGAAATGCGCGCACATAAACAAATGTTCATATGGGGGGGGGTACACAATTTCAGATTTTAACCCTCCCTTTCATGGGTCTACCTTTCCTGAGCAATCCGTGTGATACTCACCTCTGCCGTCTGATAGGGGAGGTGAGTTGATGATTAGGCGATGGATAACAATAATCACCATTCTGGGAATTTCCTTCTGTTTAGCCTATTGGGCGGGGTTGTTTGCGCGGAAGTGGCGACAACCAATCGACCAAGTGGTCGTAGAAGGATTGATGGTTCCCCTCAACAGTCTCGACATCGGCGAGGTTTGGGAAGAGCAAAAATTCGTTTGGAATCTGCCCGTTCGTAACTTAACAAGCAACGCGATAGAAATCCGCGAGTTCAGCACCTCATGCAGTTGCACGGCGATTGAACCGTCCCGCTTGGCAATCCCTCCAGGTGAAGCGGCTACGATCAAATTGACCATTGACCTGACGCATCGTCCCTACGCGGAAGAGGGGGCAGCCCGACGCCCCTTCAACCTTTCGGTTCATCCCATCATTACGCGAACGCGCCGCAATCTGCCCGGCTGGGAGATTCACGGGACGATTAAAAGTCGTGTCACCCTGGATGCAAAATCCGTTCACTTCGGCGATCAACCAATCCACGGACAACCGGCTGTGACTCGAAAAGTGCTGGCCACCGTTCATGTCCCTTGTCGGGAGCTAGAGGTGACGGTGAATCCGCTTATAGCCACCGCGACCGTCCATCGGAGCGAAGACGACCCCGCGCGATTCGAGATCACCGTCGCCGCGACTCCGAGCCTGAATCCTGGAATCTTCCAAACCGATGCGAAAATCAACATTGTGGAATCTAACGGGAAGCATACGTTAGCTTTTTCGCTACCCATCTTCGGGACGATGCGATCGGAAGTCCGCCTGTTACCAGAGCGCATCTTACTCGAACCTCGAGCAATCGGGGAGACTGCGGATGCGATCGTCACCTTGCACGCTCCGGCCGATGCCAACACGGTGATCGATCATATAGAAACGGACGATCCAGGGCTACAAGCCGAGGCAACGGTGATTCCAGGCATTCCCGCTCGACATGCGTTTCGAGTCCGTCAACGAGTATTGAAGGAAGGGGAGCAGTCCGTTACGGCGCGGTTTGTCCTTCGGGGGTCGAATGGTAAACTAATAACGCTCCCGGTGGAAATATGTTATCGAGGTGAATCGGTCAAGAAAGCCACAGTTGACCAAACCGGGAGAACGCAGCCATGATACGAATGACCCTGCTCGCGTGCCTTTGCGGACTGATTGGTTCCGAGATCGTTTGGGCAGCCGATCCGCGATTGGAGAAAGTACTGGCGGACTGGCAGAAGCGCCAACAGCGTTTTGATGCCGCCGAATATCAGGTCCGCGGTCTTTTGAAAGTGCCGAAAGGGGCATACAGCAACGATATGGCAATTATGCTTTACGGTACCAAAGCTGGGCAAATCAACCCCTCGCAAGATGTGGAAGGCACGGTGGGTTTCACCGTCTTGCTCGACTTCGTCAAGGGGCGTCATCGCCGCGACATTCAACAGCGGCTATTCGATCCTGGGTCCGGGCATCTCGGAGCTCCTATCCGCATGAAGGATGTTTTCAACGGATCACAGATGAAATGCCTCATCCCGAAAGAGGAAAATCCCGGTCAGTACGTTAGCGTGACGCAGCCGGAGTTGACAATAACATCGGGCAACATGAAGAACGGCGAATTCAAGAATGAGTATTACCCGCTCTTCTTTGCCCACGGCCGCATTCACACGGATAGGGAGCCGATATTACCTGGAAAGCTGCGGCATAAAATCCATTCGGATTATATGTATGTACACGACACAGGCGTGCTGGATGAGCGAAAGTGTCTGATCCTACGCACGCAACCATTACCGGAATTTGCTAACAAGCCATTTGAAGAATACTGGGTGGATACAGAGCGTGATAGTGCGGTGGTTCGATACGTCAGGTACGTCGGCCCCAAACCGCTTATAACATTTGAGATACGAGTTCGCTACCGACAATACCAGGACAGCTGGCTCCCCGACGGTTGGCGGTGGACAACCTTCATCAAGGGCAAGACATTATATTACCAAGAGATGCTCGTTGCGAAAGTCGATCGAAATCCTCTAATTACTGATGCGGATTTCGAGGTTGGAGAGATCAAAGCAGGGATGCTTGTTGAAGAGCGGACGGATCTGCCCACAGCCGACCCGGCTACATTTCCCAAGAGCAAGCTCAGCGTCTACCGAGTCCAGGACAATGGAACGCGACAGGACATCCCCGATCCGGCCCACCGAGAGGGAGACCAATATTCAGCTCACCGCACGTCGAGCCGGTTGTGGATTTATATGAGCTTGGGAATTCCTGGTACGCTCGTTCTTCTTGTGTTGTTGTGGAAGAAAAGGCACTGCGTCACCGCCCGCGCGAAATGAGCGGCAATCTCGATGTTTAGTGGGTGGAAGCCTCTCGATATCGTTGTGGATGCTGTTGTAGGCTTGCGCTGCACGACAAGATCTCTGTAAGTTGTTTGTTTTCGAATTTCACATAGTCTTTGCCCAAAAAGGTTTACTCTATGAAACGATCCAGGAAGTTTTCGTCGACCTTACTTGTGGGGTTTGCCCTCACCATGACTGGTGGATACCTCCAAGGCTCCTGTGGCGCGTGCCTGTGGTGCGACGCATACAGTATTCTTGCCATCTATAGCTCGCCAGATCCACTAGAAGCTCCAAAGCTTCTCGGATATACTCTCAAGGGTACGAATAATTCCTGGACCCCTTTTGCATTCAATGGCTCGCCAAATAACAACTATACATTGTACGACGTAACGTGCCCTTATGAAAGTCCGATGGTACAGACGCCCTCCGATCCCGCTGTGTTAGTCAGCGTCTGGACCTTTGACACACTTGCATTTAGCTGCGACGTTCCGTCTGCAACTTATCCCTACATTCGGCCAGCCTCAAGCGGGACGAACCAAATGACTTTCGGACTTGCAATACAGTTGCAGGTTTGTGCTGCCGAAGGCGGCAGTTAGAAATCGTTACTTCGCAAACTCTCAGTATATGGGACGACCGATGTTGACACCATCGGCTAGACGAAACACGGGTGGTGGACCGATCATCTGCGTAACTTGTCGATGAGCTGGAGCGGTCTTCCTGCGAATTGTGCAGATCTTGGTTAGCCGCGACGCGCAGCGGAGCGCGGGGCAACGCGCTCCGCTGCGCGGCTAACCAAGACTGCTGGTCGTATGGAACCCGAAAGAAAACCGGCCGCTCATCTTTGTTTATTTCACAAGAAGAATATGTGAGAATCTTACACGCCGAGAGAATGATGGCTTTTTCAACGAGAAAGGGGTCTCGGCTGGGCTTTACCCTGTTGGAACTCCTCGTCGTTCTCGCCATTATCGGTGTTCTCGTCGGCCTCTTGCTTCCTGCCGTCATGCGTGTGCGTGAAGCGGCGAATCGGGCGAGTTGCGGTAACAATTTGAAGCAACTCGCTCTCGCCGCCCAACTGTACAACGACGACTTCCAACGGCTGCCGCCGGGCGAAATCGGTCCCTACCAACAGCCCGTGGCGGGGCTACCCTATTTCGGTTGGGGATCCGATTCTTACGCCTGGTCTTGGTTCGCCCGCCTCCTCCCCTACGTCGAACAAAACAACTTGTTTCAACGTGGCGGCGTTCCCGCTAAGACACTGGCGCAGAGCGACATCGCCGCGTCGCGGCTCGTCGTTTTTCTCTGCCCCAGCGATACCGCCTACAACGCGCCGCCACGCACCAATACCGGCAACCTCGAAGGCTTCGCCGTCGGCAACACCAACTATAAAGGCGTCAGCGGCTCTAATTGGGGATATGACTCTTCTCAAAATCGCTGGTTTCCGACGCTGTGGAAGCATCGCGGCGTCAACGGCTCCTTCGACGGTCTCAGCCAAGGCGACGGCGCGATGTTTCGCACCGACATTCTCGCGCCGCAGCGCTTGCTCGCGATTAGCGACGGTTTGTCCAATACGTTCTTGATCGGCGAAGACATCCCGGCTCTGAACAACTGGTGTTCGTGGCCCTATGCCACCCATGCCTACGGAACCTGCGCCATTCCGCCCAATGCCAAGCGCGCCGACGGCAAACCATTCGACGCCAACGATTGGTACAACAACCACTCGTTCCGCAGCCGTCATCCCGGCGGTCTGCAATTCGCCTTCGCCGATGGTTCCGTGCATTTCGTGGCCAACGCCATCGACCTGAACGTCTACCGCGCCTTGGCGACCATTCAAGGCGGCGAAGTCGACGGCGCGGCGCAACTCGATTGATCGCTAGGCAGAGAAACGAAAGGAAGTGCGGCCAATCATCGGGTTGCACTTGCGGCGCTTTACCACGAGGAAAGATCCGGAAACTTCTGGAATCAGGGCATGGTTGCGTGGCGTTTCTCCAGTTGCCCGATGGCTTCGGGGATGCGGCGGAGGGCGAGTTGGAGGCGCTCGAAGTCGGAGCCGCCGGTCGCGGGCCATTGGGTGAGCCAGTCGGCGAGAGGCGTGGAAAGATACTGTTTCATCAACGCTTGCTGCCGTTCCCGCGTCTGCTCGCGCTGCGACTCAACCACGGAGCGGCCCAGCAATTCCACCAGTTGATGCGTGAAGGAAGCGACCAGAGGGACGAGGATGAAATCGTGCCAGTTGATGCCTCCGGCCAACAGCGTGCCGGTGACGGCGGCGGCGTCCAGAGCGAACTTGCCGCCGCGCAACGTATTCAAGACGGCGGGCGTTTTCTCCAGTTGTTCGTAAATGGCGCGAGCCGTGCGGTCTACCTCCAGCGTGAGGCCGGTCTGAAATTGGCGATAGTTTTGCTGGAATCGTTCGCGGATGCGCTCGGCCAGGCCGCCGTCGTGGAAACCGTCGGCGACGTGCGCCCACAGGGCATGATGTTCTCCCTGGCGGGCGGCTTCCTTGCGGAGAAGGTCGATCCAACCGTTGAGCGCGTCGTCGAGGATCGGCTGCTCCGGACGGCCGGGCGCGTCGGGCCGGGAGATTGCCTTGGCGACGGCCCCTTTGAGCAAACGATAGGGCAACCGCAACACGAAGAGCGTGCTGCTAACCACCTTGCCGACGCCGGGCAGTTCCAACAACTCCATCAGGCGGACGAGCGCCTCGTCGAAGCCGCGAAACTTCTCGCCGGTCAGATACTCGCGCAAATAGCGTTGCTCAAAGTCGGCGCGACCGGCGGCGACAACACTTTGCCAACTTTGCAAGGCGCGGAGATCTTGTTGGGCGACCGACAGCAGTTGCTCGGCGTGGCGGACGAGGAATTGCATGGCTCCGGCCACGGTTCTACGGCGAGCGGCGAGGGGTGGCATGCCGAGGACGGCGACTTGATTGAGCAAGGGGATACGATGGCGGGCGGCCTGTCGAGACGGATCGGCGAGTTGTGCGAGCGTTAAATGGGGAATAGCCAGCGCGGCGATGATGCCGCCGCCGGACGGACGCGGCATTCGGTCGGCCACTTCCTTTTGAAAGTGCGCGAGCAGAGCCGGGGCGTCGGCCTCGCGCATCTTCATCAGGCAGACGACGACCGGCTTGCCGGTTTGCAGCAACAGATTCAGAAATTGGGTCGGCACTTCGTCGTTGTAGCGTTCGTCGGAGGCGACGTAGACGAGAACGTCGGCCAGGGCGGCGGCTTCCAGAAGGCGCGGGATGTAGCTCCCCGCCGCCCAGGTCGTCATGTCGGGGCAGTCCCAGACGATGAAATCCTTGAGCAGATCGAAGCTGGCCACATCGCTGGGAATGCGGCGGACTTGGTACACGTCTTCATCGAGGCTGGAAGGGCTGGGTTGCGTCAGCGGTTGCAGGGGGCCGAGAAACCCGGCGTGTCCGGTCCAGTTGAGGGGACCGGTAAGACTGGTGTAGGCGATGGGATGGCGGGTGAACCCGGCCTGCGGATTGGCCTCGGCCGCAGTCGCGCCGCTGAGCAGATTGGCGACGGTACTCTTGCCCGCCCCCGCGCCGCCAACGACGACAACGTGGATCGGCAGAGGAGATTGTTCGTCGAGATAGGGACCGATGCAATTGCGAACGAGGGCGGCGGCGAGGCGCAGTCTTCCCGCCGTCCGCGCGTGGTCGGTCTGCTTGCGGCAATGCTGCTCCAACCAACCGAGATCGTCGGCCAGCTGCTCCGTCAACGCCCGCGCCGTCAGCGATTCCATGTCCGGTCTCCGCGAGATGCACCGACCACAGCGATAAATCGGAGTATCGATCTATTCGTGCAAACGGCGTCCCTCACGGACATTTTATCGCTAGGGCTTGAAGATCGAAATGCGTCTTGCGGAACCAGACGACTTGGCATGGAGGATGAGGACGTAGCGGGTTCCTCCGCCTCCCTCAAACGTCTGCTCCAAGATCGTCTTCATGCCTTCGGGAGGTGCGGCCTGGACACGGTCGCTGCCGCCCCGCCATAACCTTTCCGGCCTCGAATACATTTTTGGTGTCTCGGCAAGAATATCGGTGTCCACCAACGCGGCCTGGTGGGACATATGGAGATCGCGCGCAAAAGCATTGACCGTGGTACGCACATCCAGCCTGTCGATGCCGGCTCGATCGGCATAGCAGCGTAAGCGGTTGACCTCAACCGCTCCTTCCACGACAATCAAATCTCCCTCTTGATATTGATCTCTCAGAAACCGCGCTGCCAATTCGATGGCGGGAGGTTTGGCGGACCAGCCCGAAACAAGATGCCAAAGTCCGTAACAGCTCGCGGCCAAGAACAAGCAGGAGAACAAGACGCGCTCGCGCGCTGAGGGCAGATAACGCCAAAGCATTGCCAACCAAGCGACAAAAGCCAAGTTGGCGAAGGCGAAATAGCGCTCCACGAAAATCGAGCGTTTCGTCAGGATCGAGATCCCCAAGGCGCAGAACCAGGGAATAAGGGCTTGCAAGAGAAAACAGCCGCCCGTCCCCTCGTCGCGCCAGACCGTCCAGAAAACGGCAAGCACAACGAGACCGAGCCAGAGGTGCATTTCCAGTTCTCCGCCATCAATCTTAATCCCCGTTCCCCAAGCAAAGAATACACGCTCGGCTTCCGGAAAGGAGATCGGCGGAATCCAATAATTACGGCGCACTTCTCGCATTTGCGACCACAAAACGGGCAACCACGGTAAATAAAGCAGGAAGGCGATGAAGCCCGCGAAGACAAAACCTCGAATCGAAGGCAACGCGCCGTGCAACGCGGTCCTCCTCCAGCGCGCTACCATCGCGCCGCCAAAGAAAAGTGTCTGCGCGAGAATCGTGAAGAAGGCGTAGTTATGCGTGTAGCAGAAAGCGGCAACCGTCAGGCCGTAGGCAGACCACCAGAGCGGTTCTCGCCCCTTGGCGTGCAAGGCCCGCAACAGCAGCCAAGCTGTGAGTCCCGCTAGGAAGACGCCGAGGCTATACATGCGCCCGAATCGCCCGACCCAAATTTGCTCTGGATGCAGGGCGAATAAGCAGGCACAGATTAAAGCCGCCTGTTGCTTCCTCTTTTCGTATAAGGGCGGAGGTTCGGTGCCATTCCTTGGGCGGCCCGCGAGGCAAACCGCATAAACCATGAGAACGCCAAGAACGCCCCAAAATGCGGAAAAACCGCGCAGCGCGAAAGGAGACGACCCCCAGACAGTGAACCAGACTTTCAACATCAGGTAGTAAAGAGGCGGATGAACATCTACCGCCGTGCGTTGAATCAATTCGTCAAACGGATATTGTGCTAGACGCCAAGAAAACGATTCATCGCTGCTGAGAACACTGCGGTCGAGCCGAAAGGTCCGAAGGACGACCGCGAGAACGAGAACCACCAGAAGCGGAAGGAACCGTCGCCAAGGCAACGTCGGCAAAAGAGAGTGGATTGATTTCATGGCACGTGAGATCCAACTCGTGAAACGAACGGCGCAGTCGCCAGAAGCCCCGAAGCATTTTCAGTCCATCGCGGAGCAGACGCACTTGAGATCCCGGTACGTCTCTCCAGAATACCGGCACTTCGGCGATGCGAAGGCCGAGACGATGAGCGTAGACCAGCAATTCCACATCGATCAGATACCCTGGTTCGCGGCAGAGTCGAAGGAGAATCTGCCCCTGCTCGCGGCGAAACATCTTAAAGCCGCATTGCGTATCGCGAAGAGATAGCCCAAAAAGTTGCCGCACGGACCAGGCAAAGAGACGACCGCACAGGCTGCGGTGCCGCAAGCGTTCCACGCGGGTTGCTGCCGAACAAAGACGGGAGCCGATGGCTAAATCGCATCCTTGCTCCAGTGCTTGCCGCAGACTCCGCTCTTCGGCGATGGGCGTTGCCCCATCGGCGTCGGCGAACAAAATCAATTCGCCGCGCGCCGCCAACACCCCAGCGCGAACCGCCGCTCCCTTGCCTCGATTGCAAGGGAAAGTGAGGACGGACAATTGCGGCCAATCGGCAGCCAAGCGACGGAGGGCGTCCGCCAAGCCGTCTCTGCTGCCATCATCGACGACGATAACCTCGTAACAGTCGCCGAACATTTTTCCGAAATGCTCGCGGATCGACGCTAAATACGGCGGAAGCCGAGCGACTTCGTTGTAGGCCGGCATGACGAGCGAGAAGCGGGGTGACATGAAAGGACTTTCATATTTAAGAGCCAACGTAAATTCGCATTTAATAAACGGGTGTATGTACCCGCTTTTCAGAAGCCGACCGAAGCCGACTTTCTGAAAGCGAAATGGGCTAGAAATTCGACCGATGGAAAGTTATTAGGGGGGATCGACGCAGTTCGCATTGCAATTAACAGCATTCGGGGGCTTCACGTCGGTCGGATCGCTAGCTGCTTGGCCGAGGATATAGAGGACAACTCCAAAGCTACCAACCTGCCGAGAGAAGGGACAGACTTCCGTCGATTTACACGGCATCCAATTGTTGGCCATCAGCCCCTGTACACCTTTAACATTGTTCATCGAATTGTTGTTGAATTCGTTAACGCAGTCGTTCACATACTGGTAGTAGAGAGGGTTGAGTTTGGGGTCCGGCTGAATCGTCACCGACTTGGCCTTGAAGGTCATACAGGCCAAATTACATGCCGCCTGGACGTCCTCGACGCGAGCAGCGAAGAAAATCAGAAGCGCCACCAGGACAAGTGTTTCAAGCGGCAAGCGAACCAAGGAAGCACCGTTCTTCAAACACGCCATGACTATCTCCTCGTTGTAACTCGCGGAGCCGAGGTGTCTGCGAACTCCGCAGGCAAATTAATTCCACGAGATAACTCACGCTCGTCAAATCGAATCGGTGGCGGGCGTTCTTCGCCGCCTCCACATCAGAGCGGCGAAAAGGATAAAAAGAGTCCCCACAAGCAAGGCAGGCCAAACTCTTCTTCTCGACACTAGACCGGCCATACCGGAAGGCGTATCCCGCAACTGGGCATACGTCACGTTGCGATTCAATTCCTCCTGCGTGACAATTCGCTTTCCGCCATTTTTGTCCACCAGATACTGATCCGGTTCCTGGTAGTGCCTTACGAACGTACCGACCGGAAAGTCGATTTGAAACTCCGACGGCTCGAAGGAAGGATTGATCGTATAACTCGACACGGTTGTCGTCGAGCTTTCATCGAGGGTCCCGCGCTCGGGAAATAAAAGGACGGCCTTCCAACGTGAGGGAATCCAGCCATTTTTTTTATCGTTTATGTAGGAAATATCCAGCTTGGAGACGTCTTTGCCCCCCCGAGTAGTCCGGTTTGTATACCGCAAGATAATGTAGTCTCGGGCGGGATCAACCCAACAAGACTTCGTCCAACTGCTCCCAACATTTTCCACAATTAGGCAGTCTTTGCCATCCACAACGCCCTTGCCAGCCGTGGTCCATCCTTGGGACGAAAACTGGCCCATGGTCGGATGAAAAGGACGATAGTTCATGAAGAGAGCATAAAGATAGCAAGTTTTTGCATCTGGATTCCTATCCGTCTTGACGTCTATAAAACCAAGGGGGAATAACTTTTCATCGGCGGAATCACTGTAGAAAGTTTTTCCCAAGCTACCGTCGAAAACACTGAGGTAGGTCGATTCGAGAAATTCTTCCCTTTCAGGTGCCCACTGAGGCCCCTTGATGGTATAGCGCATTCGATCCCCCTCGAAGCTAAGAATACTCTGAACTTCAACGGTGGTGTCGCGGAAGGGTCCATTCCGAGCTTCCGCTTGGACGCCCGGCTCAAGCAAACGGCTTCGAAAGGAGTTCGCTTTGGCAGTTAGTGTTCCCTCGGCGAATGTTCGGGATTCCTCCATAACAAAATGGCCTGAACGCACACGCTCTTGCCGGTTTCTCCACGCCTGAATCACTTTATTAACAGTGTCCTTCTCCTCTTGTGCGGCGAGATTTCCAAAGGACGCGACCGAAAGCACGAGGATAGCCGCCGCTACAACGAACAAGGCCGTCCGAGAATAGCTTTTCATCGCGCTACTCCTTGTTCCGTCGAGGTGGATTCTTTGCCGACAATGCCGTGGTAAGTAACAGGTAGAAAGAACGCCAGCGGCGTATCCGGCGTTAAGTCGCTGCGCACCAAGAAACGAATTTGCGCAGGTTGTTGCCCGAGCCGAGAAGCCTTTTGCGTTATGCGGAATGCTTTGGCTCCTTGTGGCGACGACTGGCACGGCTCAACATGGATCGTGTCGGCGGATGGGGCAATGCTGTCGACCGTAAACGGCTTGCCGCTTTTCGACCAGAGGGTAACGGTCTCGCCGCTCGTCTCGCCGAGGCGAACCGGTCCTAAGAAAACAGAGATTGGGGCGGGCCGAACGTCCCCGACTACGGTTCCGACTATCGGTAACTCAAACTCCGGCAAATGTTCGTCCGCACGGGCGTTCGGCTTCACCTTGACGCCAAACGCGAGGGAACCCAACGGTAAATTTTCTCGCGGAGCAACTTCCAGTTCGAAGGTCTTTGTATCGCCAGATGCTTTCACATGCACCAAAGCCAGTGCTGGATTGCATTTCGCATGGAGACTCACCAACGGCAGATGAGCTGTCACCCGAATTATTTTGGGCTGGAACGGATGACCGCGCACCAAACTTTCTCCGAAATCGAGTTGCGGTTCGGAGAAAGCCAATGCCTTGCGCACGCGCCCCCGAATCGTCCAGACGATCGGAGGGGCGGGACTGTTCGCAATGCGGGGGGCTACCTGAACCGCAAAATCCGCTACGGATTTCGCCTCGTTTCGCTGATTTTGTGCCGTTGGCGGAACCGCCTTTGTCGTCAAATCGAGAAGCAAGTGAATCGGGACGGTCTGCCCAGCAGGAATCACAAGAGTACGGGGTTCGATGGAAAGACAACTGCACGAAGCGGTGAACTCGCCGACGCGAACCTCTTCTGTGGTGTTGTTATGAACCGGCAAGTTCCAGGAAAAATCCCTGACTTCCCAGACCTCGCCGAAGTCGAGGGAAGACCCATCAACCGATAACCCCTGGTTCGCATCGCCAACATGTCTTGAAGCCATGCCGATGCGATAAGCGCCGATACAAGCAACTACCAAAACTGTCAACGCTAGAGCCCTGTCGCGCCATACGGATTGTGGCGATGATTGGGATATGTTATCCATCGTCCTGCCCTCCCGCTGTTGCATTTGAAAAGGTGTATATCACATTTACCTCTCCCTTAAGATGAGGGATGAGGGATGAGGGATGAGGGATGAGGGATGAGGGATGAGGGATGAGGGATGAGGGATGAGGGATGAGGTTAGCACAAAACTTTTTTCTTGTCAAGACCATTTTTTCATTTTTTTCTCTTTTTTCGTCACGGGGGGTTCGTCGACTGGTGACGGTTGGAACCACCCGGCAGGTAACGCAGCGGGTTCGTCAGGAACAGTAGATCAAGATCGGAATGCGGGTTACGCAGGTGGCAGAGTGGGACGATCGAGGCGGAAGTCGTCCAACGCAATCGTCGGCTTCTCGCCGAGAAGCAATTCTTTCATCAACAGCGCCGTGGCCGGGGATAGTTGCAGACCGGCGCGAAAGTGACCGGCGGCGACGAACAGATTGTCCACACCCGGTACGACGCCGAGAAACGGTTTGCCGTCGGGGCTGCCGGGGCGCAGGCCGGCCCAACAGCGTTCGACTTCGGCGCGGGCCAATTCGGACACAAGAGAGGTAGCAAAAGTAAGCAGATCGGCAATGGAGGAAGCCGTCGTCTGCGGAACGAAACCGGCGTCCTCCTCGGTGGAGCCGACCAGGATGCGACCGTCGCCGCGCGGCACGAGATAGCGTTTGCCGCGCAGCAACAGCGGCCAAGCGGCGCTCGCTCCGAGGTTCAGCAACGCAATCTGTCCGCGGATGGGACGGATGCCGGGACGAAAGCCGAGCGGTTGCAAGAGCGCCTCGGACCATGCCCCGGCGGCGACGAGATAGCGCTCCGCCGTCAACCGGCCTTGCGACGTCTCGACCGCCTCGATGCGGTTGCCGGAGCGGATCAGGCGTTGCACCGGACAATGGGTAATAGCGCGAACACCGAGTGCCGCGCACGCCGCCTTCAACGCTTGGAGGTGGCGCGGATTGCGGACTTGCGCCATGCCGGGAAGAAAGAGCGCGCGTTCGACGGACGGAGCGAGATACGGATACAGGCGATGCAATTCATCTCTTTTATACTCGCGGCAAGCGACGCCTTCGCCCCGCCATTCGTCGGACGATGTCTCGCCGGAGTCGAGAAATAGTTCGAGTCCGCCGCAGACGCGGTAGCCGTTGTCGATGCCCGTTTGTTCGCGCAGCTTTTGCGACAGATCGGGATAGAGGGCGATGCTTTGCGCATGGAGTCGTTCGTAAGGGGTGCGTGCGTGCGCGAGATCGGCGGGAGCGAGAATGCCCGCGCCGGCCCACGACGCCTGTTGGCCGAGATCCCCTTGGTCCACCAGGGTGACGCGCGCGCCGGCCTCCGCCGCAAACCAAGCCGTCGTCAGTCCGATAACGCCGCCACCGAGAATCAGTACGTCCGCCGCATCTGTCATGGTGGTTAGTATAGCGAGCCCATCCGTCTCGGCGAACCGGCCACGCCTCGCAATACCGCGCTACTCCCCTCTCCTCTGAGTACAGGGGAGAGGGGCCGGGGGTGAGGGGGTCATTCTTCTCTCACGATAACACCGGCAACGATCCCTCCGCCGCCAGTTTGCGGATGTCTTGGGTGACGCGCATCGAGCAGAACTTCGGCCCGCACATGGAGCAGAACTTGGCCGACTTGAATACCTCTTGCGGCAGTGTCTCATCGTGCATGGCACGGGCCGTTTCGGGATCGAGAGACAATTCGAACTGCTTGTTCCAATCGAACTCGAACCGCGCCTTCGATAGCTCGTCGTCGCGCTTGCGGGCATCCTTGCGGCCGCGGGCGATGTCGGCGGCGTGGGCGGCGATCTTGTAGGCGATTACCCCCTGCCGCACGTCGTCCTTGTTCGGCAGCCCCAGGTGTTCCTTCGGCGTGACGTAACAGAGCATCGCCGCCCCCGCCTCGCCGGCCAACGCCGCCCCAATGGCGCTGGTGATGTGATCGTACCCCGGCGCGATGTCCGTCACCAACGGGCCAAGCACATAGAACGGAGCATCGTGGCACAGCTCGCGCTCCTTCTCGACGTTCATCTTGACCAGGTGCATCGGAATATGCCCCGGCCCCTCGATCATCGTCTGGACGTTGTGTTCCCACGCCTTGAGCGTCAATTCGCCCAGCGTCTTTAGCTCGGCAAACTGGGCCTCGTCGTTGGCGTCGGCCAAACACCCCGGACGCAGCCCGTCGCCGAGACTGTAGGTAACATCGTAAGCCCGCAGAATCTCGCTCAATTCGTCGAAGTGCGTGTACCACGGATTCTGTTCGTGCCGGGCCAGCATCCACGCGCCCATCAGCGAGCCGCCGCGCGAGACGATGCCGGTGACGCGATTCGTCGTCAGTTGCAGATACTCCAACAATACGCCCGCGTGAATCGTCATGTAATCGACGCCCTGCTGGGCCTGATGCTCCACCATGTCCAGCATCATGCGCGGCGTGATGTCGCCGACATCCTTGACGTTTTGAATGATCTGATAGATCGGCACCGTGCCGATGGGAACCGGCGAGGCGTCGAGGATCGCTTGCCGAATGGCGTCGATGTCGCCGCCGGTCGAGAGGTCCATGACGGTATCCGCGCCGAGATGCACGGCGGTGTGCAGTTTCTCCAGCTCCTCGTCGATTTTACTCGTCACGGCGGAGTTGCCGATGTTGGCGTTGATCTTGCACTTGCCGGCCACGCCAATACCCATCGGTTCGAGGTGTTTCGTCAGATGCACCTTGTTGGCTGGAATCACCATGCGTCCGCGTGCTACCTCGGCGCGGATTAGCTCGGCGTCGAGATCTTCGCGTTCGGCGACAAAGTGCATCTCATTGGTGATAATTCCCTGGCGAGCGGCTTCCATCTGCGTCATCGGCTGATCCCTTCGTGTGTGTGGAACGGTGCGGAGGAGAGCGAGGAAGGGACGCGAAGAGACGGTTCGCTTTCCGTCCCGGCATGACCCGGATCGGTCCCAAGGGTCTGCTCTCAGCCCGCCCCTCGGCGGACACCCCTAGCGATACCTGAGTTCGATTGTACCCCGCCCCCCGCCGCTCGGCCACAAGCGCAGGGCGAACGCGCTCCGCTGGAGCGGCTAACTGAAGCATCCATTTCTCCTCGTTCCGAAACTCCGTTCTGGGAATACCCTCCAAGAAGCGCCGTTTCGCCATCGTATCAAAGGCTAACCGTATACTTTGGCATGATTCATCGCGTTGCCCTTCATCAAGACGACCCTACCATCGTCTGACCTCTGCTGTTGTTAAGTGCAGCAATTGGATCAGGCAGGATCCGTCACCGTAGCCGCATCCAAAATTTTAATGTATAAGTCGATCGAGAGGTATATCATTCGATTAATAACGGCAATATCCTCGGCAGTCCTGGCTTCCGCAGAGATGATCGAGATTAGATCGGTTGCGTGAGTTGTGTCAGCCTCAGCGTGACCGGTAAGAAAATAAAGTCCCTTACCATCAAGCGATAGCGTCTTATTGATTATATTGGCGATATTTCCTCCGACTTTCGCGCCTAGCGACTCAAGCGTGAACATCCAGCCAAACAGCCCAACAGGATTTAAGTGGCAAGCATAGAGATATTCCAGACCAAGCATCTGCAAGCACGGATCAGAAGGCATCGACTCGGCTATTTGAGATTCTGACATACCTAGATCGCGTAAATCTGAGGAAGCCCAAACGTCGTGGCCGAGTTCCTCCTCCGCGTGTCGGAATAGATACGCCGCCATCTTGGGGTGTGACAGAACGAGGCGCGAAGCAGCCATGCCAATAACTTGTGAACTGTGGCGTGCATAATGGTACACGTCTATCATGTAGGCGCAATACTGATGGCGCGTTGCCGTGCCTTCAGCGAAAGCACATGGAAGCGGCGATTTCAATAACCGCTCAGAAATTAATTGCTGCATCGAGAGAAGATCCATAGGTTTCCTCACTCAAAATCCAGATCGGGATGTATTATGTCCACAATTTGTTCACGCAGGGGCATATTATCGGAGCGCCAAAGCTCGAAGGGGGCCGAAACTGATACCAGCATCGTGATGTGACGAGTCGGCACGGGGAAATCATGAACAAACTCTCCTTCAGTTCCCAAAGGCCTAAACGTCAAGAAATCGTAAATCGGCCTTGCCCATGGAGGTGTCGCACAAATCATCGATGATATTTGCTGACGGACACACCAGCGCCAGGCAGCTTTGAAGAGCCCAAACATTGCATTCATCGAGTTTGGGCCTTTCACAACACTTAGGCGCGATAACTGTGATGTTGGCTGTTCGGTTGGCTTCAGAAGTGATTCGAAGTTGACAAATTTGGCAAGCTCTAGTGGTCCTTTACGGCCATCTTGTACACGCATGGTAGCAATCCAACCGTTCGTTTGTCCGCATGCGAGGAGTGTGAACGCGCGATCTGATGTGTCGAGTTCATCGGTCCAGGTTTTCGGTGCCTCGCTGAAGCCAGGTACGCGAGAAAATCCCTCTGCACGCAAGCGGGTAACATGATACCAATCTTCGGGCGTCTTGGCTCTGATGACTCGAATTCCTTCAAGGCTGATTTTCGCAAATCGGTTGTAACGAGCGTCAATCATAGCGATTTTCCACTGTTGCCCGAGGAAGCTCGATCATCCATCGCAAAGTCGCCGAACGAAGGGCGTTCCATCTGCCATACTATCTGGTCGAAAAACGAATCAGCGTCCTGACGGGCAAGGGGAATAGATCGATGTTGGTCTAACCCTCTAGATCAAACACCGACGCCCGTCTTTCGGACTTTGGAACCCAACTGTCCCTCAAATACTCCTTATGTATTACGTCAAATCCTCCATCAATGCAAGACCCGCCTTGACAAAATTTACTAATCGCTCTATCTAAACCAACTTCTCCACACCAAACTTACCAAAACATCCCTTCTCCATGCTCCCAAACTCTGTATCGCCTTCCTTCTTGCTCTGAAACACCGATGTGAGCTCAACGATCTCGTGGGGCAAGGCGGAGATAACGTCAACGTGCATCCACGCACAAAGCGTCCAGATCCACGCGTTGCGTCGAGTCGCATCGGCGGCTCGATCGGCGCGCCATTATCAAGCCTGCTCGAACGCTGCCCAATCCAGACCCAGCTGGCGGATAGCGGCACGCAGCGTTCCCAATCGCAAATCCCGTCCGCCACGATCGGGTAGTACCGTCGAGCGGCATACGGCTGGGTTGGTCCATTTTCGGTGCGATCCACCACTGCGTCGTGGCACCTCTTGGCATCCCAAGGCATTCAGCTTGCGTGCCGCTTCACGGTAGGTCATGGTGTCTCTACCAAAGCATCCGACCAGACTACTTCGCCACTGTTCGGTAAAGTCACCGTCGTCGGCAGTGTGCGCCCCTCATCCGCGTACAATTCGACAACCGCCACGAGCGCATCGCGGGCATTGGCGAACGCCTCGGCTAATGTATCCCCTTCCGTCACCAGCTCGGGCAACGCCGGTGAGGTAACTGTGAAACCGCCTTCGGGCTGAGGGCTGAACAGCAGAGGAACCCGGAATAGCACGGAGACATCCCTCCTTTCAAAGTAAACGCCATCCCGGACGTAGGATCGCAAGGCATATATGAGCCGTCGAGTCCGTTCGGCCGGGTAAGAGAACCGCATCGCCCCGCACACAACTCAAGCCTTCCCAGTCCTCCCTCGCGGAACGCAGTAGACTTCGTTTTCATTCTACGCCGGGAGTTGACATTTCAGCGTTCGGTTCGGCGGCGCGTGTTCTCTTTCGTATCCTCGACCGCGTCTGATCTCGGGGCCGGGGCACCGCGAAGGAGTCCTTCCGTACTCAGGTCTTCATCGATATCCGGCCAATCGATGCCGTAACCTCCGCCGGCGATGCGCCAGTTGTTGCGCTCCGCCCGTCCCCGAATGACACGCTTAAGGTGTCTTTCGTGATCTTCACGCCGCCGACACGCTCGTCGGCCGTTGGTGCAATGATGCCCATGCCAGCCCTCCAAAAATGCCGCTTGATGTTGACTCACCAAGCGTTGAATCCGCCGCAGTTCTTTGGGCGAGAAACCGAAATTCCGCGCGAGGGCGACCGGTTCGCAAAACTTCCCGAATGCGGTTTCTGGTATTTCGTAGGGTGGGTCGAAGCGCAGCGAGACCCACCCTACACCACCCCTCATTCGGGAAGTTATTCCGAACCAAATCCTAAGCCGCTTCGTTGGCGCGCCAATCGGGGTGGATCTGGGCATCCGTGGTCCGTGGTCATTCTACCACCTCAAACTCCGCTTGGGAACCAGATATAATCTTTCTCGGTTTGCCGCGCGTTGCCGCATCCGAACGCGCTCCGCTGACGCGGCGAGCCGTAGGATGGGGGAGGAGACCCTGTTCGCAGCGGAATGGCTTGCGATAATGGCCTGCATTGGGGACGATTTGCGTTTGCCTCTCTCTCACACCACCGGAGGATGCCGACATGGCCACTGCGACGCTGCAAAAATCACACGCCCACAAGCCGACAGAGGTGAAGAATCAACAACTGTTCATCGGCGGGAAATGGCGCGACAGCGCCTCGGGCAAGACGTTTGCGACCCTCAACCCCGCCACGGGAGAGACCATTTGCCGGGTGGCCGAGGGCGATAAGGCCGACGTCGATCTCGCCGTCGCGGCCGCCCGCAAGGCGTTCGAGGAAGGGCCGTGGCCGAAGATGAACGCTTCCGAACGCGGACGGCTGCTGAACAAACTCGCCGATTTGATTGAGTCCCATAAAGAAGAGTTAGCCGCCCTCGAATCTCTCGATAACGGCAAACCACTCCGCGATTCGTTGGCCGCCGATTTGCCTTTGGTCGTGAAGTGCTATCGCTACTACGCCGGGTGGGCCGACAAGATCCACGGCAAGACCATTCCCGTCGAGGGGCCGTTCTTCTGCTACACCCGGCACGAACCGATCGGCGTGGTCGGGCAGATCATACCGTGGAACTTCCCCTTGTTGATGCAGGCGTGGAAATGGGGGCCGGCGCTGGCCACCGGCTGTACCATCGTTCTGAAACCGGCGGAGCAGACGCCGCTGACCGCTTTGCGCGTCGCTCAGCTGGCGCAGGAAGCGGGCTTTCCCGATGGTGTCATCAACGTCGTGCCGGGCTATGGTCCGACCGCCGGCGCGGCCATCAGCGAACACATGGACGTGGACAAGGTTGCCTTCACCGGCGAGGGTTCGACCGGACAGATCATCATGACCGCCGCGGCCAAGAGCAATCTGAAGCGCGTCAGCCTGGAGTTGGGCGGCAAGAGTCCGAACATCGTTTTCGCCGACGCCGACCTCGACGCCGCCGTGGAGGGGGCGTACTTCGGGCTGTTCTTCAATCAAGGACAATGCTGTTGCGCCGGTAGCCGTCTGTTCGTCGAAGAGAAGGTTCACGATCGCTTCGTCGAGAAAGTGCTGCAAAAGGCCAAGGCGCAGAAGGTCGGCGATCCGTTCGATCCGGAGACGACGCAGGGGCCACAAGTCTCGCAGGAGCAGTGCGACCGCATCATGGGCTATATCGACGCCGGGAAGCAGGAAGGGGCGAAGCTGTTGACCGGAGGCCGACGGCTGGGCGAGCGCGGCTACTTCATCGAGCCGACCGTGTTCGGCGAGGTCAAGGACGACATGAAGATAGCCCGCGAGGAAATCTTCGGGCCGGTGATGAACATTCTGAAGTTCAAGGACGTGGACGAGGTGGTGCGGCGGGGAAATCGGACGTTCTACGGTTTGGCCGCCGCCGTGTGGACGCGCGACATCACCAAGGCGCATCGGCTGGCCAACGGTCTCCGCGCCGGCACCGTCTGGATCAATTGTTACGACGTGTTCGACAGCGCCGCTCCGTTCGGCGGGTTCAAGATGAGCGGCTTCGGCCGGGAACTCGGCGAGTATGCCCTGGAGTTGTACTCGGAAGTGAAAACGGTTTACGTTAATCTGGGCGAATGAGGGAAAGTCGGCGCGTCGAAAGCGTTCGCCCCCCGTTAGCTGTTTTAACAGGGGGGCGACGTTTTTTGTTGGCCATTTCGAGAAAGGCGGACTTCGCGCCCGCCGCTCTCGATGCTATAAGGCGCTAGAAGCTCGATTCCGTTCGTCGTGTGTCCCGCACGATTCGACGGACTTCGCGGATAACACAGGAGGAGACCCATGCGTTCTTTCGGCTATATCTTGGCCGCATTCGGAGTGGCAACGCTCGCCGCCAGCGCTCAACCCCCGCAACAACCGCCTCAGACGGCCGCGCCCGCGGCTCCGGCCGCGCCCGCGGCCGATCCCAAACTCGACGAGCATTTGGATAAATGGGAAGCGGCGATGAAAAAGGTCGAGACGCTCGGCGCGCAGTTGACGCGCGTCGATAAAGATCCGACCTACGATTCGGTTCAAAAACTAACCGGCGTCGCCTACTATATGAAAGCCGGCACGGGCGCGGCCATCCAGAACCTGGCTCTGCTCGACCTGAAGTTGGACGGGCACAAAGAGAGTAAGGAAAAATATATCTGCACCGGCACTTACATCTACACCTACGCCCCGGATCAGAAGGAAATTCGCTACTACGAGCTGCCCAAGCCCAAGCCGGGACAGGTGGCCGACGACAGCCTGATGTCGCTGATGTTCGGCATGAAAGCGGTCGAGGCCAAACGCCGCTACGACCTCAAAGTCGCCAAGGAAGATGCGAATTTCATTTATGTGGACATCGCCCCGCGAATGGCCGCCGACAAATCGGATTTTGTCAAGGCGCGTCTGATCCTCAATCGCTCGAACTATCTACCGCGCCAGCTGTGGTTTGAACACTCGAATAAAAGCGAAGTGCTGTGGGATATTCCCAATCTCCAAGTCGGCATGGATCTAAATCGCAAAGCCTTCGACGCGCCGCAAGCTCCGCCGGGCTGGAGAATGGTATCCGGCGACAAGCGCGGCCCCACCGTCCGCCAAGCGCCCCCGGCCCCGCCCCCCGGCCGCTGAGACGAGCATGCGACATTACGAACGCCGCGATCCCCTGTTGCCGCAAGGGATCGTGGTGTTCGCGCGCGCCGATTTGTAGAATCAACTTAAGGAAGGCGTTCCCTCAAACGCGGCCCCCTTTTCAAGGAGTAGCTCCCATGCGTGATCTTTCTCGCAAGCTCTCGGCGGTCGTGCTGGCCGGGCTGATGGTCGCGCCGCTTCTCGGTCAAGCGCCGAGTGCGACGCTTCAAAGCGCGATGGAAGCCGGCGTCGATGCGCCGGTTCTACTCGCCAACCCCGGAGTGAAGAAGGAAATCCATCTTACCGAAAAGCAATTCGACGCGATCCGCACCATCGTCAAGACAGTGTACGACAAGTATCAACCGGAGTTCCGCAAAGCCGGACGCGATCGAGACAAGCTGGAGAAAATCGGTCTGGATTCCATGCACGAAACGCGCGATCTCCTCGAAACCGCGCTGCCGGACATCCTCAAACCCGAACAACTGAAGCGCCTGCGGCAGATACAAACGCAGGTCAACGGCATCGCATCCTTCAAGAGGCCGGAAGTACAAAAAGAATTGAAACTGAGCGCCCGCCAGAAAGACGAGGTCGCCTCGCTCGGCGACGGCCTGAAGCGCGACTTGGAGGAATTGGTCAAAGGCGTCAAGCCCACCGATACGCAAAAACTGACCTCCGCCATGCGCAAGGCCAAGGAACTGAAGGAAGCTGCCACACGCCGGGCCGTCGAGAAACTGACGGACGAGCAACAAAAGATCTGGCGCGATTTGAATGGGCCAAAGTTCGACTTCAAACCGCAAAAGCGCTAACGAAGGTTAGCCGCGACGCGCCAGCGGAGCGCGTTCGGGGGCAAACGCGCTCCGCTGGCGCGTCGCGCTAACCGACCTGCACCAGATTCGGTGCCGACGTGTGGGTGTGATCGTGACCGCTGTAGACGCCGAAAT
This sequence comes from Planctomycetota bacterium, assembly GCA_021781415.1. Lineage (GTDB taxonomy): Bacteria > Planctomycetota > Planctomycetia > Gemmatales > Gemmataceae > JAJPHU01. The sequence goes on from JAJXWW010000041.1 coordinate 112,528, forward strand.
CGTTGAACCAATAGCGCTTGGCCAAACGATACAACCAATTCTTTTCGGGTATCTCTTGCCCCGGATTATACTGTGAGGTGCGCACTTGCATCGCCTCCAACTCGGCCAGGGCCGTGCCGCGAACGGTGGCATCTTTCGCGCCGTGCTTCTCGACCAACTGCTTCAACAAATCGGGACGTTCCAAGACGATGCAGCCGCGCGTTGTCGATTGAGACAAGGCGCGAAAATCTTGCAGAAACGACGAGTGAACGAACTTATCGCGCAGCGAGCGCGAGTCGGCCTCGCGGGAGTGGATCGATTCCTTGGTGAACTGCACGATGGGACACGGTTCGATGTCGCCCCACGGATTGATGTGATGGCTGATGCCGGTGGCGGCGGGGCAGAGGGCGCGCCCTTCACCATCGTAATAGGCATCGACGATAATAATCGGCTTCTTGGCCCGCATCTCGACGACGAAACGGCGGGCACGCAGCTGTTGTTGGGGCGTCAGACACAGTTGCGGATTGGCGTCCGGCCCCATCGGTCGATAGATGTGAAACCAGGTGTACATCACACCCATATCTATCAGGCGATCGACCCATTTCTCCGTTAACAGATCGTCGATGTTCGTTTGACACAGACTGGTGCAAACGCCGGTGAATACTTTATGCTTCAGACAATTCTGGATGCCCTGCATCGTCTTGCTGAAGACATCGGCGCGGCCGCGCCGTTCGTCGCTAATGATCTCGTTGCCCTCGACGCTGATGAGCGGCGTCACGTTGCCGAGTTGCCTCATGCGTTGGGCGCGTTCGTCGGTGATGAATTGACCGTTGGTGAAGATCTGGAAATAGCAATCGGGATGCTCGGCGAGCATGTCGAGCAGATGGGGGTGCATGAACGGTTCGCCGCCGACGATGCCGAAGAAGACGTTGCCCATCGCCTTGGCTTCGCGGATCAGTTTGTGCATCGCCTCCGGCTGAATGATCTCCTGCTTGGCGGCGACATCGACCCAGCAGCCCTGGCAGCGCAGGTTGCAACTGTTGATGATCGAGACGTACAGAAACGGCGGGAACACTTCGCCGCGCCTCAGGCGTCGCTTGTGCTTCTCGACCGACAGCATGCCCTTGAACCCCATGTTCCAGGCCAGCTTCCACAACAGGCGCTTATCGGTTTCGAGCAACAGGCGCTTGGTCATTTTCAACAGGTACATCGTCGTCCTCGCAGGTGTTCCGTCTCGGCGGGTCCATCCATTAGCGTATCCGACGGCACGACGGGTGTACAGCAACGCCTCGTTGACGGGTAATGCGTCGTCCAGAATTTCGTAGGACGGGTCGAGGAACGAGACCCACCGGAAGAACGTGGTGGGTCTCGCTACGCTTCGACCCACCCTACCGAGAGAGGGTTTATGTGGGTGGCGTCTCCTCCGGTGCCGACTTGCGCGTTCCCACCCACAATAAGATAATCGCCAGCACCAGGAACATCGCCAGGGCCGTGACGCGCGGATCGTAGGCCGACACGAGCCGGCTCAGATCGAGCGCGTCGCGGATGTTTTTGGGCAGCACTTGGAACATGGCGATGATGAGACCACACAGCGAACCGCCGGCGATGTAGCCGCTCGACAGCAGCACGCCGCCGCTGGTTTCCGCCTCGGCTTCGGAGATCGGCTTGCCGCGCAGGCGATCCGCCAGCCAACGCAACACGCCGACGACGAAGATCGGCGACGAAGCGCTGAGCGGCAGATACATGCCGACGGCGAACGGCAACGCGGCCACGCCGGCCAACTCCATCGCCAGAGCAATCAGCACGCCGAGAATCACGAGTCCCCATTCCAGCGTACCGCCCAAAATGCCTTGAATGAGCATCGAGAACAACTGTGGCTGCGGCGCGGTGAACGGATCGGGAGCCTTCTCGTCGTTGTCCATCTCGCGCCGCTTGCGGTCGATGGGCACGTCGGTTCGATAGGCCGGCGTACCGTCTTCGGCAACCAGATAGCGGCCGGGCACCACTCCTGGATTGTCTTTGTCGTTCTTGCGGACGTGGACGACGCGATAGACCTTGGGATCGTCCTCGTGCGGCTTGCCGGCCCGCTCGCTGGGGGCGTCTTGGGGTATCACCAATTTGCCCTTTGGCAGATCGCGATTGGTGTAATGGGTGCCGATGGCGTTGAGGAGCAGCATCGTCCCGCCGATCACCAACGCCGAAGTCAAGCCGCCCGCGAGGATCGCCCACTGCTGGCTCCGAGGCGTCGCGCCCACCAGATAACCCGTCTTGAGATCTTGCGATGTGGTGCCGCCGTTGGAAGAGGCGATGCACACCACCGCCGCCACGGTCAAGGCGGTGGACCATACCTCGGTCTTGGTGCGGCCCAGGGCGAAGAAGATCAAGCAGGTCATCAGCACCGTGGCGATGGTCATGCCGGAAATCGGATTCGACGACGATCCGACCTCCCCGGTCAAGCGCGACGACACGGTGACAAACAAGAAGCCGAACAGCAGAATCATCAGCGCGCCGAGCAAACCTTCGATGTTGAAGCCCAATCCCAGAGCGGGGATCGCCATCATCGTCAACACCAATCCCAGGCTGCCGAACAGCACCACGCGCATCGACATATCGCGTTCGGTGCGCGCGACCGCTTGTGCGCCGGCGACGCGGGTGGCGCGCAGATCGCGCAGACCGGAGACGATCGAAGCCAGGATCAACGGCATGGCTCGCAACATGCTGATGATGCCGCCCGCCGCCACCGCGCCCGCGCCGATGTAGCGCAGATAGCTCCCCTGCAACGCACCGGGGTCCATGTCGCCGATGAGCTTCTCGGCGGGAGCCACGGCTACCGGCAGCTTGTCGCCGAACTTGGCGATGAGCGGTCCCAGCACGAAGTAGGAAAGTATCGCCCCCGCGATCATCAGCGAGGCGATGCGAGGACCGATCAGATAGCCGACGCCGAGCAGCTCCGGCGACAGCTCGCCGCTGAGTTCCGCGCCCGGCAATCCGGATTTCACGCCATTTTCTACCTGGTATAGATGCTGCGACGGCTCGTCCGACCACAGCTTGCACGCCTTGGTCAAAAACTTGTGAACGGCGGCGATGCCGAAGCCGACGAACACCATCCGCGCCGTCGACCCGCCTTTTTCCCCGGCGATCAACACCTCGGCGCACGCCGTCCCTTCCGGATAGGGCAGCTTGCCGTGCTGCTTGACGATGAAGGCGCGGCGGAGCGGAATCATCATCAAAATGCCGAGCAAACTGCCCAGCACCGACACGGTCATCACGCGGATCCAATCCATCTCGAAACCGAGCAATAGCAGTGCCGGCATGGTCACGCCGACGCCGAACGCGATGGACTCGCCCGCCGAGCCGGTCGTCTGCACGATGTTGTTTTCGAGAATCGTCGCCCGGCGAAAGCCGAACGCCCGCGAGAAGGCGCGAAACAGCGTAATCGACAGCACGGCGATGGGTACCGACGCCGACACCGTCATGCCGACCTTGAGCAGCAGATACAGCGACGACGCGCCGAAAAGAATGCCCAGCAGCGCGCCGAGCAGCACGGACTGCCAGGTAAACTCCGGCGGGTTCTGGCTGTCGGGCACATAGGGTTCGTGTTGGGGTGTACTGAGCGTTACGGTTATCGGTGGAGAGGGAGGAGTATTGGTAATGCTGGTCGGCTCCGGCATCGCGTCGGCTCCGTGGGTATTGGGGATCACACGGCAATCTTGGGTAGATTGCGGAGTCAGACGGGAGATTTCAAGCCCCCATCGCACTTTCGATCGAACGCGCTCGGCCTTCACCATAGCCCGGTGACAAGAAGTCGGGTACAATCAGCTGCGCTCGACAGGATCAATCCCCTCGTTCCCACGCTATTGCGTGGGAAAGCACGCCACACCTCGCCGCGGTGCGAGACACGATGCGAGGTTGGCCTCCTCGTCCTCGTTCCCACGCGGGAGCGAGGAGAACGGTATTCGCGGAGCGTGAGAACGAGGAAGTGCGGTAGTTCGTGCGCGAATCGATTGCTAAAATGAGTGAATGTCCTACACGAAACTCGGTTTCCCCGCGATAGAGTGTCGCTCCCATGGCCAAGCAGAAGCCCGCCGCGCAAAGTCCACCGAAGCCGTATCGAGTCTTCGTGAGTCATGCGACGGCGGACAAGTGGCTTGCCAAAACGCTTTGCGAGAAGATTGAGAATACAGGAACGGTCACCTTCCGCGACGACCGCGACATTAACGGAGGAGACGACATTCCAGAAGAGATTCGGAAACAGATCAAGCAGTCCAAGGAAATCGTCGTCCTTCTCACTCCGGAATCGGTCGGGCGACCGTGGGTCACATTGGAAGTGGGCGCGGCTTGGGGACGCAGCAAGCGCATGCGGATTGTCTTGGTGCGATGCCATGTGTCCGTCGATTCCATCCCGGACATGATAAAGAACAAAAAGGCGATCCCCTTGAACGATTTCGACGAATATGCGAACGAATTGACCAAACGAGTTCGAGATCATCATGACAAACGATAACAAGACTTACGATCTGTTCGTCTCGCACTCTCCGAACGATGCCCCCTCGGCCTCAGCTTTGGCGGAGGCTTGCCGCGCCGGCGGATTAGAGACGATGACGGTCCAGGATTTGCCCTCGGGCGTCGAAGTGGAAGACATTCTCTGGCACGCCTTGGCGGAGAGCCGAGCGCTGCTCGTCGTTCTTTCCCCGTCGGGGCTGACTCCGATGATGGGTATCGAGATCGGCGCGGCTCAGGCATGGAATAAGCCGATCTTCGTCGTTCTGACCGACCCTTCGATGGTTCAACTTCCCGCGTCCTTGGCGCACGGAAAGGTCTATCCCCCCGAACGAATCGGAGATATTATTGCGTCGGTCGGAAGAATCGGTCAACAATTGTCGGAGGAAGACCGTTCGCGTTTGACGGAAATCTATCGAGAAATCGGCGTCTCGGTCGATCGACTCGCTCAAGATGCCAAACAGTTGCAAAGTCTGGTGAAACGATTCAACGCGCGAACCGGAAAGCCGTTCTCCGGCGAGAGGCTCCTCTCGGAGCTATTTCGCCTGCGCAAACAAGGACGCCTAAAGCAAACGCGCTCCCAGGGCCGTTCGCGGCCTCGAAGCAGAACCGCTTAACCGCGATGAAGATACGGGCTGTCGTCGAACGAGCATCTGCGCTCGATAGGATATTCGGCGCTCCGTCGTTTCGAGCGAGGGATACGCCACCGTGCGGAAAATTCGAGGTGATGCGATGAACGTCAAAGATCGATCGATGCGCGGCTACCGGGTTGCCGTGCGCGCGTCCGACGACGCCCCCGAACAGATCGTCGTCTGCTTCACGCCGCGCAAACTACAAGGCAAAAACGGCAGCGAAAACGCGGCTGAATTCGTTGCTCGCGCGCTTGTGGACGCCGGCAAGATCAAAGTGATCTGGGACCGTCCACCCGATCCGAGTGCCACGAGAGAGTTGCAGCGCGTTGCGGAATCGCGCATGGCCGCCCGAATCGCGTGGATGAACCGTTCGACCGAGTTGGTGCGTTTGGTGCAGCATTATGCGGACGAGTTGGGTTGGGCGACCAGGCGAATCGAGAAGTGCATGGAGGATTCTCACATCGGCAACTACAAAGCCGAGGTTCTCCTTCTGCAAAAAGAGACGCATCGAGCATTGTTGGAACCCGTCGGCAGTTCCGCGCCCGGCGTCGAAGGCGTTGTCGATCTCTACTTGCTTCCGGGTTACGACGACATCGCCACGCTCTATTACTACGACAACGGATGGCACCTACACCATGCCGCGCCGGGTTCGTCCGCGACCCCCGGCACCCGCGAGGAGAACTCGAAGCCAATCTCCAAGGCGGTGTTGCGTAAAGTTCTCGAAGAGATGACAAAGTATGCCCAATGAAACCATTCACTGGCTGGGTAAGATCAAGTTCGTCGAGAAAGAATACAACGCCATACGCTTCGCGACGGATCGCCTGTTGTTCCAGGCAAGGGGCGATCCCAACATTCTGAAATCGACGGTGGAAATGGGGCACATTGTCAATGCCTCGGATCGTTTGGAAGGAACCTACATCATTCGCCTGTTCGCCGAATTTGAAACCGGGCTCAAAGCCTTCTTGCGTGCCACGAAGACAAGGATCCCCGGCAAGGCGGAGAAGCTCTTGGATCGCGTGGCCTCGAAGGTAAAAATGTTGGACGAGTTGCTCCGAAACGCTCATGCAATTCGTGATTTCCGCAATCACCTCGTCCACAACCGCGAAGAAGCGAGAACGCCCTTTGCGATCCGAAAGGCGACAAGTCACCTGTGTACATTCTTTGGCCGTCTCCCTGCGACCTGGCAATGAGGAGATCGCAAGACGGAAATCGGAGATATGAGGCGCAAGAAAGACGAGGGCGCTCCTCGTTCCCACGCTCCGCGTGGAAACGCACGCCTCACCGCTCCGCGGCGCGAGCCAAGCGAAGCCGAGGACGGGACGCGGAGCGTCCGGACTTGCGATCCCACGCGGAGCGTGGGAACGAGGAGTAGAGAAGACTCCGCATTCTCGTTCCCACGCTCCCGCGTAGGATCGCACGCTACACCACTCCGCTGTGCGAGACGTGGGACATTGGGATGGCGAACTCTCGTCCGATTGTCCTACACTAACTAACGTCGTTCTCGATTTCGCTAACCCCGGATGCGCCGCTTACCCCATGTTGACCGACACGTTTGGACGAACGCACAACAACTTGCGCATCAGCGTCACCGACCGCTGCAATTTGCGTTGCACCTATTGCATGGCCGAGGAGGTTGTCTTCCTGGATCGCGCCGACTTGCTGACGTTCGAGGAGATCGCGCATTTCGTCCGCGTGGCCGTTCCGTTGGGGATCGACAAGCTGCGGCTGACCGGCGGTGAACCTCTGCTGCGCCGCGATCTGCCCCGCCTGACGGCCATGCTGGCGGAGATACCGAACCTCGAAGACATCGGGCTGACGACCAACGGCCTGTTGCTGGCCAATCAAGCGCAAGCCTTGTTCGACGCCGGACTGCGGCGCATCAACGTCAGCCTCGACACGCTCGATCCGGGACGCTTCCGCGCCATCAGCCGGCGCGACGGCTTGGAACGAGTGTTGGACGGCATCGCCGCGGCCAAGGCAGCCGGCTTTCATCCCATCAAGATCAACGCCGTGGTGATTCGCGGGACGAACGAGCAGGACGTTGTGCCGCTGGCGCGCTTTGCCCGCGAGAACGATTTAGAGATGCGCTTTATCGAATATATGCCCATCGGCGCGGAGGCGTGGGAGCGGAGCAAAGTCTACTTCGCCCACGAGATTCTGGAACAGATCGAGCAACGGATCGCCCCTCTGGTTCCGGCGGACGACTACGATCCGCGCGCCCCGGCGATGGATTTTCAGTACGTCGAGGGACGGGGCCGCGTCGGCATCATCGCCTCGGTGTCGCGCCCCTTCTGCGCGAGCTGCAATCGCTTGCGGCTGACCTGCGACGGAAAGCTGCGCAATTGCCTCTTCGCGCTGGACGAGGTGGACCTCAAGCCACTGCTGCGCGAACGGCACGACGATGCCCAGCTGGCGGAAACGATCCGCCGAAACGTCCGCGACAAGTGGGAGGGACACGAGATCAACACGGCGCGCTTCGTCAAACCGCCCCGCACCATGCACGCCATCGGCGGCTGACGGATCGCAGCACGAAGTCGCCTCCGCGAGGAAGCGGACTGACGAACTGTCTCATCGCCCGCTCCCCGACGGTAGCGGCTCTGAAATCACCCTCAGCGGACAGGTTCTACGACAGGGCGTCGGAAGCAACGGGGTGGAAGCCGAACGCGGGGGTCCGAATCGCTGGCACGGGAGACTCGACGGGTCGAGCGGCCAGGTCGAACCATTGGCGTTCGCCATCGCGCAGGGTTGGCAGACCAATCCAGTGGAGGACGGGCGTTTCATCGCGGTCGAGATCGAACACCACCGTGGTAGGCGTGCCGTCGAGGAAGAAGAGCCGACCGCAGCGGCCTTCGCGCTGGATCGAGAATCGGCGGACGCGGTGGCCGGGCAACCGCGTCAGCGAAGCCTCGCCGTCCGGGAGTGGAAAAACGAGGAGGTCGAGCAGGCGTTCGCGGCGTCCGGCCAGGTGGCGGCCGAGTCCAAGAAGGCGCTGACCGTGTTTGCAAAACGCGGTCAAGCCAACGTCCACCGGCCGGCCATCGGGCCAGAAGAGGCTGTATCCTTCGTATTCGATGTTGTCTTCGACCCGATCGCGGGCCGAATCACGACGACAAAGCACTCGCAGTGTGCGGGACATCCCGGTCTCTCTTCTTCAAGGAAGGTAAATCTCACGGCTGCCAGGACGAGCAAACCCTCGGCCCAACTGCCGAGAATGCTCTCATCCATCCCCGCACATCGCGTGCCGGGCAAGACGGATTAACTTTTACGTCTAGGTAAAGTGTAGAAAATGGGAAAGATAATGCCAACGAAGAAACCGCGATTCCTGCTCCCAAAGGGCACTCCGAAGGACGGATCGTACCACAAGTGCGCATTGTATGGGCGAAATTCGTACATTCACTTCGCGCTGGCGGAAATATGGGCGAGCGGAGAGCGTTAGGCCCTCCGGTTTCGCCGGCCGTTCCAACGAACGGGTCCGCGCTCTCCCACTTCGGGAAATCACTCGAACAGCGAAGGTTGGCGATCGTCCGGCGGAGCGGGTTTCATGGCCCTTCCCAAGACCTGATACGCTCGCGCCGTGGCCACCCGCCCGCGCGGCGAGCGGACGATGAACTGTTCGCGCAACAGATACGGCTCGATTTCGTCGCTCAGGGTATCGACCGGCAGGGTCATGCTGGCCGCCAGCGATTCGACGCCGGCGGGACCGCCGTTGTGAACGCCGATCAGCAATTCGAGATAACGGCGATCCTGTTTATCCAATCCTTCCCGATCCACCTCGGCCATGTCCAGAGCGGCCCGCGCCACCTCGAGCGTAATCGCGCCGTCGGCTTCGCTGGTGGCATAGTGCCGCGCCCACCACAGGCGCGCGTTGGCGACGCGCGGCGTACCCCGACTGCGCCCCGCCAATTCCAGGGCGGCATCGTCGGTCAAAGGCGTATTGAGCTTGCGCGCATTGATGCGCACGATCTCCGCCAACTCTTCGACGCTGTAATACTCCAAGTGTTCGTGCATCTTGAAACGATCGCGCATCGGCGACGACAACATGCCGCTGCGCGTCGTGGCCCCGATCAGCGTGAACGGCTTCAGGCGCAGATTGATCGTCCGCGCGTTCATGCCTTCGCCGAGGACGATGTCCACGCGAAAATCTTCCATTGCCGGATAGATAAACTCTTCGACAACGCGGGGCATCCGATGGATTTCGTCGATGAACAGGATCGAGCCTTCCTCGACGTTGGTGAGGAACGGCAGCATGTCGGCGGGCTTGGACAGGGCGGGACCGCTGGTCGTCTGGATCGACGTGCCGAGTTCGTTGGGCAGAACGGTGGCGAAGGTGGTCTTGCCGAGTCCGGGTGGCCCATCGAAGAGAATGTGCGACAGTGGTTCTTTGAGTTTTTTGCAGGCGTTGAGGACGATGCCGAGCCGTTGCACGACGGTCTTTTGACCGATGACTTCGCGCAGCCAGCGCGGCCGCAGCGCCGCATCGCGCTGCCGCGATTCGTCGCCCTCTTCCGACTGTACGATAGCCTGCCGTGCCATAACGAATCCTCACAGAACTAGCGGTTAGCCGCGACGCGCCAGCGGAGCGCTTTCCGCGCTCCGCTGGCGCGTCGCGCCCGACCAATTATTCGCCCTTGTAAATCTCCAACAACCATCGGTTTACACCGCGCCGATACTTCTAGTATACCATCGTACAGATGCCGAACGAGTTGAACTAGATCGGTTGGTTCGCAGCGATCGGCAATTTAGCGTAGCATTCCCACTCGACGGCACAAGAGCGATTCCAGAGGCAACGGTGCTTGCACCGTTCCTTATCCACCGTACAATCGGGTTGTGGTAGGACCAAACCTATTCTCCCTGAGATGCCCGTGATTCCTTTTGATTGTGGAAGTCGCTTATCGCAACAGATCTTGTCGCCACGAGAACGGACAAGCAGGACGGAGAACGAATGACCGAAGCGATGAAATTGCCGGTAGTCTCGCTGTTTTCCGGTGCGATGGGTCTCGATTTAGGACTAGAGCAATCCGGCATCGAAACCACGCTCGCCGTGGAAGTCGACCCGCACTGTTGTGCGACGATTCGTCGGAATCGGCCCGGCCTCGATGTGTGGGAATCGGACATTCAGCGAATCGACGGAGAGTCCATCCGCGCGCGCCTTCATCGCCCGAAGGACATCTTCCTCTTAGTCGGTGGGCCACCGTGCCAGAGCTTTTGTCCCGGCGGCAAGAGAGCGGCTCTGTCCGACCCACGGGGAAACCTCATTTACACCTATTTAAATCTGATTCAGGAAATCCGCCCGTGCTTCTTCGTCTTGGAGAACGTGGCCAACCTCGTCACAGCTGCCCTACGTCACCGGCCAATTGCCGAGCGCCCCGGAAAGCACTGGAACCTCAGTGTCTACGACCGCAAGAAGGGCGGCCACGGCAACGACAACCTGCCAATGGAACCCGACGAGCTTTCGGGGTCGGCTATCCGCCAGATCATAACGGACGTGCGGAGCTTGGGATACCAAATTAGCCTATCCGTAGTGGACGCGGCCGAGTACGGCGCGCCGCAGCATCGCCTACGATTCCTGATGTTCGGAGCGCGCGACACTTCGGCCCCCAAGATTCCACCGCCTACACACGGAGAGCGCACAGCCGATTCGCGGCGATTCCAAACCGTCCGCGATGCCATCCATGACTTGAGAGAAAGCCCCGGCCCGCACTCCATGTACACCCCAGACGTGGCCAAATACTTCGCCATGATCCCGCCCGGAGGAAACTGGCGGAACCTACCCAAGTCCATTCAGCGCGAAGCGCTCGGCAATGCGTCCTTTGAAGCAGGCGGGGGAAAGACCGGGTTCTACCGACGGCTTTCGTGGGACTGCCCTTCGCCAACGATTACCGGCAGAGCCAACCGCAAGGGCAGCGCGCTCTGTCATCCGGACTCCATCCGGCCCTTGTCTGTGCGCGAATGCGCCCGACTGCAAGGTTTTCCCGACGATTGGCACTTCACGGGTGCGATGAATCGCCAGTACATGCAAATTGGCAATGCCGTCCCCGTACATCTTGGAGCGGTCATTGGCCACACCTTGCTCCAAAGCGGGACCGGAGTACACGGGAGGAGCAGTCCCGATGAACATTTGGAAGCGGCACTTGAGAAGGCCGTAATACGGCTGCGTTCCTCGGCGCGAAACAAGCGGGGGAAGGACGACCGACAACCGACTCTTTTCTAACCTCGTTGGGCTGCGCCAATGGCGATTCAAGTTCTCAATGTATCGGCTGGAAACGCCCTGAACAGGCTGTCCGAACCGTTGAAGCAACGGATTGTCGCCGCTCAAACGGACGCGCTCGAATTCGAGTTTCCAAGCGCCCACGATCTTTGTGCCCGTGCCCTCGCTGACTTGAAAATTGCCATCGAACCGCCGCTCGAAGCTAGGGACTGGCCCGCTTCCGATGTCGGCGACAAATCGGCTAAGGAACTTGTGGACTTCTACGCCAATATTCTGGCGCGGAACGATGTCCCGGAACAGGCCATTCCCCTCCAGGCCGTTAACTTGGCTCACAGGACACAGTTGCTACGAGCCTTTCGTGATCCAGATAGGGTTATTTCGGACACCTGCGCGAAAGTGGTTGCGATTGTCGCGACGTTCCCCAACACGGCGGAAGAGATTCGCTGCGGTCGAAATCCGGGAGACGTATTAGATCCTTACATTCTCGGCGCTGCCCAGACGCTTATGTGCGCCGGTGACTTTGAACATACGATCTCCGCGACGGTATCCCACAAAGTTCTCATGATAATCGAGGGATTGTTGGGCCATCTTCATGAAGATGTGATCGGTGCCATGCGCGGTAATGTTCGTGCCCCTGAACCGCGTGGAAAAGATCAGGAAACGCTCGATCCGGAGTCGAATCCCTTCCCAGGCGCGGACATCGTGCAACCACCCTTGGCGAGCGGACGCCCGCTCCGCTTCCATCAAGTCAAGAGCAAGACCGGATCGGCCAAGGGCGGGGACGGCAGACGGCTCGGTCTCCAGCTGAGCGAGCTAAAGCGCGTCTATGGAGGCGAAGCGTATTACGTTGCTCTGATCGGAAACACGCTTCGTGGCCACCGCTCGATGGCCGGGGTGTTGAGAGCCGCGCCCGATGTTGTGGTCTTGGTCGGAGAGGCCGCGTTTCGGGAGCTAACCGGGAGTGTCGCCGGGCCGCAATTGCTTTTGCGACTGTATCAGTCTTCTTTTGACGTGGCAGCCCGCCAGACGGGTTACTCATTTCAGAGTGTTGTCTCAACAATTGTTATGGCGTTCCGAGAACGCGCCGGCGAACTTGGAGAGGATTTCTTGGAAGCGGTTCTTCACGATGCCATAGGGGGCGATGCGACGCAGCAAGACAGCCGGTTCTTTGTCCCTATTCGCCGAAAGCGGGGATCTATCGAGAAATAACTCCCCTATCGAGAATCGAAGGTGTTGGGCCGCCCGTTGCATCTGGAAGAGATGACGTACATTACCGAAGTAATCCGCCGTCTCAAGGCGCTGTTGCTCCTTGGTGAGAAACTGGACGCGAATTATCGAGCCGCTTCCTCGAACACGCTGGCGCTGTCCGCCGAAAATGCAGCCACAGGCCGGTGAATTAATTCGGCGAGGACCAAAGACTATGGATCAGCTAGCAATCTTTCCGTTTTTGGAGGACTTTGACACGTTACAGCGCTTTTGTAAACTGCCACTTCATTCCGGAATCGGGAAGGTGGTGAGTCATGGGAACCCGAACCCCCCTTTGGCCGAAGTACCCCGCCAGGTTCGTGAGGCGATGGGCAAGACTCAGGCCGAGCCTGCTGAGCAGGACTTTAGGGCAAGTTTCCTAGTCCCCGCCACGGGAAACAGCCTTCTTTTTCTGCACTGGCATTCTCGGTGTCCCTTGAGCCGCAACTTCGGACAGGGGTTGACCATTACCGGCGATGGCCCCGATGGTCCGTTTCAGCTGGAATGTCCTCAGTATTATGTTCGGGTCACGTCTGGAGCTTGGGAGGAACCGGGTTGGGCGGTCGCGGAACCGATTAACCATGTGGCGACCGTGACTTATGGTAGCTCGAAGCCTATTGCGAAAGTAACGGCAACCATCAACAATTTTGATTTTGATTATGGTAACATGTCCGAAGTTGTTAGGAATCAGAATAATGTGCTGCGGGTCAAAGCGTCTAATCGAACTGTCGATTTCGAGTGGCGAAAGGAGCGGGTTCCGCTAAGGCAACTCCTGGATGCCGGAATTATTTCTTCTACAGCTCTGGTAACTTTTTCATTCGCAGCGTGGCAAGGAGCATCCGATCGTGACTTGACGACTTTTGCCTACAATGTTGCCAGCATGTGTTCCTACGTCGTGGGGCAACACACGGGCATTCCCTTGTTGTCATTCTTTGACGCCGATGGCCGCATTGTTCGTCGTACCCTACGGAATGCAATCGAATCAAAGTTCCGCCGCTCCTGTGCCCTGCCTTGTTTGCACTCCGAAGATGGAGTGCCCAAGTTTTTCCGCCAGTGTTTCGACGAGCATGTCCGAATGCAAGTGTCGGATCTCTGGAGGAGATTCCCATTTGTTTGGGCGGTGATCGAAGACCCTCCTTATCTGGAGCAAAAGTACGCATCCCTTATGATGGGGGGGTGGAACTGTTCATCCGAAGTTCCCTCGTCGAAAGCGACAAACGCACGCTGGAGGAAGTGGAATCCATGACGCTTCCCAAACTCATCGGCGAGGCACGCGACAAGCTTCTCTGGGACGTTCCCAATCATTACACGGAGAAGGAGCGTTACCGCAAGGTCCGGAACGCCGTGAACCACGGGAACAAGCTGCCACACGACCCCGCCCAAATTCGGCATGATTTCGACAAGTGGCACCTTTTTCTACTAAGGCGACTCCTGCTCCGACTCGGCTACGACGGGAAGGTTGCTTCGCCTCAAGAGGGCTTTGCGTCTTGTTCTGCCGTTGATGAGTTTTCTGCGGAACACAATTCGTTTCACCCCTAACCTAGTACCGCAAGCCACGCGGAGGACGATCTCATGAAATTCAAAGTCATCATTCACACCGCCGAAGAAGGCGGTTTTTGGGCAGAAGTGCCGGGATTCCCCGGTTGTGTTTCCGAAGGCGAAACCTTACAGGAAGTGCGCGCCAACATCCGCGAGGCGTTCGAGGGCGTGTTGGAAGTGATGCAAGACATGCCAGTGGAGCCGCCGAGTGAACAGACCGACGACCGCGCGGAGGTGTTGGAGCTATGAAGCACGTTAGCGGCCCGGAGATGTGCCGCATAACGGAGCCGCGCCAGAGGAGCGCTTTCCGCGCTCCGCTGGCGCGTCGCGGCTAACCAATTATTCGCCCTTGTATATCTCCAACAACACCTCTTCCACCGACTTGAATGCTTTGCCGGTCGCTAGCACTTTATCGAGACGATTGCGCGCCTCTTGCGGGCTGTGGCCGACACTCATCAATGCCTGATATACGTCTTCCATAATGTTGCCATCGACGACCACGGAAGTGGACGAGGCGACCGTGCCATCGTTCGTCCCCTCGGCGGCGGGCGTCATCAGGGCGAATTTTGTCACCTTGCGGCGGAGGGTGGCGATGATCTGCTCGGCGGTGGCGGCTCCGACGCCGGGCAGCGTCGTGAGCCATTTGCTGTCCTGGCGCTGGATGGCGTCGGCGATCTCCTTGACGGGACGCACCATCGCCTTGAGCGCCTTGCGCGTGCCGACCTTATCCACCGTACAAAACAGATCGAAAAAGTCGAGTTCGGCCTCGGCGGTGAAACCGATCAGGCGCGGGACGACTCGTCCTTGCATGGGATTGCCGTCGAGGTAATGGCTGGTGTGTAGCGTCATCTCGCGGCCGAGCTGGCTTTGCAGACGGCGGCGAATGAACTCGGGCACTAAGACTTGATACTCCAGCGCGCCGACTTGCAGACGCACTTCGTCGTCTTGAACGCGATTGAGGACGCCGGTGATTTTGGTAATCATAGCTTCTTCTCAGTCAACTACTCTTCGGCGAACCGGCTGCGTTAGCTGCCGGGTTTCTGGCTTAGACCCGGCAGCTTACGCTGCCGGTTCGCCAGCGGGCTAGGGGGCCAGCGGCCAGGGGGTCAGGGGCTACACGGGCAGTTTGACCAAATAGTAATGGCACAGCGCGGCGGCGAGGGCGTCGGCTACGTCGGGTGGCTCCGGCAGTTTCGCCAAGCCCAACTCGCGCTGAATCGTGCGCTGCACCTGCTCCTTCGAGGCGCGGCCGTTGCCGGCGATCGTCTTTTTGATGCGCGTGGCATTATAACTAACCAACGGCAGATCGCGCTGGGCCGCGGCCAGGAATAGCACGCCGCGCGCATGGGCCATCAAGATCGCCGTCCGCGGATGGGCGTAATGGGCGAATAGCTGTTCCACCACTACGACACCCGGCTGAAACTGCTCCAACACCTCTACTATACCATCGTACAGATGGCGGAGCCGCTGGGCCATGTCCGTTGTCTCGCGTCCCTCGGCGCTGCGAATGACGCCGGCCTCCACGGCGCGCGGCGTACCCTGCCGCGCTTCGAGAACGGCATATCCGCTCACCTGCAACCCCGGATCGATACCGAGAATGCGCCCGCTCGACTTGGGAGACGACACTTCCATACCCGCCAGCGTACCTTTCTTGCACGTCCGCACAAGAGCGGATCGGCGTGGGATGCACTCCCCTTGCCGCATACTCCCTGGTCGCGCCGCATTCATTGTGGACGCGGCGCGCTCAGGACGCGGCGAGGGACGCGGCTCGGTTCGGTTGCAATTCGTGAACATAACTCCATTCAGAGTTTTTTGTTAGGTCAATCCGATTCGCCGCTTCATTGACGGCGCTGGATTTGCTCTTCTTATTTGCGGAGCGCATCGCCGGGGGATGAAATGGGAAGCGAACGATGAAAGGCGCGACGATCTTATTGGTCGATGACGACGAAGTGCTGCGTCAAGTGCTTCGCCGGGTGCTGACGCGCGAAGGCTACGACGCGATCGAGGCCGGGAGCGTGGCCGAAGCGTTGGAGCGCGCGCGTCAACAGCCTCCGGCGCTGGCGCTGATCGATCTACGGCTGCCGGACGGCGACGGGGTCGAAGTCGCGCAACAGTTGTCGCAGCAAATCGGTCCCTTTCCTTTTCTGCTGATGACGGCGTATCCGCTGCGTTTGCGCGATCAACCCGAATTGGCCCGCGCCTTCGATAAAGTGCTGACCAAACCGCTCAATCTCGACGAACTGCGCGAGGCAATCGCTTCGAGCCTGGCGACGAATTCGGCGAAAGGCGCGCCGACGGCCCGGCGACAGGTCGAACCGCGTCCAGAGGAGCGCGCGGAGGCCAAGCCCTCTCCGACCGCGACGGTTCCGCGCATCGTTCCGCCGACGCCCAAGAAATCTCGCGGACTGAAATGGGTGGCGGCCAGCGTGGTCTTCGCAGCCGTTGCCGGTCTGGCCGTCGCCCTGCCGTCGGTGGGAACGACGGGGCTGCAACGCTTCTTCGCGCCCGCTCCCACACATCCCGCCGCCGCGCCCAAAGCGGAGTCGTACGCGCGTCTGATTTCCGGCAACGACGAAGCCATTGAACTGCCTCCCGAAGTGATCGAGCGCCTGGACATCGTCAGCCGTCCCGTGGATACGGCGGTAGCGCCTCGGCCTCTGGAAATGGCGGGGTCGCTGTCGTTCGATCCGAACTATCTGGGGCGCGTGCAGACGCGCTTCGCCGGTGAAGTCGTCGCCCTCGGCACAATCCACGGCCACGCCTCCAACGACTATCCGAACGAGCCGATCCTTCGCTACGGGCAACGGGTGGGCAAAGGGCAGCTGATGGCCGTGGTGCTGAGCAAGGATCTGGGCGAAAAAAAGAGCGAGTTGGTCGATGCCGTCATCCGTTTGTGGTACGACGAGTCGATGTTGGCCAAGTTTGAAGAACTGGTCGAACAAGGGGTCGTCCCGGTCGGCACGGTGATGAATCAACGCACGCTGGTCGGTCAAGATCGCAACGCCGTCTTCCGCGTCGAGTTGACGCTCCGAACCTGGCGCGTCACCCAAGACGAGATCGACGCCATCAAGGAAGAGGCCAAGGAGGTGTACGAAATGCGGACGGAGCGCAGTCTGAAGAAAGAGATAGAGTGGGCCAAGGTCGAAGTGCGCGCCCCGTTCGACGGCATCATCGTCGAGAAGAGCGTTGCCCCGCACAATCTCGTCGGCGTCGATTTCGACCTCTACAAAGTCGCCGATCTCCGCAAACTGGGGGTGATGGTTCACGCCTACGAAGAAGACCTGAACGAGTTGTATTCCCTCCCGCGCGGGTTTGCCTGGAGGATTCGCGCCGGGGCTTCGGGGACGCTGCTGAAAAACGACGGCATTCAGCAAGTCGGCCTCATCGTCGATCCGACCCAGCACACGGCTCCGGTCATGGGGCTGATCCACAACGACGACGGCAACTTGCGCGTCGGCCAATTCGTCAAGGCCACGGTCGATCTTCCCGCGCCGGCCAACGTGGTATCGGTGCCGCCCTCGGCCCTGGTGGAAGACGGCGATGAAAGCATCGTCTTCGTGCAGCCCGATCCAACCCAGCCGCGCTACGTCCGACGCCGCGTCGCCGTGGCCATGCGCCTGCGCGACGCCATCTACATCCGCACGCAACCGAACGAACGAGAACGCCGCAAAGGATGCCAAGAACTCAAGCACGGCGACTACATCGTCGCCGAGGGAGTCTTGGAATTACAATCCGCGTTGGAGGATCTCCGCGCGAAGAAGTAACCTCGGTTAGCCGCGACGCGGAGCGGAGCGCGGAACAGCCTCGCGCTCCGCTCCGCGTCGCGGCTAACCGAGGAAGGACTACCTGACGACGACGCACACATATGGTTCGCAAACTCATCGAATGGGCGGTTGGTAGCGCCCTGATTGTGGTTCTCTTGGCGATCGGCCTGGTCGGCGTCGGCGTGTATTCGTTCAACCACGTCAACGTCGAAGCCTATCCCGATCCCGCGCCGGCGATCATTGAGGTTGTGGCGCAGTATCCGGGGTTCTCCGCCGAACAGGTGGAGCGCCAGGTGACGATTCCTTTGGAATTCACTCTCGCCGGAATGCCGGGGTTGACGTACACGCGCAGCAAGTCGCTGTTCGGGCTGGCTCATTTGCGCAACCAGTTCGACTACGGGATCGACTACTACGCCGCGCGCCAGGAAGTCATCAATCGCCTGCAATTCGTGCAGAATCTACCGCCCGTGGTCGCGCCGCAAATCTCGCCGTTCACACCGACCGGCGAACTGATCCGCTACACCCTCGACGGTCCCAAAAATGGGCGCGGCCAAGACATTTACTCGTTGATCGATCTGAAATCTCTGCAAGACTGGACGTTGGAGCGCGAGTTTCGCCGCATCCCGCGCGTCGCCGGCGTGTCCAGCTTCGGCGGCATGGTGAAGCGCTACGAAGTGCATCCCGACCCGGATCGACTGAAGCGCTATGGGGTTAGCCTGCAACAATTTCAGACGGCGCTGACCAGCAGCAACGCCAACATCGGAGCCAGCTTCTTGCGGCAAGGTCCGATTTCGATGAACGTGCGCGGCATCGGACTACTCGGACGCGGACTCGATCCGCTCGAGAAGGTGTTGACGATGAACAACCCCTACCGCGCCGCCCGCTATCTGCGCCACGAGGAAGAAGAGCGCCTGCGCGAGATCCGCGACATCGTCGTCGTCGCGGTCAACAACATCCCGATCCGCGTCGAGGATCTGACCGCCGGCGGGCCTGTCCAATCGCACGCCGAAGTCGATTCCGGCACGCGCGCCCAACGATCCGCCCTCAACGACGGCGTCGCGGTGGGCTATCAGCCGCGCTTGGGCAAGGTCAGCGTGTGCCGCCCCCAATACGACGCCCACGGCAACCCGATGCGCGACGCCGACGGCAACGTCCTGTGGAAAGACGAAGAAGACAAGGTGCAAGGCATCGTCCTGATGCGCAAGAACGAGGCCATGCTTCTGGCGCTGAATAAGGTCAAGGAAAAAGTGGACGAGCTGAATCAGCAATCGGGACGGCTTCCTCCCGGCGTTCAGATCGTGCCGCACTTCGATTTGACCAACCTCATCCACGTCACCACGGAAACGGTGCGCGAGAATCTGTTTCTCGGCATCCTGTTGGTGACGGCGATTCTGTTCATGTTCCTCAGCAACGTCCGCAGCGCGCTGATCGTGGCCATCAACATCCCGCTGGCGCTGCTGTTCGCCTTCTCGGTGCTGTTCGCGCGCGGCAAGTCGGCGAATCTGCTGTCCATCGGCGCGGTCGATTTCGGCATCATCGTCGATTCGTCGGTCATCATGGTCGAGAACATTTATCGCCATCTCAGTTCCGGCGAACATGCCGAACTGCCCCTGAAAGAGCGGATCATCCGCGCCTGCCACGAAGTCGAGCGGCCGCTGTTCTTTTCGACGCTCATCATGGTGTTCGCTTTCATTCCGCTGTTCACCATGCAGGGACCGGAAGGACAGATCTTCGGGCCGATGGCGGACACCTATGCCTTCGCCTTGGCCGGGGGTCTGCTGCTGGCGTTGACGGTGGCTCCGGCGCTGTGCTTGCTGTTCTTCAAGAACCTGAAGCCGAGCGCCGACAATCGCCTGGTTCGCTACTTGAAGCGCAGCTATCTGCATCAGCTGGAACGCTGTTTGAACCATCGCTTTCTGACGCTGCTGTTGTTCGGCTCGCTGACGGCCGTCACCGTGGGCGCGCTGCCGTTCTTGGGCCGCGAGTTCATGCCGGAGTTGGAAGAGGGCAATTTGTACATACGCGGCACGTTCCCCGTCAACGCCTCGCTGGAAGAAGTGGCCGACAAGACGCGCCGCGCCCGCGCCCTGCTGCGCGCCTATCCCGAAGTCGCCCTGGTCGCCTCGCAGGTGGGCCGACCCGACGACGGCACCGATCCGACCGGCTTTTTCAACGCCGAATTCTCGATCCCGCTGCATCCGGACAAGGACTGGCCCGCGGTCGTGCCGCGCTCCGGCTGGCTGGCTTGGCTCGGCCCGCGCCCGCGCACCAAGCCGGAATTGATCGCCGCCATGAACGAGCAGATGCACCGCGAATTGATCGGCGTCGATTGGAACTTCTCGCAGTACATCCGCGACAACGTCATGGAATCGCTGTCCGGCGTCAAGGGGGACAATTCGGTCAAGATCATCGGTCCCGACCTCGACGAGTTGGAGAAGCTGGCCGACCAAACCAAGGCCGCCCTCGATGCCGTGCCGGGGCTTCAGAACGTGGGCGTGTTCCGCATCAAGGGCCAGCCGACCCTGGATTTCACCGTGGACCGCTCCAAGTGCAAGTATTGGAACGTCAGCGTGGTCGACGTGGAGAACTCCATCGCCATCGCCGTCGGCGGACAAGCCTGCACGCAGATGATCGAAGGGGTGCGCACGTTCGACATCAGTCTGCGTTGGCCGGAGCATCTGCGCGGCTACGAACAAGCCATTCTCGATATTCCCATCGACACGGTCAACAATCTCGTCACGCCGGGCTACGTTCCCGGCACGCCGCAAACGCCGGTGACGGGGCCGAGCGTAGGCGTCAACCCCATCGGCACGAACGTGCCCATGCCGTCGCTGTGGGGCAACGTGTTCAACGCGGCGATCAACAACATCACCAGCGTGCCGCGCCTGCGCTTGCGCCAGCTGGTGACGCCGGTGGACGACGACGGCCTGCCGGACCCCAATGGAAGATATTTGCGCTCCGGAGCTTCGACGATCTACCGCGAACAGGGCAAGCGTTTCATCGCCGTCAAGTTCAGCGTGCGCGGCCGCGATCTCGCCGGAGCCGTCGCCGAGGCGCAAGCGAAGACGGCCCATCTATTCCGAGGACCGTATCGCACCGAATGGAGCGGTGAATTTCAGGAAATGCTGGAGGCCGAGCATCGCTTGATGTACATCATCCCCCTGTCGCTGGCCGCCATTTTCGTACTGCTGTATCTCGCCTTTCACGATCTGGTCGATGCCCTGTTGGTGTTCTCCAACGTCCTCGATCTTAGCGTCGGCGGCGTGTGGGCGCTCTTGATAACCGGGACGAATTTCAGCATCTCGGCCGCGGTCGGCTTCATCTCGATTTTCGGCATCGCCATCATGGACGGCCTTCTGCTGGTGTCGTACTTCAACCACATGCGCGCTCGGGGACTACCGCTGCGCGAAGCGATTATGCAAGGAGCGGAGAAGCGCGTTCGCCCGGTGATGATGACGGCGTTGACGGCCATTTTCGGTCTGCTGCCGGCGGCTTTATCCACGCGCATCGGCTCGCAGACGCAGCGGCCGTTGGCCATCGTCGTGGTCGGCGGCATGGTGACGACACTGTTTTTGACGCGCTATCTGATGCCGGTGTTGTACAGCTTCTACGGCCACCGCGAACCCCCGTCCGGCAGCGGCAGTTTGGCGCATTAAAAGGCGGACGACGGAATCGCTTCAACGCGCGCCCACCGGAGCCGCCCCGCGTTCAAATTGGAGTTTCGCTTCGCCGCGCGCCAGATGGTAGACGCAACCCCAACGGTTGATGAGGTATCGACCGTCCGGCGTGAGAAAGAATTCGCCCTGTATCGGCTCGCTCGACGACGACAGCGCCACCGCCGTCACGATCGGCGTCTCCCACGAATGCCCCCGAACCAACAACGAATTGAGACCATCGGAAATCACCGACGACGTGCCCGTATACAGACGATACTGATCCGGACTCAATTTCAAATAAATACACCCGTGCAAACGCGCGCTCCATTGATGGAGAGCCGGTTGCTCGCCGCGCAGATCGAGGCGCGTGAGATTCGTCCACGGTCCTCGTTCGGACAGATAAACGCGCCCCTCGTTGTCGGCGGCCACCGAAACGGCGTCGATATTCACCTCCACCACCCGGCGCGTTTGCAGCGCGGCCGGATCGAGGATGTGGACCCGCCCGCCGCCCGCCGCGTACAACGTCCGACCGTCCGCCGTCCGACACAGCGCTCGCGTTCCGTCCGGCAAGTCGATTCGACAATCCAACGACTGCCGTTCGGTGTCGATGCGCCCCAGATGCACGCCGTCGCCGTCTCGCGCCAGATAAAACAGGGCCGACTCGTCCAGGGCGAGCAACAATTCGAGTATGTCGCCGCCAATGGGAAGGAGGCGGGACGGATGCAGACGGTCTTTTGCCGCCGGCGGGAAGTCGTAGACGTGCAGATCGGCGCGGCCGAGCGGTCGGTCGCCGTGTCGGTTGGCTTGGAGATCGCCCGCCTTACACACGGCCGCCCACAATCGATTGTGTCGTTCGTCCAAAGCGAGCCGATAGGCCACGCCGTCGAGCCGAGATTCGGCACGCAGGCGAAAATCGGGAGTGGAAAACTCTTTGATTGTTCCTTCCCTGGTGGCGACGATGGCCCTGCCTTTGCCGTTCGCTTCACTGGCCGTCGTCGCCGCCAACAAATCGCCGATCCGGGCCGCGACTTTCAGATCGATCGACAGCGGACGACTCGCCGTCTCGCCGCGCAAGCGCGTCAGCAACAGATTCTCCACTTCGCCCCCAGCGGAGATACGGGTAATCCTTTCCGTCTCCTTGGGAAAGCGCGGATCGGGTATCGAGAGCGGCATCGGACTATCGGCGGACATCGTTTTCGGAGCGGAGTGCGAGGAGTCGGCGTTCGAGGGGGAGGCCAAGGTCAAGCCGTGACCGAGCAGAGCCAGCGACAGGGAAACACCGATGCGCAGCGGCATCGGCCACCGGCCGAATTGGCTCAGCAACAGGAATGCCCCGCCCAACGCCACGCCCAACCCCGCCCACAAGACGCCGTGACCCATCCACTGCCACGGCATCAACGCCAGCGCCGCCGGCGTCAACAACAACCACGGCAACAACGGTCGATCCACGGGCGGGCCAGACGAGACGGCTTGCACCGTCCTCGACCGCGCAGGCCGAACCGTCTCCTCCGCCTTGGCCTCGCCGCTCACAGGCACGACGACACCCGAACAGTTCGGACAGCGAAACGAGACGCCTCGATGCCGCGCCAACGCGCGCAGAGGACGAAGACAACCAACGCAGCGATAGTCCACAAACATGCCGTTCTTCCTCGCACCAGGAATCAACGGATAACCTTCGGAATAAGTCCCAATTGACATCGCCGGATGGAACCGTGGTTCCCTCAAGCAGGCGCGAGTCTCGCCCATCAATTGTGAAAGAGATCGTACACGACGGCGCGGTCGAGATCTAGCGGCAAATGAGATTTTAATGAATGGGAGACCGGCAGCGACGAACCGGCTCAAGTTTGTCGGACGCTCCGTCGATACTGGAAGTGTCGAATGCACGGCCCTTTAGCCAAGCGGAAAGGCAACGGATTGCAAATCCGTCACACCTCGGTTCAAATCCGAGAAGGGCCTCTTCCCACAAGCGCGCTTCAACGAGGCGCGGTTCCCAAACGATCGTTCTCTCACGGTCGTTTCAAGGTGAGTAGGGGACGATTTCCAACATCTGAACGCATGTTCCGAATTCCCCCTCCGCACAATCGATTCTAACCTCTTATTTTACAATCACTTCCATACCTCCGATTGCGCTTGTGAACGAGGGGGCAATTCGGTAGAATAATTGCAGCTGCAAATGGGATATGAAACCCTCGCATCGAGCGGAGTCGCGTGAATAGGCAGACGTTCGCAACTTGGATCTCCCTGCCGGAGAATCGAATGGCGCGGTTGGCCGTGCAACGGGTCGCCGACTGCGTGTGCGGACGCGG
Source organism: Planctomycetota bacterium (assembly GCA_021781415.1). Taxonomy (GTDB): domain Bacteria; phylum Planctomycetota; class Planctomycetia; order Gemmatales; family Gemmataceae; genus JAJPHU01. The sequence goes on from JAJXWW010000041.1 coordinate 136,357, forward strand.
ACCACGACGCGCCGTCAACCCGCTCTTTCTCCACGCTCCCGCCGGCGCGGGCAAGACACACCTCGTCTCCGCCCTGCTCGCCGATGTCACCCAACGCTCGCCCGATCTTCAGGTCGCCCTCCTCGCCGCCGGTGACATCGAAGCCCTCCTGCGTCAACCGGAGGCCGACGCCTCCGGATCGCTCAAGAAGGACGACGAAGACTGGAAGGCGGCCCGCCAGGCCGATTTACTCGTCCTCGAAGACGTGCAACACCTCACGCCGCGCGTCGAGAATGCGTTCGTTCATCTCCTGGATCGCGGATGGACGCGCGGTCAGCAGATCGTCTGCACCGCCGCGATGGGACCGGCACAGTTGCACCATCTTCCCGCTCGCCTGACCAGTCGGCTCGGCAGCGGATTGGTGGTCGGACTTCAAACCCTGTCGCCCACCAGCCGCCGAGTGTTTCTCCAAGATCGCCTCGAACGACACGACCTGACAATCGAGCCGGAGGCCGTCGTCTGGCTGGCGAATCATCTAACGGGCAGCGTTCGCCGACTCGAAGGCGCGATCGCTCGCTTGGCGACACTGGCGCGATTGGAACCGCCACCCCTTCGCCGAGATACCATCGTCGCCCACTTCGAGGTCGAAGGGGCGGCCAATCGACCGACCGTGGAGCGCATCGTCCAGCGCGTGGGGCGCTACTATCAGGTCGAGCCGCGCCAACTGCAAGCGCGCAGCCGAACCCGTCAAGCGCTCTTGCCGCGCCAGGTCAGCATGTATCTGGCCCGGCAGCTTACCGAACTCTCGCTGCAACAGATCGGCGCGTATTTCGGCGGACGCGATCATAGCACCGTGCTGCACGCCTGTCGCAAGGTCGAGCAAGCCCTGGTTCACGACGTTCGCCTTTCGGGAGCCGTGCGCCAACTGCACGCGGACCTCACATGAATCAACGCGGTGGAAAACCTGTTGTCGGCGCGCCGATTCGGCGATGCTCCACGTCGATCGATGCGAGCCGATTTACCGTCAACGACCCAAGCGAGGCATACCATCGACAAACAACGACCGCCGAACAACGAACGAACGACACGTTTTCCACAAGATCGACGCGAGCGCAACTCTTGTGGAAACCATAAGATACCACGACTGCCAGCGCGTTTACGACCGGGAATGGGTTCGACCTTAATACTACTGCTGAGGAGTTAGATAAGGGATGATTAATTGGATAGACCAAGCGCGTGAAACCTCGCTTTCAAGGAGGAACGCATGAAGGCTATTTGTGACCGAGAGGGATTGCTGTCGGCGTGTCAATTGGCCAGCGCGGCCATACCGGCACGCGATGTGAAACCGATCTTGAAGAATCTCAAGGCGATCGCCGCCGACGGTCGCTGTACGCTGATGGCCACGGACATGGAGGTGGGCATCCGGCTCGACGTGCAGGGATTGACCATTCAAGAACCGGGCGAAGCGATCTTTCCAGCGGCCAAGCTGCTGGCGATTCTCCGCGAATCGCGCGACGACAAACTCGCCATTGAAGCCGACCCCAGTGCTTGCATCATCAAGGGTCCGTCGCTGGAGTTTGAAATGCCCAGCGAAGATCCGGCGCAGTTTCCGGATTTGCCGACGTTCGCCGAGGACAAGTATCACGAAATCACCTCGGGGACGCTGCGCGAGATGATTCGCCGCACCGTGTTCGCCACCGCCGATGAGACCGCTCGCTATTCCATGACCGGCGTACTGTGGGAGTTGGATGAGAACGTGGCGCGCTTGGTGGCCACCGATGGCCGACGTTTGGCCTTGGCCCAAGGGACGGCCACCGGACACGGCGGCCACACCACCAAGGGACAAGCCCCCGTCGTTCCCACCAAGGCGATGAGCCTTCTGGAGCGCAATCTGCAAGACGGCGAAGAGACGGTTAAAGTCTGTCTGAGGCCCAACGAAGTGCTTTTTCGCACCGAGCGCGCCGTCGTCTATAGCCGACTCGTCGAGGGACGATTCCCCGATTACAAGCAAGTGATGCCGAAAAAGCAGGGGGTGCGCATCACCCTGCAAGCGATCCCGTTTCAGGCGGCCGTTCGTCAAGCCGCCATTATGACCGACGAAGACAGCAAACGCGTCGTGTTCCAGTTTAGCAAAGACAACCTGACGCTTAAGGCTCACGGCGCGACGGCGGGTCGTTCCAAAGTCGATCTGCCCATCGAATACGACGGCAGAACGTTGGAGATCAGCTTCAATCCATCGTATGTGGTGGAGATGCTGAAAGTCCTGCCGTCGGACGCGGAGTTGTCGTTGGATCTCATCGACGCCGCCAGTCCCGCGTTGTTCCGCAGCGGCACGAATTATTCGTATCTGGTCATGCCGTTGACGTAAGTTCTGAGTGCTGAGTTCTGAGTGCTGAGTTAAAACGAAGTTGAATGGAGGAGGCTGAGGGCGAGCTGTTGAGGACTCAGAACTCAGCACTTAGCACTCAGCACTAACCCATGGCCCTACGCCGCGATGTGCCGGAGCGAGGACCGGAGCGATTGGGAGAGATTCTCAGTCGGTTGTTCGCGTCGCGCGGCTGGGGCCGGCGACAGGGACGGCTGCATTTGGAGAAGGCGTGGGCGGAATCGGTCGGGCCCGACTTCGCCGCGCACACGCGCCCCGCCGCGCTGCGGCGCGGCATTCTGGAAGTGATCGTCGATAACGCGGTGTTGTTGCAAGAGTTGGCCCACTTCCATAAACGGCGTCTCCTGAGCGAGCTGCGCCGACGCCTACCCGATACTCCCCTGAACGACCTGCGCTTTCGCGCCGGCGTTTTGGATTAGATCGCGACGAGTGGGAGACTAACGCCTCTCGCCCGTCGCAATAATTCGTGAAGGAAATCGAATGCGAACGAATGAGGATGCGACGATGAATGAAAATACCCTTGAATTAAGCGAAAGCGAATTGATTGCCGCAGATCGAGCGGCGGACAAGTACAGCGGCGGCAACGTGCAGATTTTGCGCGACGCCGATCACATTCGCAAACGTCCCGGCGTCTACATCGGCGATGTCTCTTCCGGCGGTCTGCATCATCTCGTTTACGAATTGATTTATAATAGCGTCGATGAAGCGGTGGCGGGGCATTGTCATCACATTCAAGTGAAAATCAATGAGGACGGCAGCGTCAGCGTGAAGGACGATGGCCGCGGCATTCCCGTGGACGAACATCCGGAAGCGAAACGTCCCACCTTGGAAGTCGTGTTAACCACGGTCGGCGCGGGCGCGAAGTTCGATAAGGGATCGTATAAGGTTTCGCTGGGTCTGCACGGCATGGGAGCCAAGGCGGTGACGGCGCTGAGCGAATGGACCGAAGCCGAGATTCGCCGCAACGGCCGCGTCTATAAGCAAGAATACGCGCGCGGCAAGGCTACGACCGAAGTAAAAGACATCGGCGCGGCCAAGGGGACGGGCACGCTGATCACTTTTAAGCCCGATGCCGAGATATTCAAGGAAACGCGCTTCGATTACGATACCTTGGAGACGCGCTTGCGCGAGTTGGCATTCCTCAATAAAGGGTTGGCCTTCCAGTTGATCGACAAGCGCACAAACAAGGAAGAGACTTTCAAATACGATGGCGGCATCGCCGAGTTCGTCGCCTATTTGAATCGCTCCGAAGAAGTGTTGCACAAACCCATCTACGTCGAAAAAATGGTGGATAATGTGTTGGTGGAAGTCGCCTTACAGTATACGACCGGCGACGAAGAGCGCGTCCGCTGCTACGCCAATAACGGTTATAACCCGGTGGGCGGCACGCACATGAGCGGCTTCCGAGCGGCGCTGACGCGGACGCTGAACGCCTACGGAACCAAGGCGGAGATATTCAAAAATGTCTCGCCCATCGGCGAAGATTTCCGCGAAGGGGTGACGGCTATCGTCAGCATCCAACATCCCGATCCGCAGTTTGAATCGCAGAATAAAATCCGTCTGCTCAACGCCGAGGTCGAAGGCATCGTCATCAGCGTGATGAACGAGCAGCTGGGCAAATATCTGGAAGAAAATCCCAAAGACGCTCAGCGCATCATCAAAAAAGTGATGGTGGCGGCGGAGGCGCGCGAGGCGGCGGCCAAGGCTAAAAAGGCGTTGAAGGATCGCAAGAGTATTCTTTCGGGCGGCGGTCTGCCCGGCAAACTGTTCGACTGCACCGAGCGCGATCCCGACGCCTCGGAGTTGTTCTTGGTCGAGGGCGATTCCGCCGGCGGCTCGGCGGAGTCCGGCCGCGATCGCAAGTTTCAGGCCATCCTGCCGCTGCGCGGCAAACCGCTCAACGTCGAGAAAGCCCGGCTCGAAAACCTCCTCAACAACACCGAGATTTGCAGCCTCATCTCCGCCATCGGCATCGACATCGCCAACAGCGAAGACGAAAATATCAAGAATTTGAGATACGACAAGGTTATTATTATGACTGACGCGGACGTGGATGGACAGCACATCCGTACACTACTCTTAACCTTCTTCTATCGCCAGATGCCTCGTTTGGTGGCCGACGGACACATTTATGTCGCTCGGCCTCCCTTATATAAGGTGACGCAAAAAAAGCAGGTGCGCTTCGTG
>JAJXWW010000185.1 GCA_021781415.1 Planctomycetota bacterium
TTTTGCGTCAACGGCGTCAACGCGAGTGAGGCGCGCGCAAACACCCGGCGGGGAGAGCTGCCGGGTGTTTGTGGTTTGGAGCGACTACGCTTGCAATTTCCATGGCCCACGCCGCGGACGCGACAACATGCGATTGGCCTCGGCATCGTCGAATCGATGCTCGCTCGGATCCCATTTGAGTTTCTTGCCGGTGCGCATGGCGATGGCACCGATATGGCAGACGATCACCGAGCCACTGCCGACCGTCACGTCGCAGATCGGAGCCTTGCGGCTACGCACGCAATCGACGAAGTTTTGCACGTGATTGGTCGGTCGGCCGTCGTAGACTTTGGGATCGTTCTCGATCGGCTCGGAGAGAATCTTGGCGTCGCTGGCCAAGATCGCGCCGCGGCTGACGAAGATCGTGCCGTTCTCTCCCAGAATCAGAACGCCGTTCTCGTCGGGGCCGACGTGTACGGGGATGACCTTGCCGTTGCGGAGTCTGCGTTGGGGAGTTTTGCCGTCTTTATTGACCAGTTTGTCGCCGAGATCGGTGCCGCCGCCGCTCATGGCGATGACTTTGGTTCCGTTGTCGTAGGTGTATTGAACTTGGAAGTTGGGATGGCAGTTGTAGCCGTCGCCGCCCTTGTAGGGTGCGTCGGCCTTGAGCAGTTCCACAGCCACCGGGCCGCTGCCGTCTTTGTTGAGCGCCCACTGCGCGATGTCGAGATGATGCGCGCCCCAGTCGGTCATCTTGCCGCCGGAGTATTCGTACCACCAGCGGAAATTGTAATGGCAGTTCGTCTTGTCGCCCTGAAGGCGGTAGGGAACCTTGGCCGTGGGTCCGAGCCAAAAGTCCCAGTCGAGTTCCTTGGGCGCATCCACGGCCGGGATCGCGCCGCTGCTTGGATTGTTTCCGATACGGCACTCGATGGTCTTGATTTTGCCGATGCGTCCGCAGCGCACCAGTTCGACGGCGAGTCGGAACATGCCGCCCATCTCGGTTCGTTGCTGGCTGCCCGTCTGCACAATTTTGCCGGTGGCCTTGGATACCTTCCGAATCGCCAAGGCTTCTTCGACGGTCAGGGTCAACGGCTTTTCGCAATAGACATCCTTGCCCGCCTTCATGGCGTCGATGGCGACCTGCGCGTGCCAATGATCGGGCGTGGCCACCAGAACGCCGTCGATCCCTTTGTGATCGAGCAATTTGCGATAGTCGCCGTAAGAAGCCTCGAAGTCCTTGAATCCGCGTTCGCGCATCACCTCGGTAGCGCGTTTGCGATGCCGCCCGTCCACGTCGCAGCCGACGAGATAAGTCATCTGTTTGGCCTTCACGCTCGGCGTGGATGCGGAGACGACTTGCAGGCTGCGGCTCTGCGGGCTGCCGACGCCGACAATTCCCATCGTCAACGTGTCATTTGCGGACGCCTTCTTTCGCGTCGCATTCTCTTCGGCCGCCAGCACTTGCTGGGCGTACCACGAGGGCAGCCCCGCCGCGGCCATCGCCGCCAGCGAGCGCTGCAAGAAACCACGTCGAGACAGATTACCTCGGTCCATAACGAATCCCCCCTCTGGAGAAATAGAAAACGGCTGATGTTGCCATCCTATCAGCTTCCCTCGGCGGGAAAAGGAAAATCCGAGCCATGAACGAGTACGACTTGCAGAGTCATGCGTTGCCGTCGTCTCGTTTCTCTCCCACAATACTTATGGTTCGTCATCGGGGTTCTTCGGATTTCACTCCAGAAAAGGCCGTTATCATGGACAAGCAGTTCGGCACTTCCTCATCGCTTCACGCCGCCGGTCGGGATTATGCGATCTATCGCCTCGAATCCGTGGCTCGCGCCTATCCGCGCGTCGAACGGCTGCCGTTCTCGCTGAAAATCCTGCTCGAAAATCTACTCCGCTGTCAGGACGGATTGACCGTCCGTCCCGAAGACATCGAAGCGCTGGCCAACTGGGAACCGAAAGCGCAGCCGAGCAAGGAGATCGCCTTCATGCCGGCGCGCGTCCTGCTTCAAGACTTCACCGGCGTGCCCGCCGTCGTCGATCTCGCCGCCATGCGCGATGCCATGAAACGAATGGGCGGCGATCCCACACGCATCAATCCACTCTTGCCCGCCGAGTTGGTCATCGATCATTCCGTGCAGGTCGATGACTTCGGCAACGGTCTCGCCTTCCGCACCAACGCCGATTTAGAGTTCGAGCGCAACCGCGAACGCTATGCCTTCCTGCGCTGGGGGCAGAAGGCGTTTCGCAACTTCAAGGTCGTGCCGCCGGATACGGGCATCGTGCATCAGGTGAACCTGGAGTATCTGGCCCGCGTGGTGTTCGTGAACGAGGAGCAAGGAACGGCCTATCCCGATACGCTGGTGGGCACGGACTCGCATACGACGATGATTAACGGTCTCGGCGTTCTCGGCTGGGGCGTGGGCGGCATTGAGGCCGAGGCCGCCATGCTCGGACAAGCACTGTCCATGCTCATTCCCGAAGTCGTCGGCTTCCGACTGACCGGCCAGCTGCGCGAAGGGGCGACCGCGACCGATCTCGTGCTGACCGTGACCGAGATGCTGCGCAAGAAAGGCGTGGTCGGCAAGTTCGTCGAATTTTATGGCAGCGGCTTGGCGTCTCTCCCCCTGGCCGATCGCGCCACCATCGCCAACATGGCCCCGGAGTACGGCGCGACCTGCGGCATCTTCCCCGTCGATGCCGAGACACTGCGATTTCTCCGCTTCACCGGACGTCCGGAATCGCTGGTGCAACTCGTCGAAGCGTACACCAAGGAACAGGGAATGTTCCATACGCCGCAAACGCCGGAAGCGATGTATTCGGACACCCTGTCTCTCGATCTCGGCACGGTGGAGCCGAGTTTGGCGGGACCGAGACGCCCGCAAGATCGCGTCGCCTTGGGCCAAGTCAAGGAATCGTTCGCCAAGGAATTACCCAGCCTTCTGAGCAAGGCGAAAGGCAAATCGGACACGCCCCCCTCTCCCCCCGGAGGGGGGAGAGGGGCTGGGGGTGAGGGGGGCGTGAAAATCGCTCTGGGCGAAGAGACCGCAGCTTTGCATCACGGCTCCGTCGTCATCGCCGCCATCACCAGTTGTACCAACACCTCGAATCCGTCCGTCATGCTCGCGGCGGGACTGGTAGCGAAAAAAGCCGTCGAGAAAGGCTTGCGAACCCAGCCGTGGGTGAAGACGAGCTTGGCTCCCGGCTCGAAAGTGGTGACGGATTATCTCAACGAGGCGGGCTTAACTCCCTTTTTAGAACAATTGCGATTCCATTTAGTAGGATATGGGTGTACGACTTGTATCGGCAATTCGGGCCCGTTGCCCGCCCCTGTCTCGCAAGGCATCGACGAAGGCAATCTCGTCGTCGCCGCCGTGTTGTCGGGCAATCGCAATTTCGAGGGCCGCGTACATCCCGAAGTGCGCGCCAACTATCTCGCTTCCCCGCCGTTGGTCGTTGCCTATGCCTTGGCCGGCCGCGTGGACATCGACTTGCACGGCGAACCGCTCGGTACCGATGACAAGGGCAACCCCGTCTTCCTCAAGGACATTTGGCCCACGCGCCTTGAGGTTGAGGACGCGATTCGCTCGTCCGTGCATTCGGAGATGTTCCATAAGGAATACGGCGAAGTGTTTCAAGGCGACGAACATTGGCGCTCCATGCCGACGCCGGAAGGCGATCTGTTCGCTTGGGATGCACAATCTACCTACGTCAAGCATCCGCCCTACTTCGAGGACATGAAGCCGCAACCGGCCCCGGTGCGAGACATCACCGGCGCTCGGGTGTTGGCCGTCCTCGGCGACAGCATCACGACCGATCACATCTCGCCCGCCGGTTCCATCAAGGCCCAAGGACCAGCCGGACAGTATCTCGTCGCCCACGGCGTCGCCGTCAAGGATTTCAACTCCTACGGCTCGCGCCGTGGCAACGATGAAGTCATGGTGCGCGGAACCTTTGCCAACGTGCGTCTGAAAAATCAACTCGCGCCCGGCACGGAAGGCGGCGTCACGCGCCACCTCCCCGACGGAGTGCAAATGTCGATTTATGATGCCTCGGTGAAATACCGCGAGGAAAAGACCCCTCTGCTCGTCCTTGCCGGCAAGGAATACGGCTCCGGCTCGTCGCGCGATTGGGCTGCCAAAGGACCGCTGCTCCTCGGCATCCGCGCCGTGATCGCCGAGAGCTACGAGCGCATCCATCGTTCCAACCTCGTCGGCATGGGCATCTTGCCGCTACAGTTCCGCTCCGGCGATAGCGTCGCCAGTCTCGGCCTCACCGGCGAAGAGATTTACGATCTCGAAGGTCTGCCAAAGCTCTTGGATTCCGGTTTCGCTTCCGGGCGCGATCTAACCGTTCGCGCCCGCCGCGCCGACGGCAGCGAGCGCGTCTTCCAAGCGCTCGTTCGCATCGACACGCCGCAAGAAGTGCGCTATTACCAACACGGCGGCATCTTACAGTATGTATTGCGGCAATTGTTGGCGCAGAGGTAAGGAGGCCTTGAGCATTCGTTCGCCGATGGGATGCCACAAAACCGCGTGACGAGATGCGTACCGAAGTGGTGCCGGAAACCTTTTGACATCGGAGTGGCGAACGATGGGACTGCCACAATCACCAGTAGCTCGCCTTTACTATCGGGCGGGTAAGCAACGCTTCGAGGACGCGCAGTTACTTCTTCGGGAAGGACGAACGACAGGGGGAGTATATCTGGCGGGATATACGGTAGAATGTCTCCTGAAAGCGTTGGTTCTGGCAAGCGTGGCCGGGGGACTGCGGCAACAGTTGCTCGGCGAATTTCGAGGGAACCGAGCGCACGACATCGAATGGCTAGGTGCGCTTTACCGTCGGTATGTGCAGACGGCAATCCCTCGCGCCATCACGCGGCATTTGTCGCGCCTCGCTTCCTGGTCCACGGATTTGCGCTATTGGACGGGCTTGGTAAAAAGTCGAGAGGCCGAGGAGTTCCTAGATTCAGTCGTTGCTGTCGCCACCTGGGCCGACGGGAGAATGTAAAATGACCATCAAACTGCACGTCAGACGTCCGGACCCTATCCTCCGCCAGGTCGTCAACGCTCTCCGCGCCTATGAGGAAATCCATCCAGTAGCCGAAATCGAAGCGTATCGACAAAACTCTGTCTCCGTGCGAATCCGCGTTCTGAATCCCGAGTTCGCCGACAAGAATCGAGCGCAGCGTGAGGAAGATATTTGGGCCTTCTTGAACGAATTGCCGGAAGAGACTCTCGCGGAGATCAGTCTGTTACTCTTACTTACTCCCGACGAGGCGAAAAAATCTTTCGCCAGTTTTGAGTTCGACGACCCTATCCCCTCCAAACTCTGAACTTATCGGAGGAAGAGAGCTAAAGTATGGCACGTCAAAAACGCGAGGAAGAACGCGAAAACCGCATCGCGATGGAGATTGTCGTCGATGCCTACGACGCACAAGAGCGCGCGATGGGTTGGTATTATTATTTGCAAGAACAATTGCAATTCCCCTTCACGGCGAAGTGCCTGGCCGAGCGGGCCATCTCGCCGCTGCAAGTCAAAGATGAAGTCGAAGTCATCGGAATGGCCGATGAAGTAGAGTGCGCACACGAGATGTTTGTGACGATTCGCTGGGAGAAGCGAGGGTTGGCGGTGCCCTTGTCTCAGTTGAAGCCGACCAACAGCACCGAGGAGCAGACGCGGGAGGCGATCGCGGACTGGCATTACTGGGTCAACATGGGCCATGAGTTTTGAAGCTCGTTCGCGCCGCCCCAGAAATATACGACGCCAGATTTCGTCTATAAGTGTGGGAGATCCGTTTCGCCTCGGATCGCATGATTCCCGTCAAGGTGCGCCGACGGCAGCGAGCGCGTCTTCCAATCGCCCGTTCGCGTCGACACGCCGCAAGAAGTGCGCTATTACCAACACGGCGGCATCTTACAGTATGTATTGCGGCAATTGTTGGCGCAGAGGTAAGGAAACCTCGCGTCTCCGATCGTCGAAGATCCGTTGAGCGGAAGCGGCGCAGGCCCGAGAGCGTCGAGCGGGCTGCGCACGCCGGTCACGCCATTCTCGCTGACGTGCGTATAAATCATCGTCGTGCTGGCGTCGGCATGCCCCAGCAGTTCCTGCACCGTGCGCATGTCGTAGCCCAACTCCGGTACATGCGTTGCGAAACCTTGGCGCGGCGTATGGCGACGGACCCTTTTGTTTCATTCCAAGCCTCGAACCGCTGTCGTCACGCCGCGCTCGGCCCCCGCGAAGACATGATGGCGGCGAGACAAAGCATTGCCGACTCTCCCTACGCTCATCCGCTTTGGAATTCATCCTTTGTATTTCCTCTGAGTTCTCCGCGTTCTCCGCGGTGAGCTATTCGGGTTAGCTCCTGCTGGGGTTAGCCAACGTTCTCGCGCCGGCAATCGACGTAACCACTGATCCTGATGAATATTGCGCCTCCTGTCTCTCTCCGCATCGTGTTATGCCATCCAGCTGAAAGCTCTTCTTAGGGCGCTATGCAGCCGTAAGCCATATAGTCGCTCTTCCGTATCATTGTGAACGTATTTATACTGCACGGATGATTATGTCTAGACTAAAAAAGGATACCGAAGGAGAAAAAAAAGAATCGGTTATTGTAAGTGACGGTACTTGAAAGGTTTGCGGATTTTCTCCGGCAGTGCAAGTCGCGTGGAATCGTCGAAAAATAGAACGGCATTTTGCTTGACAGCGCTACAACGCCTTGCCAAGATAGGTAGCTGAAAGGTGTAGAATAATTTGTTCGGCCCAGAGGTTGTCATGCCTAACCGCAGATTAACGCCCGAGGAGATTGTGAAGGCGCGCGTGCTCCTCGACTCCATCCGCGCCCAACTCGAGGAGTTAAGCGCCGGTGATCCCGACTTGCTGTTCGCCTATCGGCGGAAGGTTTACAAGGAACTGACCTACGATGAACGGGATAAGCCGATGGTTCGCCGACAACTCAAGGCGCTGAAGCGAGGCGAGCAGAAGGGCATCTGTCCCTGTTGCCAGAATCCTCTAACCGAGAAATACTGCGTGCTCGATCGCTTCGAGGCTGCCAAGGGATATACGCCGGAGAACACACGCTTAATCTGCCAAGCATGCGATGTGGCGTCGCAAGTATCAAAGGGCTACGCTTGAGCCGGCCGCTGAGCTAGTCATTCGGCGAAAGAGGAGCGTGCATATGGTAATCGAACGAAGCAAAGGCGTGGGAGGGACGCATTCGGGACAACGTGGCCCTGGCTTCTTGGCTATCCTGCTGGGACTCTGCATAGTCGGCTGTTCACGTCTTCCATCGTCCGAACAACAGAAAGAGGGGCCTACCCGAAGGCACGCGAGTGACTTGAAAGCGCCGAGAAAGATCGCTTTCGTCGTCTTCTCTGCGAAGTGGTGCGGAGTGTGTCGGGACGTTCCGGCGGTTTTAGAGCAGTTGCGGGCCACCTTCCCCGCTGTCAGCTTCCACGAATTGGATATCGACGAGAAGGAAAACGAGAAACTCTGGCTGGAATACGGCTCCGACGCGGTCCCGTACAACTACATCCTGGTTGATGGGAAAGTCATCGCCAAATTTCGCGGGTTCTTGCCGCCCGCGAATGCTGAGAAATTTGTTCGAGACACGATCGAGAAACTGGACTCGCCACGTGAGCCGGTATCAACGGCAGGACGTGAGCTTGGCAATGAGCCGCGAACGGGAAACCAGAATATAGAAGCCTGGACCATCGATCCGGCACTGAACAACCTTCTGGGCAAACACCTAGATGGCAAAGAACTCCAGGCCTTCAGTCAGCAGATGGGCGAGGCCCCGGAAGTGGAAAAATTCGATAAATACGAAACATCATATGAGAGTTGGAAATCAAAGGGCGTGAGCCTCTGTTTCAATGGCAAGGGGGTTCTTACTTGTATCTTCCTTTATTCGGAGAATACTGACGATTTTCACGCATATAAGGGTGCATTGCCTGGCAATCTGAGTTGGAACGACACGCGCACCGATGTCCATCGGAAGTTCGGGAAACCAGATTCAGTCACACCTGGATGTGGGAAAGTCATCAACCTGATGGACGATTACGATACTCAGGGTGTGACCGTCGATTACCATTCCCAGGATCCCGCCGACATGAAGACGCTAATCAAGATGTTCAGGATTATCCCCAAGAAAGCTCCAAAGTAGCGATCCTTGGTGATGTGACAGCATCTATGCTGTAAAGGAGGACGCGGGCAGACGCGGATCGTTTTTTCGTAACCGATGAGAGCCGATCTGTGGACAAATCGTGTCTACTATTTACCGATCGCGGAATTTTCTTGCGTTTTGTGCGCGGGGACGATATCCAGATGCATAACTGCGTTGACGCATACTGGATACCGTCCCCGCGCAGGTGCAACGCGAATACCCCCTCGGCTGTTGAGACGGTGGGCACAGAATGTATGTAAGGTTAATCCGGCTAAGGAGTTAGACTGGGCGGTCCCCATCCTGGATCCACCGCGATAGATTGTGCGAGGCGCAAACGAATATCAAGTTCGGCGAAGAAAACACACCAATGGACCAACAGCCGAATGCCTCCGATACCTTCGACTGGTCGAGCGTTGCTCCCAAGAGCGTTGCTCCCAATGCTGAACACTACCAATTGGCTCTGCATGAGTACAACGCGGGACGGTCCTTCTCAGAGATCGTGACCCTCCTGGAAGATCAAGGGTTGTCTTCGGAGTTAACCCCGGAAGTGACCACGGCCGTGGCGAAGAACCGTGCGTTCTATCTCTACTCGGCCGGGAAGAGCCGGGCCGAGGTCGCCTCCATCCTCTTAGCGCGGGGGTTGAACACGGTCGCCGCCAAACACATCGCCGCTGAGGTCGATCGGTCGAGGGAGAGTGCATTTGCGTCGGCGGGGATGGGGAAGTGGCAGACCCGTTCGTTGGTAACGGGCGGAGTGTGTCTGATGGCCGGACTGGCGTTGTATTATTTGGCTCGCTTGGGTGTGATGCTTGTTCCGGGCGAATTGATAGCGGGGTTACTGGGTGCTGGCCTCCTTTTATCGGTCTACGGTGGAATATACGTCGTGTTCCGCGTTCGGTCGATATAGCGCCGAACATGTAGTCGTGGCTGCGGCATTCTGGGTATGTCTCACTAGCCGCCGCGATAGGCGAACGAGATCGTTCGGCGAAAGATTGCGAAGGATCCAGCGAATTACTCCTCGTTCGGCAAAGGGGGGAGGCGAGGTGAAAGTGCAAATAGGTTGCTTCACTGTCTTCCTGAGCGTTTTCGTCCCGATCGGCTTGGGGCTTCTCGGATTCGGCATATGGAGTGCCCGGTTGTCAACCCAAGCGGCGGCTTGGCCGACCACCCCTGGGACAATCACGCAACTCTCCGTCCAAGAAAATTCAGACTGCGACGGCAACACTTACGAAGTCAGGGTTCAATATAAATACACGGTCGATGGCGCTGCTTATCAAGGATCGCGTCTCGCCTTTGGGTATGCGGCAAGTAGCGGCAGAGAGGCACACGACGAGATCCACAGAAAGCTGCGAGGGGCTAAGACCATCGCGGTGCGTTATAAACCCTCCGAACCGTCGGTGTCGTGTCTGTCCTTCGGCCTGCACCGTTCGATCCAAATGATTCTTGTGTTCGCCGTCACTTGGCTCGTGATTGTGTTCGGGTTCACTTTGTTCGCGTGGATACTAACTTGCAGCGACAGCGTGATGTTGGACAACTTGTCGGTACAGTAGGGCGTGCAAAGAACAAAGCGGTACGGAGTTTCGCAGGGCGTTCCCAAACAGAGTTTGGGATCGAGAAAGGGATACCATTTCATGAAACTCGATCTTCGTAAAGACCTTAAGGAGATCTACTCGTATATCCTGGATCGAGTAAAAAACTTCGACCCTCCGAAGAACAAGGAGCGGGCAAAGCGAACGCGCCGATCACTCAAATAACCGTCGGCTTTCAGTGTGACCGGGCGGGATGGATCGCCCCGGTTTTCGATACACGGCCCAAGGCGGAGCCTGACGGTCAATGGAACGAGTACATAAAAAAGCGGAATGTCTTCGAGCGCCCTCGTTGGCAGGAAGCATTCGAGGCACTCGACGAAGAAAGTGTCGAGTTCACCCTTCACAATGGCGAGAAGAAAACAATCCTACCCATTCTCGACGATGGGGACGAGGGCGAAGACGGTGATAAAGAGGAGGACGATTATGTTGCCGCGAGGAGAATCGATGCGTTGATTGGGCGCGACGCGCTTGCGGCGCGCGTTCGGGTGTGCGAACGCACGCCGCAAGTGCGTCGCCGCTAATCGTCGTTGTCGAGGATGTCCACCGACGGAAGGTTGCGATTTTCCCGATGGACGCGCAGGACATGGCGCAGTACCTCGCGTCCCAAGGCCGCGTAGGCCGCATCGAGCAATTCGTAAGCGTACTGCGTGTGCCGTTCGCCGCCGATTGCCCACAGATCCTTGCCGAGTTTCAGAGCCGTGCCGGGAAAGCCGTCGTGCAACGCAACCCGCGCTTCTTCGACGACTTCGACTGGATCGTCCGTTCGACAGAGATACGACCACAATTTTCGGTCCCTGCGAGATAGCGGTCGATAGCTCTCCGGCGGTACGACGATGCCCATTCCCTCTTGCGTTTTGGCCGTGGGACGCCGGCGCGACCGACCGGCCCAGCGATCCACATATGCCGCTCCGATTTCGCCTCGCTTCGATTCATCGAACGCCGTCAGCTTGCGACGCCAAGCATCGAGTTGCCGCATTTCTTCCTCATATTCCTCGCGGTCTTCGGCATCGTTTTCACAATCTTCCTCGCAATCGCGATAGCGTTCCTCCAAGTGGAGACGCACGGCAGGAAACAGACCGTTGCCATCCACGGACAACTCGTAAGCGTCGGCGGCATGATACGATGCCACGCAATCGGAACTATCGCGGGGATCGTCGAGGTAGTAGCCCCAATGCAGACCGTCGCCTTCCCCCGCGAGTACCGTGAAGAACTCCGGCGGATCAAAGGAGTAACGCCAGTGCAAAAGGAGGCTATGTCGCGGCGTGCGTCCATCGAAGCGACCGGCCAGGATCTCGAATGGCCCCACCAGCTGAATCGAGAGATCGAGAAGTGCGTTGAGTGGATCGAGCGGTTGCAGTCGGTTGACGAATCTCCAGAAGCGGAAGAAATCTTCGGGAAAGTCGAAACCATAGAGTTCGCGGAGTTGTTGACGACGATCGATCATGCAATTGATTGTAACCAGCCCAGAGCGCCAGCGACGGGCGAGTTGCCCCGTCGCTGGCGCACCGAACATCCCCGTCGCTGGCGCTCCGGGCTAGTAAGAGACCCTTACGACAAAATGCCCGTGACCGGTTCGCCCTGAACCAGTTCGCGCGGTTGATTGAGATGGTTCAACACCATCGTGTTCGGATCGATTCCGACGCTGTGGTAGATGGTGGCCAACAGTTCGCGCGGGTGGACGGGGTTCTCGACCGGAGCGGAGGCCGTCTTGTCGGACTTGCCGTAGACCAAGCCGCGTTTGACGCCCGCTCCGGCGATGACTCCGGTGTAACAGTATGGCCAATGATCGCGGCCATCGTCCTGATTGTCGTTGCCGGAGGTGCTGACGCCGCGCTGGGGGCTGCGACCGAACTCGCCGACGGCCACGACGAGAGTTTCCGAGAGCAGGCCGCGTTGATCCAGATCGTCGATCAGCGCCGACAGCGCCGAGTCGAGCATGGGAGCTGCTTGGTCCTTCATGCGCTTGGTGAGTCCGGCATGGACATCCCACGAATGATTGTCGGAGTTGGCGACCTTGGGCCAATTGACTTCGACGAAGCGCGTTCCAGCTTCGATGAGTCGGCGGGCCAGCAGACAGCTTTGTCCGAAGGTGTTCATGCCGTAACGTTCGCGCAGCGCCTTCGGCTCCTCGGATAGCGCGAAGGCCTTGCGAGCGCGGCCTGAGATGACCAAGCCGAGCGCCTTGCCGTAGTATTCGTCGAGACTATATTTCGCCGTCGCTTCTTCGATGGCGGGCATGCCTTCGTTGATGCGATCCCGCAGCCTAGCCCGGCGTTGCAGCCGTTGCGACGACACTTCGTCGCGCAGCTTCAAATCGTCGGTCTTGATGCGTTCCATCTTGTTCATGTCCATGTCGTCGCCGGCCGGATAGAGCAAGTACGGATCGTAGGCGCGACCGAGGAAACCGGCGTTGCCCCCCTTGCCCACGACGTTGCTCTCTTGGAGCGGGCGCGGC
This sequence comes from Planctomycetota bacterium, assembly GCA_021781415.1. Lineage (GTDB taxonomy): Bacteria > Planctomycetota > Planctomycetia > Gemmatales > Gemmataceae > JAJPHU01. The sequence continues at coordinate 12,188 of JAJXWW010000185.1, forward strand.
ATCATCACGAAGGGGAGCATCGGCACGGTCGGCGGCTTGAGGCGGATGATGTTCGATCCGACGGTGGGGAAATCCTTGGGAGAGGGCGGTTCAAGTTGGCCGGATGGGCTGACTTTGTCGGCGGTGTATCCGGTCAACATTTGATAGATCGCCGCCGTGTGATTGAACAGTCCGACGGGAGTATAGCTCAGCGCGCGGAGCATGGTGACTTTGTCGTTGACCTTGGCGAACTTCGGCAACAACTCGGTGAACTTGCAGCCGGGCACTTTGGTGTCGATGGCCTTGAAGACGCTTTTGACGTTGGCGGGCACGTTGTCCTTGGGATCCCACAAGTCGAGATGGCTCGGCCCGCCTTGCAGATAGAGCAAAATGACGCTCTTGGCCTTGCCAAAGCCGGGACCGCCACCGCTTTGCTTCTTGGCCTGCGCCTGTTGCAGGGCGAAGATGTTGGCCAAACTAACGCCGAGCAGGGCCGAGCCGCCGACGCGCAATAATTCGCGGCGCGTCATGCCGTCGCAGGTAGCTCTGCCTGCTTGTCCAGGGATCACGAGCATGATCGATTCCTCATGGAAAGTGGGATCGTCGGGGGTGGGTGGGCGGATGGTAACTCTACCTGATAACTATACTGAGTCCACGAACCGGCTGTCAAACAGAATCTTCGGGATTCCTGCGGTTCAGGATGCGGATAGATTCGGCATCTGTTCCTCGCTCGATTTGTCCTCGAAGCTCCAGAGTAGGCGCTTTCCCAAACCATCCGCGTAGCGGCAAATCGTTGCCAATGTTGGGTTATCGTGCCGACCAGTTTCCAAACGACTGAGCGTTGCCTTATCCATGCCGGTTCGATCCGCCATCTCGGAGAGACTCAACCCGGCATTTTCTCTCACGCGGCGCAACTCCGAAAGCAGAGCGAGTATCGCAAGGTAGGTTCCTTGAGGGATGGGCGTCGTGTACTCGCCGGAAGCCACCAAACTTTCGAGGGACGGTCGCTCGCGCTGGAAGCGTTCGCGGATTTCCTTGTGCTGTCGGCGCTCTTCCTCGGTGAAGGTTCGATTTCGGTGCATCTGTTTGGCCACGTTCGCTCTCCCTTATTTGCGCGGCGGGGGTGCCTCGTAGGCGGTTATGGGATAAAAAGACAATGGATCGTCCGAAACGTGGTCGTAAACTACGGCAATGTAACGCCCGAGTGAAGTCCATCCGAAAGTAATCGGTAGTCCGCTGGTTCTACTAATCGTCGAGAGTGAATGATTGCCTTCCAAGACTTCCGCTACCTCTTCGGCAGTGATGCCGTGGCCATCCTCGACGATATGCCACCAATTGCCCTCCGTATCATCTTCCAAATCCCAGATGATGGTGGGCTTCATGGGACATCTCCGATTCAAGCCGTGAGCCGTTGATTTATGTTACAACGATTAGACACTCGGGTCAAGAAGAACCCTAAATCGTTTTCAGATACTCGAGAATCGCTTTGCGTTCGTCCTCGCTGAGTTTGTCGCCGTAGGTGTGACCACCGTTGCCGCGACCGATTGCGCCGGTGTCATAGATTTTGCGATACTCCAACGGCGACCGCTTGGACGCTTCAGGCTTGTTCGGCAGCACCTCCACCTTCCATCCCAGTTTCTCCGTGTCGTAGGCGTCGAGATCGGTGCGGAACGAGCGCGTGAAAATCTTCGGCCGCGCTTTCGAGTTGAGGACGTGATAGACCGTGGGCGAGGAGCCGTTGTGAAAATAAGGCGCGGTGGCCCAGATGCCGTCGAGGGGCGGGGCTTGATAGCCAACACTGGCGCGGATGGGATGATCGCGGTTGAACCAACTCTTGGCATAGTAGTCGCCGAACTTCTGGGTGATGCCGTCAAAACGTCTGCGATCCGTGCCGATCTTTTCGAGAGGCACGATTTTGTTGGGATAGGTCCACTTCTCGCCGTAAGTGCCGTGGCAGTGCGCGCAGTTCGACGCGAACAGTTTTTCCCCCTTGGCGGCGAGTCGGCGATCGATCGGGAGGGGATACTTCGGCGGTTTCAGAGACAGCAGGTACGCACGGATGTTCTTGAAGTCTTCCTCCGCCCGCATGATGTCGGAGCCGGAATTGAGCGGACTCATCATAAACTGCATCAGAGAGCGAGCCGAGCGCGTATCCGCCCCTCCGGTGAAATACATGGTCTTTTTCTTTTTGAGCAACCACCAAGCCGGTACGTCTTCGCAGAGATCGTCTTGCAAGTCGAGATCGAGGCGCGTCAATCGGCGGTCGAGATTCGGCTCGCGATAGCCGAGGAGATAGACCGCCATCGCCCCCGCTTCGTTGGTACCGCGGACGTTGCAGAACTGAAACGGTGTATGCGGCGCGCGGCCGTCGGCGGCGGACATCTCCTCATAAAATGCCTGATAATCGAGGGTGGAATTGCCCAATCCGACGTAAGACTTTCCGCCGATGGAGCCGCCGTGACATACCATGCAATCCATGCTGATGCCTTTGCCCAAGCCCAAAGGCAACGATGCGGGACGCAGTCCCATCGGCAAGCCGCCATTGGGATACGGCGCGGCGTGCAGACCGTAGCGTTCGCGGAACAATCGGTCGTAGTCGGCTGCGGCGGGTTTCTGTTTCAGACTCCACTGCTTCCAGACATCGTCGTAGGCGCGGCGCGTCATGGTCGGCGGCGCATAGCATTTGGTCAGAAGCGCCTTCTCGCCTCGAACCGCATTCCCCTCCTCGGCTCGAGCCGATGCCAGAAAGCCGAAGGCCAACAATACGAGCCACGGACTCGCTATTTGCTTCATCTCTGGACCCTCCACACGCTCCCAAACCTCACCCCGTCTTATTGTAGCAACGGCGTTCAAGGGATTCCTTCTGGTTCTCGACTCGTACAATATCATCCCTGCCCATCTCGGCACGGAGTGCAAACCGTGCCCCTGCCGGACGATTAACTCTCCTTCGCCGGCAGATTCGGTAGTGGCCGCGCGCCAACGGGCATCGCGGTTGAGCGTGGTCCGTCGGACCTGCGCAAAGGAGCGACTCGGATGGAAATTCGCACGTTTCAACGAGGCGACGAAGCGTCGCAAGTGAGCATCTACAACGAGGCTGCCGGCGAGTTGCCGAAGTTCAAAGCGGCGACCCTGGATGAAGTACGCCGCCGCGCTCTCTCCCCCGACCACGATGCGACCGCTCGATTCCTCGCGGTTGTGGACGGCCGGCCCGTGGGCTACGCCGGATTTCAGGGAAACGGCCGCGTGAACTATCCCTGGTGTCGAAAGGGATACGAAGCGGCGGCGCAGCCGCTGTTCGATCGCGTCTTGCAAACGATGAAGGCGCGCCAACTGAAGTCCGCCTTTGCCGCCTATCGTGCCGATTGGCCCGAGCCATTGGCATTTTTCCAGGCGAACGACTTTCGGCAGACGCGCGAGATGGTTAACTATGTCCTCGACATCGTCGAGATGCCCACGCCCATGGCGCGTCCGAATAGCAGTATCGGGCCTGCGACCCCCGAAGACTTGCCTGCCATTCTCGAAATGGGCGCGAAGGTGTTGCGCGTGTCCGAGCGCGAGGCGCTGGGAGCCTATCTCTTCGACAATCCGTATTTCCCCGCCGATTCGGCGTTCGTTCTCCGCAGCCGCGCCGGCGGTCCCGCGTTGGCCGTGGCCTTACTCGTCGCCAACCCGGCCTACGCGCATCCGCGTCAAGTCGATGCCGCCATGCCGTGCTTTCGTCTCGGCGCGTTTGGCACCGAAGGGATGACCGCGAAGCGGATCAACGGCCTATTCAGTTTCTTGACCGCCGACGCGCGCGACGCCCATCCTCTGGCGCTCGACCTCCTGGGGTATGCGGCCTATCGTTTACAAGATACCGAGGTGGAGACGTTCGCGGCCCAGGTTCCTTCGGACGCTGGCCACTTGATGCGTTTCTACAAACAATACTTTCAACGCCAGGGAAGTTTTCCCGTACTCGAACGCGCACTCTGACGAGTGAAGAGAGAAGAGCGGAGCGAGCAACAAACGCTCCGCTCGAAAATGGAGGGCCCGACATGCCGTTCGCCGCCGCCTTGTCCACGGCCGAGCCGACCCGCCAAGCAGTGGAAGAGGTCTGCGCGCGGACGCGCGCCGGCCTATCCGGCGCGGTCGATCTCGCCGTCCTCTTCTTCTCGGCGCATCACGCACGCTCCGCCGACCTGTTGGCGCAAGTAGTCCACCAGCGATTGTCGCCGGGCTGTCTCCTCGGTTGCGTGGCCGAGTCCGTCATTGGCGAGCAACGAGAGATCGAGCAAAGTCCCGCCCTCAGCCTATGGGCCGCCCGTTGGGCCAAACCCGTCACAATGGTTCCATTTCATCTGGTGTTGGAACGCACCGCCGACGGCCCCAGTCTCTTCGGTTGGCCCGACGAACTGAACGGCGACGACAGCGAGCGAACCGCCGTCTTGCTTCTGGGCGATCCGTTCACGTTTCCCATCGACTTGTTCTTGCGGCGCGTCAACGAAGAGGCTTCGGGTGTGCCGGTTCTGGGCGGCATGGCCAGCGGCATCGGCGGTGCGGGGCAATGTCGGCTGCTGTTTCAAGATGTCGTCAAGGATCAAGGAGCGGTCGGCATCTTGCTGCGCGGTTCGCACGGCTTGCGCTCCATCGTGTCGCAGGGCTGCCGTCCCATCGGCCGCCCTCTGGTTATCACGCGCGCCAAAGACAACCTCATTCTCGAATTGGGAGGCAAAACGCCGTTGGCTCTGTTACAAGAACTGTGGCCGGCGCTGTCGCCGGAGGAGCAGCAGTTGTTTCAACAGGGGCTGCACATCGGCCGCGTCCACAACGAGTATAAGGGCGATTTCCAGCGCGGCGACTTCCTCGTCCGCAACGTCCTCGCCCTCGAACGCGAGACGGGGGCGCTTGCGATAACCGACCGCGTGCGCGTCGGACAAACGGTGCAATTTCACGTCCGCGATGCCGCGACCGCCGATGAGGACTTACACGCTCTGTTACGTCTCGATTTAAGCGCTCACGACCTCGCGCCGAAATCGGCGCTCTTGTTCACCTGCAACGGGCGCGGCACGCGCTTGTTCGCACAGCTGCACCACGATGTGGGAGTTGTCCGCGCCGAGGCCGGCGACATTCCCATTGCCGGTTTCTTCGCGCAGGGCGAATTCGGTCCCGTCGCCGGAAAAAACTTCATTCACGGCTTCACCGCCAGCTTGGCGCTCTTCGAGGAGTGATTCCTTCGATCCGTCCTACGGAAACGCCGGTAGGAAACCACTGCCCGGGTAGTATCGTCGCCGGTCTGCGAGCGCATTTTCCATCGGCTTCCATCTTGACCAAAGGCTTGTCGACCACTACCGTATTCTTTTTACGATTCCCATAGGCCCGACGTTTCGTTGGGGCGAGGATGAGAGCGATATGCCGACGATCAATCAATTAGTCCGCAAGCCGCGCGTGCAACAGTATCGCCGGCCGAAACATCCTGCGCTGCACGGCTGCCCTCAGAAAAAGGGCGTGTGCTTGCAGGTCAAGATCATGACGCCGAAGAAGCCGAACTCGGCGCTGCGGAAGGTGGCCCGCGTCCGCCTCTCCAACGGCGTCGAAGTGACGGCGTACATTCCCGGCGAAGGCCACAACTTACAAGAACACTCCATCGTTCTGGTGCGCGGCGGTCGCGTCCGCGATCTACCGGGCGTGCGCTATCACATCGTGCGCGGCGTCCTCGATTCGCAAGGCGTGGCCGACCGCAAGCAGGCGCGCTCCAAGTACGGTGCCAAACGCGAAGGCAAGTAAGGGTAGTCCGCTCGTTCCGCGAGTGGAATCGGTTGTGCGCCGCCAGGCAATGTCGCCCGCGGCGCTTCTCGCGCTCGCCCGTATCCTTCTCATTGAGGAGTGGATGGACGCAATGATGGAACTGAAACTTACCCTCGATTTCGCCTGTTGTGGATGTGAAGAGAATGTGGTCGTGACTGTGGAGTGCAGAGGGGAAATGTTAAGGGACCGAGAATTGCCTGCCGTCCGGGTGCCGTGTCCGACATGCGGTGCCATCAATCAGTTATCGTTCGAGACGAATGGCACCGTTCGTTCGGTGCGTCCGGCGGTGTGCTATCGACCGTTGCCGGAACCTTCGGTGAATTAGGATCGTCTTGCCAGCCCGCAGCGCCAGCAAGAGACTTCAAGGGACAGAAAACGTCATGGGTAAGCAAACTTCTAGCGTCGAGACGCTGAAACAAAACGTGCGGTTGACCGGACTTCCCGAGTTGGCCGTCAAGTTCATCAATTGCCTCATGTGGCAGGGCAAGAAAGCGACAGCCGTGCGCATTTTCGACGGCGCGCTCGGACAGATTAAGAAACGCATGCCCGACCTCAATCCGATGGACGTGTTCATCTCCGCCGTCGAACACGTCAAGCCGACCGTCGAAGTGCGCTCCAAGCGCGTCGGTGGAGCGACGTATCAAGTGCCGATGCAGGTGAATCGGAAACGACAACAGAGTTTAGCGATCCGTTGGATCGTCGATGCCGCCCGCAAAAAGGCCGGTCGTCCCATGTACCTCCGTCTCGCCGACGAACTCATGGCCGCCTACCGGCGCGAGGGCGAGGCCATGACCAAACGCGAAAACACCATCAAGATGGCCGATTCCAACAAGGCATTCGCCCACTTCGCCTGGTGAGAACGGCAAGCGTCGGCTGTCGGCTATCGGCTATCGGCCAACATCACGCGGACTGGGCGGTTTGCCGATAGCCGAAAGCCGATAGCCGAAAGCCGACTGTCATGGCCGCTACTCCGAAGATCGACCTGAGCCGGATTCGCAATTTGGGTGTCATCGCCCACATTGATGCCGGAAAGACCACGACCACCGAGCATTTGCTCTACTACAGCGGTGCCACGCATCGACTCGGCGCGGTGGACTCCGGCAATACCACCACCGATTACGACGCCGAGGAGCAGGAACGCGGCATCACCATCTACAGCGCTTGTATCCCCTTTCCGTGGCGCGATTGCACCATCAACCTGATCGACACGCCCGGCCACGTCGATTTCACCGCCGAGGTCGAACGAAGTCTCCGTGTTCTCGACGGCGCGGTCGTCGTCTTCGACGCACAAAAAGGGGTCGAGGCGCAGTCGGAAACCGTCTGGCGACAAGCGGACAAGTACGAAGTCCCGCGCCTGGTGTTCGTCAACAAAATGGATGTGGTTGGCGCGCACTTCGAGCGCTGTCTCGAGTCGATCCAGAAGCGGCTCGCCGGCAATCCCGTGCCCATCAACATTCCCATCGGCTCCGGCTCGGTCAAAGACAGCGCCGCGCCGTTCGGCGGCATCATTGACCTCCTCGAAATGCGGGCTTTGTACTTCGATCCCAGCGATCAAGGCAAGACCTTCCGAGTCGAACCGATTCCCGAAAAACTGCGACCCGCGGCCCAGAAATGGCGCGAGAAACTTTTCGATCATCTGACCGAAAACGACGAAGAAGATCGACTGACCAGCGCCTATCTCGAAGGGCGGGAAATACCCACCGATGCCATCCGCGCCGTGGTGCGCGAACAAACGCTCAAGCGTTTGATTCAGCCGGTGTTGTGCGGATCGGGACGCGAACACATCGGCATTCAGCCGCTGCTCGACGCCGCGACGTGGTATCTGCCAAGTCCGCTCGATCGCCCGCCCGTCGTGGGCATCAACCCCAAAAAGAAAGACAAGGAAGAGCGACGAAAAACCGATCCGAGCGAACCGTTCTGCGGCCTCGTCTTCAAGATCGTCGCCGACGTGAAGGGCGAGTTGTACTTCGTTCGCGTGTATTCCGGCGTCCTCAAGGCGAACAGCAGACCGTACAATCCGGGCCGCGAGTGCAAGGAGATGGTGAGCAAGCTCTATCACACCGAGGCCGATCCGCGCCAACGCTCCGAGGCTCCCGAAGCGGTGGCCGGCGACATCGTGGCCGTCCTCGGCATGAAAGAGTCGATCACCGGCGACACCTTATGCGACATCCAACATCCGATTCTGCTCGAGCGCATTCACTTCGCCGAGGCGGTCGTCAGTCGTTCCATCGAGCCGGAATCGTCGGCGGACAAGGACAAGCTCGTTTCGGTGCTGAATGTCCTGCGCAAAGAAGATCCGACCTTCACCTGGAATACGGACAAGGACACCGGACAAACGCTGATGAACGGCATGGGCATGTTGCATCTGGAAATCAAACAGCATCGCATGGAGCGCGATTTCCGTCTGAAGGTGCGCGTCGGCCAGCCGCGCGTCAGCTACCGCGAGACGATTCGCGCCCCGCAAACCGTGGTCGGTGAGTGCGTCAAACACGCCGGACAAGCGGGGCTGTTCGCCAAGCTCCACGTCGCCTTCGAGCCGTATAAAGGCGAGGAGCCCATTGTCGTGGAGTCGCGGTTGCCGTCGGATAAACTTCCGCCACTGTTCGCGGCGGCGGCTTTTCAGGGCGTTCGCGGCGGTCTCGATTCCGGCGAATTGGGCTTTCCCGTCACCAACGTCAAAGCTACCATCCTCGACGCCGAGATGGACGAGCAGTTCTCCAACGACACGGCCTTCACCGCCGCCGGCGCGGACGCCGTTCACAAGGCCATGCGCGACAACATCGTGTTGTTGGAGCCGTGGATGAGGTTGGAAGTAACGGTTCCCGAAGAGTTTCTCGGCCCGGTGACTTCGGACCTCAACGCCCGCCGCGCAGAGATCAACAAGCTGGAGAACCGCGAAGGCGTCTGCACCCTGGAAACGATCGTGCCGCTGTCGAGAATGTTCGACTACGCCGACAAGGTGCGCAGTCTGAGCCAGGGACGCGCTTCGTCGTCGATGGAGCCGTACAAATATCGCCCCGCTCCCGACGAAGTGCTGCGGTCGCTGCTGCATCCGGACGAGAATTATTGAACCGCCTCAGATTACCGTCCCATCGGCGATGACCGTGCCGCGCGGCACGGTGATGATCCCTTCGCGGATGACCCATTGATCCGTCTCGGCGTCGATCACGCCCCGATGGTTGGTGATGCGCACATTGCGGCCAATGCGACAATCTTTATCCACAATGGCGTTTTCAATCGTGCAGTCATCCCCGATGCCGAGGTCGGGGACGCCGCGCTGACGGTTGGACAGGCGTTCGAGGTCGGTCTCGAAGCGATCCGCGCCGATCAGCACGGTATCGCGGAGTACGACATTGCGGCCAATGCGGCTACGCACGCCGACGACGCAGCGTTCCAGCGTCGTTCCCTCTTGGACGATGCAGCCATCGCTGATGAGGCTCTCCTTCATCGACGCCGCGCTCATGCGCGAGGCAGGGAGAAAGCGCATTCGCGTGTAGATGACGCCTTCGGGACTGTGAAAATCGAACGGCGGATTATTGCTCGCCAGCGCCAGATTCGTTTCGTGATACGCTTTGACGGTGCCGAGATCTTCCCAGTAACCGTCGAAGACGTGGGCCTGAACGTGGTGCGAGCCGATGCTGCGCGGGAATACCTCCTTGCCGAAGTCGATGGCCAACGGCTTGGCGGTAAGCAGTTCGAGCAGTGCGTCGCGGTTGAAAACGTAGATGCCCATGCTGGCCAGATAGGGTCGGCCTCGACCGTGGACGCCGTGCTTCGCCAGCCACTCGTCGGACATGCGGACGGGAGCCAATTGCTCCTCCGTCTTCGGCTTCTCGACAAAACCGACCACTTTACCCGTCTCGTCGACGCGCACGATACCGAACGCCTCGACCTGATTGCGCGGCACGGGCAGCACGGCGAGCGTGGCATCCGCCTTAGTCTCGCGATGGGTGGCCAACAATTGGCGAAAGTCCATGCGATACAGCTGATCGCCGGACAGAATCAACACTTCCTTACACGGATCTTCGACGACATAGCGCATCTGTTGCCGCACGGCGTCGGCGGTTCCTTGATACCAGTCGGCGGCTTCGTTGGTCTGCTGGGCGGCCAACACTTCTACGAATGCCTGGCTAAACGGGTCGAATTTGTAGGTATTGGCAATGTGCCGATGAAGGCTGACGCTGAGAAATTGCGTCAGCACGAAAATGCGATTGAGTCCGCTGTTGATGCAATTGCTGATGGGTATGTCGATCAGTCGATATTTACCGGCCACGGGTACGGCCGGCTTGCTGCGAAGTTTGGTAAGAGGATAGAGCCGCGTGCCTCGACCGCCGCCGAGGATGAGACTGAGAACGTCGTGCATGGACTGCCTCGCTGGGAGAGAACCGATTGCAGATAGATCGTTGCGAGCAGCCGTGAAGGCTGCGAGTCTCTAACATGCTACCATAACGGGGCCTTTGCAACCAGTTCCCCGAGAAGGAGCATCCCTCATGCCGGATTTCGTCGTGATCGCAACGTGGCCGTTCGGTCGAACCGCCGTCAAGAAGGCTGCCACGCTGCTGCAAGACGGCAAGCCCGCGCTCGATGCCGCTCTTGCCGGGGCACAAGCGGTCGAAGACGATCCCAAGGTGCATTCGGTCGGTTTCGCCGGCCTCGGCAACGCCATTGGCACGGTCCAGCTCGACGCCTGCGTGATGGACGGCCAAACTTTGGCCTGTGGAGGCGTGGCTGGCCTGGAGAACGTCCGCCACGCTGCCGCCGTGGCCCGGCGCGTCATGGAAAAAACGCCGCACGTTTTGCTTGTCGGTCAGGGGGCACAACAATTCGCCCTGCAACAGGGCTTCCCTCTGGAGACATTGCACACACCGGAGAGCATCGCCGAGTGGGAGAAAGTCCGCCCGGCGAACCGACAGCGTGAGCTGCCGGGTGCGGAAGAAGACCACGATACCGTAACCGTCCTCGCCCTCGACCGCAAAGGCTCTCTCGGCGGCGTTTGTACGACTTCCGGATTGGCCCACAAGCTGCCGGGCCGCGTCGGCGATTCCCCCCTTATCGGCTCCGGCTTATACGTCGATAACACGGCGGGTGCGGCGGGAGGCACCGGCGTCGGCGAGGAGATCGTCCGCATCGGTGGCAGTCTGCTCATCGTCGAGGCCATGCGCGCCGGCAAGAGTCCGCAGGAGGCGTGCGAGATGGCCGTGCGCAAAGTCAATGCCGTGGCCGTGCGCCGCGGCGTCCATCCGGCTCGCGTGGCGTTCCTGGCACTCGATGCGAAAGGCCGCATCGGCGCGGCCTGTACCGAGCGGACGAATTTTGAATACGCGGTCGCTCGTCCGGGTTCCGTCGAGTTGTTGAAAGCGAAAGAAATCGGCGTGCAAGCCAAATAGACCCGTCTCGTTCCCACGCGGCGTGTCGAGTTTGGGCGAATTTTGGAACGTAAACAGGAATGGTAATCCTGGGGTGCATACGCCGTGGCGCGGTTATCAACTTCCTCAAGACTTGCTCCGGGGCTACCAACTTTGCAGCTCTTGCGGCAAGAAAGACGTTGGAGATAGATAGCGCGGGGCGTGGGAACGAGGAGGCAAGAAGTTATACCTCATTCGGATAATTAATATAAATCAGATCCCAATAGGCTACTTCAGTTGGAACTCCGGCAGGGTTAAGACGAGATGGCACAAACTTCGGATGCGATGATTGGCGACATCGTCTTGGGACCAGTATACCGGCGTCAGCAGCTTGTGCGCGTGATGTTGATAGTCGAGTAGACGTTTCTTCGTCTCTTCGGACACATCGCCTTGGAGAAACAGGTTGAGGAAGAACTCGACCAACTCCACATCCGATTTTTTACCGTACTTGCGCGCCGTCTCGGCGGGATCGCAGCGCCGGCCAAAGCGCGGATCTTCGGTCGAAGTCAACGCCAGCGCCAGATTTTGCCGGAAAAGAAGCGTCTGGCCGTTCAACCAGCTTCGCCCGCCGTCCCAACCTTTGACCGAGGGGGGCGAAAAGATATTCTGGCCGAGTTGCTCCAACGAAAGAGCCAGGGCCGTCGTTCCGATTTTACCCTCGAGGCCGCGTACGATGTTCAATACGAAATCGACCGGAGATTTCACGCAAGCGCGATAGGCGCGGTTCGAGAAAAAGAGATTCGACGAGAGCATGGCGCGGACGAGGTCGGCCGTATCGTAACCGCTCTTTCGGAATCGCTCGGCCAACGGTTCGAGCAGTTCGGGACTCGGCGTCTCGGCTTCCGCGATGAGAAAGCGATAGAACTTGCCGACCAAGAATGTCGCCGTCGATTTTTGCTCCAGGCAGATCCGAACGATGTCGTCGCTCTTCCATCTGCCGGTTTGGCCGAGAACCGTCTTCTCTCCCTCGTCGTGTTGCTTAGGATTAAAGACGGCTTGCGTCCCTTGTATCTCCCAACCCGTAAACGCGCGGGCGGCCTGGCGAATGTCCAGTTCGGTATAGTGGCCGACGCCGAGGCTAAACAGCTCCATGATCTCGCGGGCATAATTCTCGTTGGGATTGCCCTTCTTGCTGTCCCGTCCATCGAGCCAGATGAGCATGGCCGGATCGACGGACATCGCGCGCAGTAACGAGGCAAAGCTTCCGAGCGCGTGGCGGCGCATCAGCTCATATTGGCCGAGCATGAAACGCGCGCTCTGTACCTTGGCATAGCTGGTGGCAAAATGATTGTGCCAAAAGAGAGTGATTTTTTCTTGAAGCGGATGGGGAGTATGCAACATGCGCGCCAGCCACCAGGCGCGCAGGTGAGCCACATCGTTGTAGCGGGCAATGTTCTTCGCCAGCGGCTCCATCTCGGCGTCGAACGCGACCAAGCCGTCTTTGCCTTTCAGCAGCGCGTCGAGAAGCGCGTCGGGGCCGATTTTGACGCCGGTTTCCAACTCGGCGCGCGTCGCGCCGAACGCCGCGCGGCGATAGAGGTGGCCGACGCGCTGGAGGTTCCAGGGTGCTTCCTTACTCGGACGATACGGCTGCCAAGCCCAATTCGGGTCGGTCGTTTTATCGAGAATCGTTGCCACGATTATCTCCCTTTTCCACTCGCCCAGGGTCTCATTTCGCCGAGCTGAGCCGAATGTCGTACTGAAATGTCTTGTCGTGCAAACGCGGCACCAACGAGAAGGTTCCGAGTCGTTGAATCGCTTCGAGAAGTCCCTTTACGTCTTGGCGTGCCTCGCTCGGCGTCTTGGCCGAATCCAGCATCGACTGCGTTCTCAACAAATCTTCGATGGTGCGCAGATAGGCTGCGGCACCCGTGCCGTAGAAGCGGCGTTGCGCGGTCGAAGTGTCGCCGCGCGATGAGGTTCTTTCCTTTTGAAGCAGATCGACCAATTCGCGACAAAGGGAAACGGTCGAAGCGACGACAAACTGATCGCCGACGCGCGTGAAACAGGGCGTGAAGTTGAAGCGCAGATCGTTGGTATCCCCTTTGATGAGCTTGTCCTCGGGAAAAAAGTAGCCAACGAGGTTGACACCGTTGTATTTCTCTTCGACGAGCTTCAGATCGAACTGTCCTCCACCGAGCAACGCCGCGCCGCGGAGAATGGTTTCCATCGACCTGCCGAACGCCTCCGGCTCGCGCAGCTCCCAGATCAGCGCGAATGCCGGAATGGATATTTTTGGTGTCTTTTTGTATTCATTCTTGTCTCGATGGGCGGCGACGAAGCGGTAGTACGGAGCGGCGCGCGCCATCAGGCTGCTGGGTTTGACTCCACCGAGAAAGGGAAACGCTTGCTTGTCGAACTTCTCGAACTGCGCGGTTTGCTTCTCGTTGAACAGCTTCGTTCGTTCTTTCCAGACGTTGGCGAGATCGAAGTAATTGCTCTCGCTGTAGAGGACGTTTTTCGGTTCGAGCAACGGACGCGAACCGGCAGCACCGGCCGGGGCGACGTGCAAGAGTCGATCCGCTCCCATCCCCTCGCGGCCGCGCGGCAGGCGAATGGACGTTAGCAAACCCTCTCGATCGCGGTGAATCGCGGCGCAAACGAACGGCGAACGGCCCAGCAAATCGAGATACTTTCCAAAAAGGATCGTCAAAATCGGATCGTCGCGGGGAGGCGCTTTATACAGCGCCTTCGCTTGCGGCGATTGCTTCACCGTCTCCAGGTTCAGCCAAAAGGTAACGAGGGAGTCGGGCGGCAGAATCTTGTTTGCCTCCGCGTAGGAGGGCGAATCGGCGACACACTTGCCGTTGCCCTGAAGTCGGTCGATTCCGGCGCGCAGTGCCGTCTCGGAGTTGGCGAGCATCATCGTAGACTTGGCCAGCGCGGCATGAAAGTCGTTGCCAACGCGAACGGTGTCGGTGCCCTTGTACGTCCCCTTAATCGGCGCGACTTTCACCTCTTGCCGAGCCAGCTCCTGTTCGATGATTTTGATGGCCAAGTGGAAAAATTGCCGCATCAGCTTGTCGTCGTCGCCCCCAACGACGAACAGGACCGGCGCGGGATTGGGGCCAATTTTAATGCCGACCACCGCGCCGCGCGAGGCAAGTCGATCGAGCAATTGCGGCCACGGGAGCTCCAGTTCTTTCTCGAAATAGGCCACGAGCTGTCGGAAGCGTCGCAGGTTCGTGGAGTCGTACAACTCGCGCCCGAAAGAGAGCTGGCGGAAGGTTTGATAGCCATCGAGGCGCAGGAGCGTCTCGATGAGAAATCGGGGATTGGAAGATCGGACGACGACATCGGTTTCTTCGGGGAGAAGGCGCGCGAGGTCGCTCAACCGTTCCGAGGGCGCTTCGGCACGTCCCGATACGAGACCGGCAGTCAAGGCGATTGTGCAGCCCGCGAGACAGAGAAAGCCACGCATGGTTGAGGAACTCCTGTACAATACGACGAGCCGACGGTTTTCGAGGATCGGTAGTCCATACTCGCCGATACGGCGTCCGGTTTCAATGGCTGCGAGGAGATTTCTCATGACGAGTGCCGCGTTGCAGATAGCGATCACCGCCGATCTGCATTGGGGCCACGGCGGGCGCGGCGAAGAGGCCACGCGCTTGCTTGTCGCATTTCTGCGCGAGCGAACGCCCGATGTTCTCATTCTCGCCGGTGACATCGGTACCGGAGAATACTTCGCGGATTGTCTACAATTGTTTGCCGATCTACCCTGCCGCAAGGCGTTGGTTCCGGGCAATCACGATCTGTGGGTGCGATCCGATTCGCCGCGCGATTCACTGCAACTTTACGAGGAAGACCTACCGGCGCTGTGCCGGGAATTCGGCTTCCACTATCTCGACGGCGGGCCGCTGATGCTGCCGGAGTTCGGCCTGGCCGTGGCCGGCTCGATCAACTGGTACGATTACTCTTGGTCGTTGGAGGCGCTGCGGCGCGACTATCCCAGGGAAGAGAAACGGCTGACCACCAAACAGTTTACCCGAGGCCGACACAACGACGCGAACTTCGTTCGATGGCCTCTCGACGATATCCGCTTCACCGCGCGCGTGGTGCGACAACTCGACCGTCATCTGCATCGGGCCTTGGAGGAGGTAGAACGGGTCTTTGTCGTGGCGCATCATCCGCCTCTTCGCTGCATCAGTTTCCCGGAAAAGTCGCCGCCATTGACCTTGGACGATCTCTTATGGGAAGCGTTCGGCGGCAATCGTTCCATGGAGGAATTGCTCGCCGGGCTCGCCGATCGCATCGCTTTCGCTTTCTGTGGCCACACTCACCGCCAGCGCGCCGCCGATTGGCACGGCATTCGAGGCTACAACGTCGGCGGCGATTACCACTATAAGCGTCTCCTATGGGTTCATTGGCCCTGCGGCGAAATAGCCGAGCATCAATTCGGAGATGCGGCGCGATAACCGTTTCGCGAAGACTCATCGTCCGGTCCAGCGCGGCGAACGCTTCTCGACGAAAGCGCTCATGCCTTCTTGGGCATCCCGAAATCGAGCATTGCGGGTCATTACTTCCGTGGCGCGTTCGTAGGCATGGCCCTCCTCGAGAGCCAGTTGGTCGTAGAAAGCGCGCTTGCCGATGCGAATAGTCAATGGGCTGGAAGAACGGATAGCATCGGTGTACACGCGGACGGCGGCATCGAGTTGCTCCGCGGGAACGACGCGGTTGACGAGATTCCAATCGAGGGCTTGATGGGCGGTGATGGCTTTGCCGGTCAGAAGCATTTCCAAGGCGGCGCGCGGCGGAATCGTTCGTACCAACGGAACCATCGGCGTCGTGCAGAACAGCCCGATCTTGACGCCGGGCGTGGCGAACGAGGCGGTGTCGGCAGCGACGGCGAGATCGCAAGCGGCCACGAGTTGACATCCCGCAGCCGTCGCCGTGCCTTGGACGCGCGCGATGACCGGCTGCGGCAGGGTGCGGAATTGCTGCATCACCCGCGAACAGAGGGCGAACAACTCGCGGTACGACTCCTCCGAACGACCCAGCATTTCACCGAGATCGTGCCCGGCACAAAAGCTCGATCCGGCGGCCGCCACGACCACGACGCGAACTCTATCGTCTTCGGCAATTTCTCGAAGCGATTTCTCAAGCAGGCGCAACAACTCAAGCGAGAGCGCGTTGCGCTTCTCGGGACGATTCAGCGTGACAACCATCACTTCATCGCGGAGATCGGTTTGCAAAATGTTCGATTGCATGTCTGATTCCACAAGCCATGCGGCTTGGCCGAACCGTCGGTAAGCCGCGATGCGGAGCGCGAATCTCACGCTCTTCGCTCCGCGTCGCGGCTTACCGACCGACCTATCGAACGAGAGTGAGGCGCTATTTCGGCGGCTTCTCTTTCGAGGGGGCGGCACTCTTTTTCAGTCCCAAATCGCGGGACAGCACCGGCGATGAGGCGGCGCGAGCGACGGCGGCCTCGTAGCTTTTCAGCGCGGCGGCGGCATAATCGGCTGACGCATCGCGAGCGATCGCCTGGGACAATGCGGTCTTCATGCGTCCTTCATCGCCCACGCCATATTGCAGGCTGCGAATCTCGGACGAGGAACTGGTTCCCAGAGAGCTGTACATCGCCCCTGGATAGCCGTAGCCGTTGCCGAAGCCGCCGAAATAATACGGAGAATATCCCACATTGTATCCGTAAGGTCCGGGATAGCCGTAGCCGTTTCCACCGCCACCGTAACCGACGTAGCCCACGTTGGAACTGCCGGAATAGAGGCGTCTGCCGTAGAGTTGATCTTGCACGACGCGGCGCTTCGGCTCCAACGTCCGTTCGCTCTGAACGTATTGCAGCTTCAGACCTTGCAAATTCCGAACGTAGGTCAAATCGTTTTCCGCGCGTTCGAGATTGAAAGCGGCGGCGCGATCTTCGGCGGAGAGATTGCCGCTGACGATGTAGGAAACGCGGGAATGCGCGCCTTCCTGAATGACCATGCGATGCACGGAGCCTTCCGAGGCTTTGGCCGGGGGGGCGGCATCTTGTTGTCCGTGAGCCGTCGCCGCAATGGCAACGCCCAATACGAGGCTCAGCCCGTGGCTGAGGGGGACGGGAAGCGATCTCATGTTCGTATCCTCTTTCGCGATGAGGCTCCACGGGTCTGTGGTCTCAGGGGAAGAGTTACTTCAATCTCTATTCTATGCGGCGCGGGAAGAGAAAGCGACAGGCCCTTCGCGGAAATGCGAGAAGCATCCAGATTTGCGATTACGAAAGAGGAAGAGGCGTCGTTTGCGCGGACGCGCAAACGACGCCCCAAGACATCATCGACCTAGGAATGAACACGAGGCGAAGAGGCGGTTCAACGTCTCGGTCGAGAGGCGGCCCTCGATCAGTAAGACGCTGCCCTTACGGACGGCGAGGAACGAACGCGGTATCTCCTTGAGAAAGGCGTATTCCTTACTGGTCCCAGCCAGGCAGGTCATCAAGCCGTCGATGCGAAGGCGCACTTCCTCGCATCCTTCCATGACCTTGCGCGCGTCTTCGATGCTCGTCGCCTTGATCGTGCAGCGGAGTTTGAAATCGTCCGTCAGGGCGATGCCGCCGGTCATCTCGCGCAGTGCCGACTGCTTCGGTTGCAGTTTTTCGTCTTTGCCTTCGCTGCCCGCGACCGTCTCAAATGTCGCGGGCGGAGGGCAGACGGCGAAGGCGATGGATTGCTTGCCGTCGAGTTCGGCGAACAAGCGGCGCATCGTCTTGTTCGCCGAGACTGCTTTGGGATCGGACAGGTGCTTGCACGTTTCTTTCAGCAACTCGTCGGAAGAGGCGACCACGAGCGTATTCTTATCGGCCAGGGCGAGACTGTATTTGGGGAATAGATCGAGCAGACAACCCGTCGATTGCATTTTCAGGACGGCACCTTTGCTGGCATTGGCTCCCGCACCGAGAACGATCGAGCCGTGTCTGCCGGTCTCGATGAGATAGAGATATTTTAGATCGCCTTCCTTCTTCCACTCGAAACGGTCGCCGTACTCCTTGGCGAGTCGTCTGGCCGCCGTGGAAAAGCGCGACGTATCGAATCGACCGCGCAGGATGAAAAGGAACGACGGCTTCTCGCCGTGGCCCACGGAGGCCACAGTCAGTCGATCGAGATCGCGCAGCGGATCGACGCCGAGCGCCTGCAAAACGGCGCGCGCTTCCTCGGTTTCACGACACGCTTGACGAAGGGTAGTTAAACCGTGGTGCTTCACGAGCGGCGCGTGCAACATCTGTTTGAGATTGACGGTGAGGATGGCCGTTGTGTTCTTCGGCAATCCCGGCTCAAGATCCGCCGCGCCGCCAACCGAGCAAACGAGGAATGCCAGTCCGATCCATCCGATACGTGCCGCCGTCCAACGAGAAGGGGTCATGTCTCGATTTCTCCGAAAGGCCAAGATGGGGTCGGCACAAGGACGAGCCAACCCACGGGCGAAGCAAGGTTATCGCACAATCGCACCCAAACGAGCAAGCGCAACTCCGCTTGCCGCCTCGCGCCCATTTGTGCCGACGAGGAATGGACTGGCGGGGCGAATCGTTGTTCGATTAGGATGCACCTTGAGTTGCGGCACTTCCGAAGAGGAGGAACAGATGGCCACGTTTCTAACCGAGCTGGATCGAGTGAGCGTGCCCCATTGGGTCGTCGATCTCGCCTCCTTCCGACGCTGGGCGGATAGCGAGGATTTCCCGGAAAACGGACGCATCTGCTATTTCAATCGGGAGGTCTGGATCGACATGGGCAAGGAGCAGATCTTCACGCACGTTCTGGTCAAGACTCGAATCTCCGCCGTCCTGTCGCAGATCGTGGAAGCCAATCGGTCGGGTCTCTTTCTCGGCGACGGCGTAATGCTGAGCAACGTGGACGCCGATCTTGCCGTGAAGCCCGATGCACTGTTCGTTTCGACCGAGAGTTTAGCGGATCGCGTACGCATCCTGGAAGGCAAGCGGGAAGGCTACGTCGAGCTAGAAGGGTCGCCGGACATGGTGCTGGAGGTCGTCAGCGCGAGTTCGGAGGAGAAGGACACGTCGCACCTTCGCCGCGATTATTGGGAAGCCAACATCCGGGAATACTGGCTCGTCGATGCCCGTCCCGATCCGCTGATCTTCGACATCCTGCGGCACACCCCGAAGGGCTACCGTTCGACGCCGAAGCGGGAGGGCTGGATCAAGTCGGCGGTGTTCGGCCAATCGTTTCGCTTGACTCGCCGTGTCAACGCCTTGGGACATCCGGAATACACCTTGGACGCGCGATAAAACGGATCGAGACCGCATTCCCAAGAAGGATAAGCAGATGGCCACTTTTCTTACTGAGTTGGATCGAGTGAGCGTGCCCCATTGGGTCGTCGATCTCGCCTCGTTTCGACGCTGGGCGGACAGCGAGGATTTCCCGGAAAACGGACGCATCTGCTATTTCAATCGGGAGGTCTGGATCGACATGGGCAAGGAGCAGATCTTCACACATGCGGCGGTCAAGAACGAATTCAACATCGTCCTTGGTTCGATGGTCAAAAAGCACCAACTCGGTCTCTATCTTCCCGACGGCGTGATGCTGAGCAACGTGGACGCCGATCTTGCCGTGAAGCCCGATGCACTGTTCGTTTCGACCGAGGGTTTGGTGGATCGCGTCCGCATTCTGGAAGGCAAGCGGGAAGGGTACGTCGAGCTAGAAGGGTCGCCGGACATGGTGCTGGAGGTCGTCAGCGCGAGTTCGGAGGAGAAGGACACGTTGCACCTTCGCCGCGATTATTGGGAAGCCAACATCCGGGAATACTGGCTCGTCGATGCCCGTCCCGATCCGCTGATCTTCGACATCCTGCGGCACACCCCGAAGGGCTACCGTTCGACGCCAAAGAAGGACGGCTGGATCAAGTCGTCTGCGTTCGGCCAATCGTTTCGCTTGACCCGCCGCGTCAACGCCCTCGGACATCCGGAGTACACCTTGGACGTTCGATGAATCTTACTCTGGCATGTGAGCTTCGTCAGGCCCGCTTCAATCTCGCTCGGTTCGTTCAATCCGCACATTTTGCCGATCTTGCGTAAAACACCAGCCTTGCGGCAAAGTCCAATCAAATCGATGCCTCTTTCCCAAATTCACTCGTTTTTCCATAAAGCGGACTTTGCGCCATCGTTGTAATCGGGCACATTCTAATCAACGGCAGCGCGCGTCGTTCGATTCGGTAGCGCGGCCGGCATGTCGAACCGGAACTGTATGACGAGGAGTCCCGAGATGAGACTGAAAGTCTTCTTGCCGCTGTTGGCCGTCGTCGGCTTGGCGGCGCTGGCGGACGCGGCGCGGGCGTCCCACTGCGGCGCGTGTTGTTATCCCCTTCAGGGCGGCTGCTCCGAACAGTGCTGCATGCCCACCGTCAACTATCGCGTCTGCTATCAGACCGTCTACGAGGACCGCACCTGCGTTTGCTATCGGCCGGTCTATCGCACGGTGTTACAAGAGTGCCGCTCCGTCTGCTATCGGCCCGTTTACGAACAGCACGTCCGCCCCCAATGTTACAGCGTTTGCAAGCCGGTCTACGAGACCTATAACGTGGCGCAAAAATACACCGTCTGCCGGCCGGTGTACGAACAGCACGTTCGGAAATGCTGCTACACAACCTATAAGCCGTGTTGGCAAGATTATCAGGTTCCGCAGTATTATTGCACCTATCACCCGGTCTATCAGCACCACGTCAAAAAGTGCTGCTACACGACCTACAAGACGTGCGTGCAACAATATCAGGTTCCGCAGTATTATTGCACCTATCACCCGGTCTATCAGCACCACGTCAAGAAATGTTGCTACACGACGTATAAGACCTGCGTGCAACAATATCAGGTTCCGCAATACTATTGCACCTATCACCCGGTCTACCAGCACCACGTTAAGAAATGCTGCTACACGACCTACAAGCCGTGCTGGCAAGAGTATCAGGTGCCACAGAACTATTGCACCTATCACCCGGTCTATCAACAACACGTTCGCAAGTGTTGCTACACGACCTATAAGCAATGCGTGCAAGAATACCAAGTGCCGCAGCACTATTGCACCTATCGCCCAGTGTACGAGCAGCACGTTTGCCAGGTTCCAATGACCTGCTATCGCACGGTCACGGAGCCGCGTCAATCGGTGTGTCGCTACTGCACCTACGAGCCGGTGTGGACCGAGAAGCCGATTACCGTCTGCACGGGGTGCTGGCAAGTGACGCAACACTATTGCCCTGGCCCGGTCGTGCAACGCTGCTGCCAGATGCCCGGTACGTGGTCGTTCGATCCGTGTACCTGTTGCTCGCGTTACTGTCCGGGACCGACGGTCTCTTACGCCGTGCAATGCCCCGGCCATTGGGTGTGCCAGCGCGTTTGGGTTCCGCGAACCGAGGTGCGCACCATCCGCTGCTGCCACTACGTTCCGCGCGAACACTGCCAGGTCGTGAACTACTCGGTTTGCAAGCAGGTTCCTTACACGGTGATGAAATCGCATTGCTATACGACGTGCAAGATGGTCCGCGAGGATCATTGCCGTATGATCCCCTGTCGCCGCTGCTATTTAGTGCCCGAAGTTAAGGAAGTGTGCATCCCCTATACGACGTGCCACATGGTCGCGCAGCAACATTGTCGAATGATTACATGCCGTCGTTGCACCATGGTTCCGGAAGTGAAAGAAGTGTGTACGCCCTATACGACGTGCCACATGGTCGCTCAGCAACATTGCCGCATGGTAACGTGCCAGCGCTGCTATCAGGTTCCGGAAGTCAAGGAAGTGTGCATCCCTTACACGACGTGCCACATGGTCGCACAACAGCATTGTCGGATGATTACATGCCGTCGATGCTATCAGGTTCCGGAAGTCAAGGAAGTGTGCATCCCTTACACGACGTGCCACATGGTCGCGCAGCAACATTGTCGTATGATCCCGTGCCGTCGCTGCTATATGGTGCCGGAGGTCAAGGAAGTGTGTATCCCCTATACGACGTGCAAGATGATTCCGGAAGAACATTGCCGCGTGATCCCCTGTACCCGTTGCCGCATGGTCTGGGAACAACGGACGTGCATGGTCCCCTATGTCACCTGCCGTATGGTCGCCGAGGAAAAGGTTCAGATGGTCCCGCGCGTCACCTGTGAGATGCAGCCCTATTGCGTTACTTATAAGACGTGCCGTCAACTGCCGGTGTGCGTTCCGGTCTGTCCGCCTCCGTGTCCGCCCGCGGTGCCGGTCGGTAAACGCATGAACGCTTCGGAGTGGTTTGCCCGCGTCACCTATCGAGCGACGCAAGAGGCGAACAACGTCGTGCCGGCCAACTAACGTTACAGCGCGGCTTCAGATGACGCATCTACGCCGTGGGAGCCACCCCTCCAGGCCCGCATCGCCGGCTTGCCCTCTCGCCTGCCAAAAAGTGACCTTGCCAACTTCTTTTGCAGGTTGGCAAGGTTACTTTTGGACTGCAAGTTGTCTATTTTCAATCACTTACAGTTTCCAGCGCGAGTGACCTTGCCACCTTTCCCCGGTGGGGTCCCCTCGCCGGAATTCTTTCTCTCTGGTAACAACGCCGTTCTCTTGGGCATAATAGAGGAAAAGAGTAAACGAATCGGAAGAGAAACTCGGTGGAGACTTCGCTCTGTTGTGGCATGGCCCCACTGTCGTGGCACGGTCTGCTGATCGTGCGACCGGCGTGGACCGAAGGCCAGCACCCGCATGCGATACTTCTCAAGGGCCTCGGCGAGGACACGTTCAAAGGCTTGGTAATCGCCATCCTTCTGGAAGAGCCCATGGCGGGCCACGGCGCGGCTGAGTACCTGGTAGACGAAGCCGCCAGGAGCATTGCGAGGACGTAGTGGCATGCCCAGGACCATACGCCAAGGTCACGTCTGCGGCACGTAAAATCGAGTCGCGTCCGCCTTTTTGTTTTTTTCAGGGGAACTATGGACAATCTGTTAGGGATTCGGTATTGGAATGGGATTAGTTTTTAAGACAGAGTTTTGCAATTGAATTGCAATAAAACTTGTATGAGCGGGGTAACGAACTTCAAATTTGCTCTCCCAAGTTTCTGAAATTCCCAAAACAAAATCATCTCCAAGACCTATGTATACAACGTCAGATGCGATCTCCTGCCCTGTCGAATCGAAGAAATAAGCATCAAAAAACTCGTCGTTAGTCAATATCCATGCTCTGGACGACTTATGTTCACTCTCCTTAATATTAGGGACTATATTATGCAACCGAGAGAGGAAACCGTTCTCAAGAAATCGAAGACGATAATAGACTACTAGTACGTCGCGCTCGCGTGATACGCGTGAGATCGATATTTGGAGGCCTTTGACGGAAGAAGCGGATATCTTCTCCGTCGTTTCTGACGAACCGCAAAATAGTAATCCGAGCAGCAACAGAATTGTGGCAATTGTAATTGTAATAATAGAAATCAAGGAAACTGGCAAGATGGGGCGATGTTTTTCGGCACTCTGCATTTTCAAATCGCTCACAATATGTTCGGATTTTGAACGAGTCATAGGATTGCCCAAATAAAACCATAGGTTGTCCGGCAATTCTCGACAAGAAAAGGGGACGCGACTCGAATAGGAGAGGCTTGCCCGCTTCACTCCTGCTGTTGCTGGGTCGCGACCTTCTCTTGCTGTTTCGGTCGGCCGAGCGGACGCAAGGTAGCCTTCAAGTCCATCGTCCGCGCCGTCTGTTGCCGCCAGGGCGGTGTACCCTGCGGACTCCCCCGCTTCACGAACCGTCTTACGCCTGCCAACTCTGCCTCGGTCTGTGTCGCGTTAACCAACTCTGTCCCCAGGCAGAGGCAGTGGCCAAGGGTGTAACAGGTTCTTTCCCCGCGCAGTCGCCGCTGGCACGCAGATACAGACTTGACCACCGCGCGGTTGAGTACGTGTTAGACGAAACCGCCAGGAGCATTGCGAGGACATCGTGGCATGCCCAGCACCATACGCCAAGGTCACGTCTGCGGCACGTAAAATCGCGTCCCTTTTTTGTCCGCCGGAGATCAGCAAATCGTACAACACGCCATGACTGTGACAAAACGTGCCCGTCACCAGACAGCCCGGACCTTCCTCCAGCGCCGGACATGCCTCCACCGCCAGCACCCGCGCCCAACCAACCGTCCCCATCTCCGCCATGTCCAGATATAGCAGACCTCCTTCCTCCACAACGCGAGCCTGCAACCAATTCACATGGCGGAGCAGTGTCACATCCGCCCAGGAATCCTCGGCTTTGTCCAATCGCAGCCGCAACAAACGCAAATGCGGCTCATCCACACGACACCAACCCCACGAACTCGTCTTGTCGCGGCCCCATACCCTGCGTCCCGCCTGCAACAACGACAGTTCCTCCTCCCCACGCGGAAGACGCGGACGGATGGTTCCCTCGAAGCACGTGCCGGCCTTCGCTTTCCCTCCGCCACGAACACGCTCGGCTTCGATGGATCTGTGGGGTAAGCCTAACAGTACAGTGCGTCTTTAGATGACGCATCTACGCCGCCGTTTCTTGTGGGACTTTATAGCTTGCTCGTGCCGCCGCTGGCGATTGCAAATTACCTCGCTGACAGCCGCACCGGGGAAACTCCTGGAGGGTCCGCACGGCGGTTCCGGCTTCGAGGGCGATGGGTCGGCAATTTTTCGAGTCAGGTCGGAGAGCAAGCATCTGCAGTAATTGTCAAAGCGGGCGGCTGTGCGTTTCTGGAGAAAGCAACGGCGGAAGCCTCCCAGATAAGTAGCGAAAGCTGGCCCCAAAGCGGCAATTTCTTGTTCGGTCATCGGATTCCCTCCCGAATAACGAACGGCGTTATCGGCCATCAGAGAATCCGCGCTGTATTGCAAGTGACTTATCGTAACTCCTTTCCTTGGGGCCGCTTGTGGTTCTTTCCCGAACCGCGAGCGGCCTTTTCGTGTTGTTCTTTTCGACGCTCCTCGGTTTACTAGGTAGGCGGACAGGTGAGCCTGACCGACTGCGCCAACGCCCTCTATAATGTCGGCGAAAGGCTCGAAGCCGATGGGCGACAAGGAGAGACGGTTCATGGAACAGTCGATTCGTATCGGGGCGGTGAACTATCTGAATACCAAACCGCTCATCTGCGATCTGGAGCAACT
>JAJXWW010000142.1 GCA_021781415.1 Planctomycetota bacterium
CTGGCGTCCTTGGAGGTGTCCCGATGATCGTTTCCGAGAACTCCACGCAACTCCTCTCGCCCCACGCCGCGCTGCTGAAACGCAACGATCGAGAAGCCGAGCGCAATCGCGCTTTGTTCCACTCTAAGAATCTTCTTGTACTCAATATGTTATCTTCGCCGGGATCGGGGAAGACGAGGCTGCTGGAACGCACGCTGAGCGACCTGGGAGCGCGGCTTCGCTTCGGCGTCATCGTCGGCGATTTGCAGACGGACAACGACGCTCGCCGTCTGAGCGGACGCGGCGCGCCGGTGGTTCCCATCACGACGGGAACGGTTTGTCATTTGGAATCGGCAATGATTGCCCGCGCCGTCGAACAACTCGACCTCGACGCGCTCGATGTACTCGTCATCGAAAACGTCGGCAATTTAGTATGTCCGGCTCGGTTCGACCTCGGCGAGGATTTCCGCATCGTGCTGTTTTCTACCACCGAAGGCGAAGATAAGCCGCTGAAGTATCCCCTGATGTTCAAGACCGCCGATGTCGTTCTGCTCAATAAAATCGATCTCGCCGAGGCCGTCGACTTCGACTCCGTGTCGGCGAAGGCGAACTTGGCCGGCGTGGCACCCCAAGCCACGGTGTTGTCCGTCTCGGCACGAACCGGCGCGGGGCTGCCGGAGTGGTATCAATGGCTGGAAGAACGAGTCGCCACAAAGCGCGTCAACAGATCCGAGGCAACTGTTCGCCGCTGAGCATGTCCAGAACGCGCTCGGTTCCCAAGATGCCGGTCGCCGTCAACGCGCCGGACGCATCCGCCCTCACCTCGCCGATGCGGCAAGCATTTGCGGAGACGGCATGGGCGCGGAGAATCCCGACCGCGCGCTCGGCTTGTGCCTCGGGAACAAAGCAGACGAAGCGACCCTCGTTCGCTATGTAGAGCGGGTCGAGCCCAAGCAGTTCACATGCCGCGCGCACCTCCTCATCGACCGGCACGGATCGTTCGTCGAGGTGGATGTGTACTCCCGCCGTTTGGGCAATCTCCAGCAGTGTCGTCGCCAATCCGCCGCGCGTCGGATCGCGAAGGCAGTGAACATCGATCCCCGCCGCCAGCAAGGCCAACGCCGGCTCGGCGACGGAGGCACAATCGCTGAGCAGTGTCGTCTCAAACGACAATTCACCGCGAACGGCCAAGATCGCCATGCTGTGTCGGCCGATGTCGCCGCTGAGCAACACGACATCACCCGGACGAACGGACGAGGGAGCGATGGTCCGCGAATGTTCGATTGTGCCGATCCCCGTAGTCGTAATATACATTCCATCGCCTCGGCCGCGTTCGACAACTTTGGTATCGCCGGTGACGATGACGACTCCCGCAGTCGCGGCGGCCCGACGCATCGATTCGGCAATGCGTTGCAAAGTCTCCAGGGGCAAGCCTTCTTCGAGAATGAAGGCGGCGCTGAGGCACAAAGGCCGAGCGCCGCACATGGCCAAATCGTTGACGGTTCCGTTGACTGCCAGGGTTCCGATGTCGCCGCCGGGGAAAAACAGCGGTCGAACGACGAAGGAATCGGTTGTGAACGCCAGCCGGGACGAGCCGCGCTCCAGAATCGCTCCATCGTGTTGGGCGTCCAGCAGAGGGTTGCCGAACGCCGGGCGAAAGATGCGCTCCAGCAAACGATGGGTCAACCACCCGCCGCCACCGTGCCCCATTTGAATGAGGTCTGGCACACGCGGTACGGGACACGTCCAGGTCGATTCATGCACAGTCACGGTCGATTATCCTTTCGCGCCTTGGCCGGATCGCTCCAGACGCCGATAGCGATAGTAGGCCGCACAGACTCCCTCAGAGGAGACCATTGGCGCGCCCAGGGGATGCTCCGGCGTACACTCGCGGCCAAAGGCAGGGCAGTCGCGGGGCTTTTCGATGCCCTGCAGGATCAGGCCGGCGATGCACGGTGACTCTGGCTCGGTTCTCGGCTCGGTCGCCCGGAAACGCCGCGCCGCATCGAAAGCAGCGTAGCGCGGCCTCAGTGCCAGTCCGCTCGCGGGGATCTCTCCCATGCCGCGCCAACGCTGCGGTACGGCCCCGAATACTTCGTCCACCATCGCCCGCGCCGAGGGATTCCCATCGGGCAGCACAACCCGCCCGTAGGAATTCTCGACCTCGAAGCGTCCCTCTTCGAGTTGGTTCACGCACCGATACACCCCTTGTAACAGGTCGAGCGGTTCGAAGCCGGTGACGACGATGGGAACGCGATTGCGGCGGGCAATCGGTTCGTATTCTCGATAGCCCACGACGGCGCAAACGTGACCGGCGGCGAGAAAGCCTTGTACGCGACAATTCGGCGAGGCAAGAAGGCTTTCCAAGGCGGGCGGCACCAAAACGTGAGCGGTCAAAAGGGAGAAGTTCTCGATACCCTGCCGCGCCGCCGTCAACACGGCCAGAGCGGTGGCCGGGGTCGTCGTCTCGAAACCCACGGCGAAAAAGATCACCTGCTTAGTCAGGTTATCGCGAGCCAGTCGCACGGCATCGAGCGGGGCATAGACCATGCGCACATCGCCCCCCGCTGCCTTGACTGCCAGTAAATCGCGCTCGCTTCCCGGCACGCGCAGCATGTCGCCGAACGAGCAAAAGATCACGTCGGCTCGCGCGGCCAAGTCCAGCGCGCGGTCGATGGCCTCCACGGGAGTTACGCAAACGGGACAGCCGGGTCCGTGAATTAACTCGATCTCTTTAGGGAGTAATGCGTCCAAACCGAATTTGAGGAAGGCGTGCGTCTGACCCCCGCACACTTCCATGAGCGTCCACGGTCTCGTGGTGCGGCGCGCCAGGGCGCGCGCCAGTCGTCTGACGCTCTCGGACTCGCGGTACTCGTCCACGAACTTCACGGCAGATCCTCCTCCCATTCTCCCGCCTCGCGCAGCGCCGTCAATACGCGCTCCGCTTCGTCCGCGTCGAGCCGACTGATGGCCAAACCGACGTGAACCAGCACATAATCGCCGACCTCCGCTTCGGGCACGCAGGCCAGGCTCGCTTCTTTGACGATGCTGCCGTACCGAATCCGGCCCATGCGAAGCAGCGGATCGTCTCCCGCGATACTGACAATCTCTCCCGGTATCGCCAAGCACATGGCGTTCACTCCCTTCGTCGAATGAGGGCGGCAGCGGCGGCGATCTGTCCCAAGGAGATGCCCCCGTCGTTGGGCGGGATGCGCCGCGGCCAATAGACTTTGTACTCCGCCGCACGCAGACGTTCGACGGTCGCCGTCAAAAGACGGGCATTTTGAAAGCATCCGCCCGCGAGAACGACGACGCTTTCCCCAACCCGCCGAGCCTGGGCGACGATGATTTCCGCCATCGTCGCGTGAAATCGTCCTGCGAGAACGCCGACGGATTCGCCCCGCTCGATTTCGTCCAAGATCGTCGCGACCATCGGCTCCCAATCGAAGACGCCGGAGGCATCGAGGTGAAATGGATAAATCGACTCTTCTTGATCTTCCAAGACAGCAAACTCCAGGTCCATTGCCGCCTGGCCTTCCAAGTCGGTGTAATGGCGGAGATCGAGGAGAGAAGATACGGCGTCAAAAAGGCGGCCGGCGCTGGTCGTTCGCGGCGCGTTCACCGACGCGCGAAGCATCCCGCGCAAGATCAGGCGTTCGCTTTCGGAAAAATCGTTCAGAGGTGCTAGTTCCCGACGCTCGAACAGTGCGTCTCCGAGCATTTCGTACAGCAGTCCCACCGCGGCGCGGCGCGGCTCGCGGATGGCACGCTCGCCGCCCGGCAGGGGAAAAGCACGCAGGTGTCCAACGCGCTCGCATCGGTCGCCTTCGACGCGCAGAAACTCTCCGCCCCAAATAGTTCCGTCTCCACCGTATCCCGTGCCATCCCACGCCGCGCCAAGCACCGCGCCGGTCAAGCCGTGTTCCACCATGCACGCTCGGACGTGGGCACGATGATGCTGTACCCGTACCACGGGGAGATTCATTTTCTCAGCATGGCGGGTCGAGTAATAATCGGGATGCAAGTCGCAAACGACGGCTTGCGGGGTTAGCTCATACATCCGCGTAAGATCGTCCGCTGCTCGGACGAACACCTCGCGCGCCAAAAGAGTATCGAGATCGCCAATGTGTTGACCGACAACGATCTGCGATCCCGAAGCGACGGCGATCGTGTTCTTTTGATGCGCTCCCAGAGCCAGCAGCGAGGGTAACGGCTCGACGACAGCGAGGGAAAAAGGGGCGTAGCCGCGCGCCCGTCGCAGTACCATGACCTCGCCGCACACGATGCGAACCAGGGAATCGTCGACGGGTCGAACGATCGGGCGGTTGTGAACGAGAAATCCGTCGGCGATGCCCGCCAGGCGCGCGCGCGCTTCGCCCTCGTCGATGCAGATGGGTTCGTCGGAGCAATTGCCGCTCGTGGCCACGATGGGAAATCCCAGCTCGGCGAGCAAGAGATGGTGCATCGGCGTAGAAGGCAACATCGAAGCGAGATACGGATTGCCGGGAGCCACGGAAGCGGCGACAAGAGCGTCCGAACGTCGTCGCAACAGGACCAACGGGGCTGCGGACGAACGAAGCAGACGTTCCTCCGCGTCGGATACATGACAACAACTTTGGACGACCGAGAAATCGGGAGCCATCAGGCCAAACGGTTTCGCCTCGCGTCTTTTGCGACGGCGCAAGCGCATGACGGCCCCCTCGTCGCGCGCATCGACCATGAGATGGAAGCCGCCCAACCCCTTGGCCGCCACAATCCTCCCGTCGCGCAATGCTGCCGCTGCCCTGTGGAGTGCGTCGTCGCCCTCGGCGTGAACTCCGCCCTCGCTATCCCACCACTGCAAGTGAGGTCCGCAGCGCGGACAGGCGTTCGGTTGGGCATGGAAACGGCGATCGGCGGGGTTCTCGTATTCCGCCCGGCAAGCCGCGCACTGGATAAAACCCTTCATGGTCGTCCGCGCGCGATCGTAGGGCAGCGACTCAAGAATGCTATAGCGAGGCCCGCAGTTGGTGCAATTGGTGAAGGGATAGCGATAACGGCGATCCGTTGGATCGAATATCTCGCGGAGACAGTCCGCGCAAGTAGCGAGATCGGGAAGAATCGCCGCCGATTTAGGTCCGTCTTCGTCGCTGGAGCGAACCGCGAAGCTCGACTCCCCCAGTGGTGACAGAGGCGTCGAATCCATCCGCGTCAGAACGCAAGCGGGCGGTCTCTCGCCGCGCAGCCGGATCAGGAAATCGTCGAGTAACCGGCGATCCCCTTCGATCTCGATCGTCGCGCCGCTCGGCGAATTGTTCACCCATCCCGCCAAGCCTAACTCCGTAGCCAGCCGATAGACGAACGGTCGAAAGCCGACACCCTGCACCGCGCCCCGAACCTCGAGACGCCAGCGCGCGCGGCCTGTTTGCCGGCCCTCGCCGATCATGGGGAGTTGCTCCTCGATTTATTCGTGGAACCTGAAATCTTACGTTCGCTCGACCGACGCGCCTCTCGTTTTCGCCGGGTCGTTCTTGACAAACGCCTCTCGTTTGGCGACGCTTGGTACATCGTTCGCTCTCCACACCCACGCAACCGGGACAACGGCCATGAGATACTCTATCGCACTTCTTCTTTCGATACACGCACTTTTCCTCGGGTCGGTTCGCGGCGAAGAGAAGCCATTGCCTCAAGAGTGGAACTATGCCGCAGCGATGAATAAGACGGCCAGTACGTTTCACGGACACGAGGGGGTCGTGCTGCACGTCGGCGATTCGATCACCTATGCGAATCCCTACGGGCAATGGCCGTGTCTCGGCGAAGGCAAGACGGAAGAAGACAAGGCCGTCCTGAAGTGGATGCACATGGGCGCGGACAACGACCGCGATGGATGGTGGCTGGCGCGGTTCGATCATCCCGACGGAGGGCGATCCTATACGGCGTGCGGCGGCATTCGATCCGAGGAGATGTTGGCCGGTGGCAAACAAAAGCTGCCGCCGCTCGCCAAGATCCTCGACACTTACAAGCCGCGCATCGTCGTGCTAATGCTGGGAACCAACGACGCCACAGCGCGGCGCTCCGTAGCGGCGTACTCCGCCGACATGACGAAGTGCATCGATCTGATGTTGGAGCGCGGCATCGTGCCCATCGTATCCACTATTCCGCCACATCCCGGACAATCGAGACTTGCAAGAAGCTACAACGAGGCCCTGCGCCGATTGGCGAGAAGACGTTCGCTTCCTTTCATCGACTACGAAAAGGAGATCCTCAAGCGTCGGCCCAACGATTGGAACGGCACGCTGCTAGGCAAAGACGACGTGCATCCCACCGTCGGCATCGACGGCACGAAGCTGACCTCGCCCCCAACGGCGGAGAATCTGAAGAATAGCGGCTATCTCCTGCGAGGTTGGCTGTCGCTGAAGAAAATCGAAGAGGTCAAGCGCACGGTGATCGACACTCTGCCCGCGACCAAAGAGGCGACGGAAAACGCGACTCCGGAGGTGCGAAAACCGACGGGCGAGGCGATTCGCGTGCCGGTGAACCGCGACACCTGGTTCTCCAACGTCGGTCAAGAGTCCGACTGTAATCTCGGCGGATCGACGCGGCTCAAAGTGAAATCGAACCAAGAGATGAGCCTGGTGGACATCGACGCCAAGCCTCTGCGCGGACGAATCGTCAACGGGGCGACGCTGCACGTCCATCTGGCCGGTGAAGAACGGCTGCATCGTGTGACAGTGGGCAGCTTCGGAGCCGAATGGGTCGAGGGCACATCGGAAAGTTATGCGCCGCAGAAGGGCAGTTCGACGCACAATCGTCGCCGTCATCCCGACGTGCCGTGGACGGTCCCCGGCAGCGATTTGTGCAGCGTCATGCTCGGCGAGGGCGGGACGCTCTGGAAGATGGCCGAGGCGTCGCCGCCGGATGCGCGGCGCTGGCAACAGATCCCCCTCGATCCGTCCGTCGTCGCCGCCCGCATTGCCGGGATCAGCCACGGCTTTCTGGTGTTCGACGATACCGGCTCCGAATGGACGCGCCAGGGGGAAAAGTTCACCTTCCGCCACTTTCCCAATCGCTTTCTCCACAGTCGAGAATCCGGCGCGGCGACGGCTCCCTATCTGACCGTGTATCTTGGGGCGGAAGACAAACAACCACCCGCCGCGCCGGGGGCGATTCGTGCAGAGGTGAACGATCTACTCGCCGGCGAGACGTGGGTTTCGTGGACCACGCCGAAAGATGAGGGCGGCGCGGGAACCATCGGCTTTGTCGTCGCCGTCGATGGCAAGGAAGTGCCGCGCTATCTCGTTCCCGTGGCGGGGAAACCCGGAGCATCCGTGCGCATGCGTCTGCGCGATTTGGACCTGAAAGCGGGCGCGGAGGTCGAGGTTTCCGTTCGCGCCGTGGACGGCGCGGGCAACGTGGGCCAAGCGACCACCGCGACGGTGCGCGTGTCGGATCGAATCGCCGCGCCGCTGCCGGGTGAATCGCCCGAACCGTTCGCCGACAACGCGCCGCTGCCGCGCCTCGGCACGGCGGAAGTCGCCGTTCTCGATGAACTCGATAAAGTCCATCCGGTAAGTGGCGAAACGATCCCGAAGCAGGCGGAAGGTTATCTCTCGGCCAATCATCTGTGGAGTGCCAAGGACAAGCAGCTCCGTCTGCACGCCGCCCGCAACGAATTCGTCGCCTTTCAGGTTCTGCTGCGCGGTCCCCTCGAAGGCGTGCGTCCGAAGTTGACGTTTGAAGGAGAAAGCGGCGCGAAAATCCAAGTCTCCTGGGGCATTTATCACCCAATAAGCTCGGCCAAGGGGCCAATGCCCGATCCGATTGTGCCGCTGTCCGGAGGATTGAGCATTCCCGGAGAGGGCGAGCGAATCGCCGGTCAGAAGTACGCCGCTTTGCACGCCGAGATCTATGTGCCGCACCAAGTCGAGGCCGGCGCATACAAGGGGCGATTGACCCTCACAACCGGCGAAATCTCCCTCGCGCTGAAGGTGTCGCTGCGAGTGTGGAACTTCACCCTGCCGGACTATCTGAGTTTTCTGCCGGAGATGAATTGCTACGGACTTCCGGCCAACGAGCGCGACTACTATCGGCTGGGACATCGGCATCGCGTGGTACTCAATCGCGTACCGTATTCGCAGAGCGGCTCGGTCGCGGAGGGCTGCGCTCCGCGCTGGGACGGCGAGCGTCTCGATTGGAGCGCCTGGGATCGGCGTTTCGGACCCTATTTCGATGGCACGGCGTTCGCCGATTTGCCGCGCCGAGGCGTGCCGTTGGACATCTTCTATCTGC
This sequence comes from Planctomycetota bacterium, assembly GCA_021781415.1. Classification (GTDB taxonomy): domain Bacteria; phylum Planctomycetota; class Planctomycetia; order Gemmatales; family Gemmataceae; genus JAJPHU01. Next base: position 8,248 of record JAJXWW010000142.1, read on the forward strand.
CGCTGCACGAAAATTGGCCCAGTCCGATGGAGGGTAACTATAACGGCTCCTATTGGGCCGATCTCGCCTTTCCCGCGGCCTATCGCCGTAACTTCGTCGAAGTATCGCGCCGCACCGCCGAGCATTTCCAGGATAAAAAATGGCACGATACGCTCTATCATGTGTTCCTCAATAACAAGATCGATTTCAAAAAGAACGGCTGGTCGCGCGGGTCGTCGCCGTGGCTGCTCGATGAGCCGTCGAACTTTCAAGATTATTGGGCACTGCGCTACTATGGCGCTGCTTTCCACGAAGGACGCAATAAGGCTCCCGGCAAGGCGAAGCTCGTCTTCCGCTGCGATATTTCCCGCCCCCAATGGCAGCGCGATGTCTTCGATGGCTTGCTCGATTACAACGTCGTCGGCGGGGCGATGCGCCAATATCCCCGCCTCGTCTTCGATCGCAAGGAGGCCAACGGCGAGATCGTCGTGGAGTACGGCG